>NZ_QLTL01000003.1:0-57586 GCF_003269045.1 Pseudomonas sp. URMO17WK12:I7 | reverse complement strand
AAGCCACTTCAAAAGTGGCGGACTCAGCAGGATTCGAACCTGCGACCGCTCGGTTCGTAGCCGAGTACTCTATCCAGCTGAGCTATGAGTCCGTGTCTTGCCGCGCATGATAGTTCGCTGAAACATTTTTGCAAGAACTTTTTCGTTTAACTTCAACGACTTAGCGTTCCTACCGCTTACAGCGCCCTACGCAAATAATGGCGGTGAAGGGGGGATTCGAACCCCCGATACCCTTATGAGGTATACTCCCTTAGCAGGGGAGCGCCTTCGGCCACTCGGCCACCTCACCGCAACACGAGGCGAATATTAAAGAACCTCTTTCACCTTTGCAACCCTTTTTTTGAAAAAAACTTCAAAAAAATTAAAGGCTTGGCTCTTCATCCTTCTCCTTCTTGATCCGCAGGTAGATTTCCTCGCGGTGAACAGCCACTTCCTTCGGGGCGCTGACGCCAATACGCACCTGGTTGCCTTTGACGCCGAGCACCGTCACGGTGATCTCGCCGTCTCCAATGATCAGGCTCTCGGCGCACCGACGAGTCAGAATCAACATAGCTTTCTCCTTACGCAAAACATTCAGGGATTACAGTCTTGGGATGTCAGGGCCTTGCCGTGGGCCACGGCACAGGGCCTGGATGATCGCCCCGCCGGCAGGACAGGGCCTGCGTGGCGACCAGAAACGCGAAGGGCGCGGCTAAGCCGCGCCCTCCAGGCAAGGCGTTACTCGCCCTGTCGGGCCGGAGCATCGAGCTCGAACGCGGTGTGCAGCGCACGTACGGCCAGCTCCAGGTACTTTTCTTCGATGACCACCGAGACCTTGATTTCGGACGTGGAGATCATCTGGATGTTGATGCTCTCCTTGGCCAGGGCTTCGAACATGCGGCTGGCTACGCCCGCGTGGGAGCGCATGCCAACGCCGACGATCGACACCTTGGCGATCTTGGTGTCGCCGATCACTTCACGGGCACCGATTTCACGTGCGGTGTTTTCCAGCACGCTGTAGGCCTTCTCGTACTCGTTGCGATGCACGGTGAAGGTGAAGTCGGTGGTGTTATCGTGCGAAACGTTCTGCACGATCATGTCCACTTCGATGTTCGAAGCGCTGATCGGGCCGAGGATCTTGAAGGCAACGCCCGGGGTGTCCGGCACGCCACGAATGGTCAGCTTGGCCTCATCACGGTTGAAGGCGATACCGGAAATGATCGGCTGTTCCATGGATTCCTCTTCATCAATGGTAATGAGGGTACCTGGACCCTCCTTGAAGCTGTGCAGCACGCGCAGCGGAACGTTGTACTTGCCGGCGAACTCCACCGAGCGGATCTGCAGCACCTTGGAACCGAGGCTGGCCATTTCCAGCATCTCTTCAAAGGTGATCTTCTCCAGGCGGCGGGCCTGCGGCACGACGCGCGGGTCGGTGGTGTAGACGCCATCGACGTCGGTGTAGATCTGGCACTCGTCAGCCTTGAGCGCAGCCGCCAGGGCCACGCCGGTGGTGTCGGAGCCACCACGGCCGAGGGTAGTGATGCTGCCGTGCTCGTCGACACCCTGGAAACCGGCCACCACGACCACGCGACCTTCCTTGAGGTCGGCACGGATCTTCTGGTCATCGATCTGCAGGATGCGCGCCTTGTTGTGCGCGCTGTCGGTGAGGATGCGCACCTGGTTGCCGGTGTAGGACACCGCTGGCACACCGCGCTTGATCAAGGCCATGGTCAGCAGAGCAATGGTGACCTGCTCACCGGTCGACACGATCACATCCAGTTCACGCGGAACCGGCTGATCGGTGATCTGCTTGGCCAGATCGATCAGGCGATTGGTTTCACCGCTCATGGCCGACAGCACAACCACCAGGTCGTCGCCCGCTTCACGGTGTTTCTTGACCTTTTCGGCTACCTGCTCGATCCGCTCGATGGAACCGACAGAGGTGCCGCCAAATTTCTGTACGATCAACGCCATTTCAATGGTGCCTCAGCCCATACCGGGCCTCAAAAAAACCATCCAACATGAAGGAGCCGGCGGGGTGGCCTGTGTGGCCAATTCTTGCACTCAAATTCGGCACCAGGATTCACCTCGCAGCGTTGCCACTCCTCGCCGTAGCCCAGCTACGACTCGTCGCGGCGCCTTGCGCGGCAAACCCTGGCACTCGAATGTGAGCACAAGAATTAGCCGTACAGGCCACTAGACCGCCGGCCCCTTCATCTCAAAGTCCCTGCTCTGCAAACGGCACGGCCAGCGCCAGGGCCTGGTCCAGTGCAGCGACGTCGACGCCACCACCCTGGGCCATGTCCGGACGGCCACCGCCCTTGCCACCCACTGCCGCAGCGGCTTGTTTCATCAGGTCACCAGCCTTGAGTTGGCTGGAGAGGTCTTTGGTCACGCCGGCCACCAGCACGACCTTGCCCTCATGCTCGCTGCCCAGCAGGATCACTGCGTGGCCGAGCTTGTTCTTCAACTGATCGACCAGGGCCAGCAGGGCCTTGCCATCCTGCCCATCCAGGCGAGCGGCAAGCACCTTGGCACCCTTGACCTCAACGGCCGCATTGGAGAGATCGTCCCCGGCGGCGCTGGCGGCCTTGGCCTGCAGCTGCTCGAGCTGCTTTTCCAGCTGACGGTTGCGCTCAAGCACAGCCGACAGCTTGTCGATCAGGTTGTCACGGTTGCCTTTGACCAACTGCGCGGCTTCCTTGACCTGCTCTTCGGCAGCATTCAGGTAGGCCAGTGCAGCGGCACCGGTAACCGCTTCGATACGGCGTACGCCCGAGGCCACGCCGCCTTCGCTGATGATCTTGAACAGGCTGATATCGCCGGTGCGCTTGGCGTGGATACCACCGCACAGCTCGACGGAGAAGTCGCCGCCCATGCTCAGCACGCGCACGGTATCACCGTACTTCTCGCCAAACAGGGCCATGGCACCCTTGGCCTTGGCGGTTTCGATATCGGTCAGCTCGGTTTCAACCGGGGTGTTCTTGCGCACTTCACGGTTGACGATGTCTTCCAGGGCCTTGATCTGCGCAGGCGTTACCGCTTCGAAGTGGCTGAAGTCGAAACGCAGGCGTTGGCTGTCGACCAGCGATCCCTTCTGCTGCACGTGCTCGCCCAGGACCTGGCGCAGCGCTTCGTGCAGCAGGTGAGTGGCCGAGTGGTTCAGCGAGGTGGCGTGCTGCACGTCGGCATCGACCTTGGCCTCGACTGGCGAGCCGATGACCAGTGCACCGCTGGCGACCACGCCGTGGTGCAGGAAGGCACCGCCGGTCTTGGTGGTGTCGCGCACATCGAAGCGTGCAGCGCCGGCCTGCAGGAAGCCGCTGTCACCGACCTGGCCGCCGGATTCGGCGTAGAACGGCGTGCGATCGAGGACCACGACGCCCTGCTCGCCTTCACCCAGCTGATCGACGGACTGGCCGTCCTTGTACAGGGCGATGATCTTGCCCTGGCCTTCGGTGGCGTCATAACCGAGGAACTCGGTGGCGCTGTCGACCTTGACCAGGCTGTTGTAATCCATGCCGAAGCTGCTGGCGGAACGGGCACGCTCGCGCTGGGCTTCCATTTCACGCTCGAAGCCGGCTTCGTCGATGGTCAGCTCGCGCTCACGGGCGATGTCGGCGGTGAGGTCCATCGGGAAGCCGTAGGTGTCGTAGAGTTTGAACACCACGTCGCCCGGGACCACGTCGCCCTTGAGTTGCGCCAGGTCCTGCTCGAGGATGCGCAGGCCCTGCTCCAGGGTCTTGGCGAACTGTTCTTCTTCAGCCTTGAGCACACGCTCGATGTGAGCTTGCTGGTTCTTCAGTTCTGGGAAGGCCTCGCCCATCTCGGCGGCCAGGGCAGCGACGATCTGGTAGAAGAAGCTGCCCTTGGCGCCCAGCTTGTTGCCGTGGCGGCAAGCGCGGCGAATGATGCGGCGCAGCACGTAGCCACGGCCTTCGTTGGACGGCAGCACGCCGTCGGCAATCAGGAAGCCGCAGGAACGGATGTGGTCGGCAACCACTTTCAGCGATGCCTGGCCGTCGTTGCTGCAACCGATGGCCTTGGCCGCGGCAGACAGCAGGTTCTGGAACAGATCGATCTCGTAGTTCGAGTGCACGTGCTGCATGACCGCACTGATGCGCTCCAGGCCCATGCCGGTATCGACCGACGGCGCTGGCAGCGGATGCAATACGCCATCGGCAGTGCGGTTGAACTGCATGAAGACGTTGTTCCAGATCTCGATGTAGCGGTCGCCGTCTTCTTCCGGCGAGCCGGGTGGGCCGCCCCAGATGTCGGCGCCGTGGTCGTAGAAGATCTCGGTGCACGGGCCGCACGGGCCGGTGTCGCCCATGGTCCAGAAGTTGTCGGAGGCGTACGGGGCGCCTTTGTTGTCACCGATGCGCACCATGCGCTCGGCCGGCACGCCGACTTCCTTGGTCCAGATGTCGTAGGCTTCGTCGTCAGAGGCGTAGACGGTGACCCAGAGCTTTTCCTTGGGCAGGTTCAACCACTGCTCAGACGTCAGGAAGGTCCAGGCGAAGGTGATGGCGTCGCGCTTGAAGTAGTCACCGAAGCTGAAGTTGCCCAGCATTTCGAAGAAGGTGTGGTGACGCGCGGTATAGCCGACGTTTTCCAGGTCGTTGTGCTTGCCACCGGCACGCACGCACTTCTGGCTGCTGACTGCGCGGGTGTAGGCACGCTTCTCGGCACCGAGGAAGCAGTCCTTGAACTGGTTCATGCCAGCGTTGGTGAACAGCAGGGTCGGGTCGTTGTTCGGGATCAGCGAACTGGAGGCGACTCGGGTATGGCCCTGCTCTTCGAAGAAGCGAAGGAAGGCTTCACGGATTTCTGCGCTTTTCATAGGTTCTTCCACGGAAACGGCGGCCCTTGGGGGCAAACACGTCGACGAAACGACGGCAAAGGGCCGCATTATATCGGTCCTGCAATCTCGGTGCAGTGTGTTTATGCGATAGAAAGCGTCGATTGGACGGCTTTTAAGGCGCCTGCAAAACAAAATGACATGGGCGGATGCTAAATGCAGCCTTTCGCCACTGGCAAGCCAATTACCGCCCAAGGGAAGGGAAAATGGAACAGGCGGTGAATTAAAAGGTTTTCATCAATAATCGGATCCGAAAACCAGCCGCCGTTTTCAACGGCGGCTTTGACGTCAGCCCAGGCGCTGCCCCGAATCTGGCACGATCAGGATCCCGGCACGCAGGCCATTCTTGACCCTGGGGTTGGGGAAAATGATCCGCGCCCCCTCCTCCTCGACCACCCAGCGCATCTCTGCCAGGTCCTCGGCCAGCAGGTAACCCTTGCTCAGCTCGGAGAAGTTCTCGATGTCCGCCGGCAGGTGCAGGTGGAAGCTGTCACTGTGCTTGATGATCTCGCGCGCCACGCTGAACAGCTTCAGGCCGTCCAGCGAGCCGTCGATCTCGGGCTCGGTATCCTCGATGATACGAATCAGGCGCTCTTCGAGCCTGTCGAGGTTGACCTGCTCGTTCTGCCCGAACGGCCGGGCCTTGCCGAGCTCCAGGGTAAATGCCTCGGCATCCAGCTGTTCGTAGGTGAAGGCACTGAAGGTGATCGACGACTTGTTCTGCAGCAGCACAGCCTCCATGCCGGCTGCCGCCAGGCGGGCCAGCTCGCGACGGGAATGCTTGCGCCCCTCCTTATAAGGGTACAGGGCAAACTGCTCGATTTTCGAACCGCGGATGGCTGTATGCAGGTCGTAATGCAGGCGGGTGCGTTCCGGCTTGCTGAAGAACACCCGGGCGAACTGCTCCAGCTCGGCTGCACGCAATGCCTCGAAACCACTGGAGAGCTCGTGGCGGCCGTTGAACAGGCGGTTGATATCCTGCTCGACGAAGCGCTCGCCCTTGCGGATGGCCACGGGGTTGCCGAACAGGAACAGAATCCGCGCGCGCGGCTTGACCTTGCCGTTGGCAACGCCATGCAGGAGCCTTTCGAGCAGCTCGATCGGTGCCGTCTCGTTGCCGTGTATGCCGGCCGACAGCAGCAGGTCCAGCCCACAATCCTCGCCTTCAGGTGGGCGCACCTCCAGTGCGCCCTCCCCCAACCAGCGCAACCGCACGCCCTTGGGTGTCACTTGGGTCTTCTCGGCCGGCTCGTGATCGGTCAGGGTCAGCTCGAGCAATTTGCCAAGGGCGAGCATAGGCGCTTCCTTAGTGGTGGTGGCCGCAGTCGGGGCCATGGACGTGATCGTCATCTTCGCCGACCTCTGCCGGCTCCATTTCCAGCTGCAGGCTGACCAGGTTGGTGGCCATCGGGCGCAGCAGCAGGTTGGCGTATTCAGCATCGCCTTCCTCGACATCCACGCCGATCAGCAGCTGGCCACGGCCGTCCTGCTGAACCCACACTTCCTTGCCTTGCCAGACAATGGCAAAACGGGTGCAGGAGGTTTCCAGCTGGGTGCCGTCTACATCTTCGAGGATCAGGCGCAGGGCGTCGGTCATTGCAAATTCTCTCTTCAAGGTTGGCGTTGGAACGGGTACACCGAGCCCAACTTCAGGATCTGGGTCAATTCATCCAGCGCGGTACGGCATTCCAGCAGCAGCTGCGGGTCGGCAAGGTCGGCTTCGCCAAGGCGATCGCGGTAGTGCTTGTCGACCCACTGCACCAGCGTGTCGTACAGCGGGGCGGTCATGATAACGCCTGGATTGACCGCCGCCAGTTCCGATTCCTTCAATGCCACGCGCAAACGCAGGCAAGCCGGGCCACCGCCGTTCTGCATGCTCTGCTTGAGGTCGAACACCTTGACCTCCTTCACCGCGCCCCCCTGGGCAGTCAGTTGGCCGAGGTAGGCCCAGACCCGCTCGTTGTTGCGGCACTCCTCCGGCACCACCAGCAGCATCGAACCATCGTCACGGCTGAGCAGCTGACTGTTGAACAGGTAGGAACGCACTGCATCCTCTACCGCTACCGCCGCGCGTGGCACGCGGATGGCCTGGAAATTGCCACCCTTGCTGGCCAGTTTAGCCTGCAGTTGGCCAAGCACCGCGTCGGTCTCGAGGAAAGCGTCCTCGTGATAGAACAGCACTTCACCGTTACCGACCGAAATCACATCGTTGTGGAACACGCCCTGGTCGATTACCGCAGGGTTCTGTTGAGCGTAGACCACACCATCATCGCTCAGCCCATGCAGCCTGGCCACGGCCTGCGAAGCCTCCAGCGTCTGCCGCGCCGGGTACTTCTGCGGCGCCGGGTAGCGGCTGTCGAAGGCGCTGCGGCCATAAACGAAGAACTCCACCCCGGCCTCGCCATAGTCACGACAGAAGCGCGTGTGGTTGGCCGCGCCCTCGTCGCCGAACTGTGCCACGGCAGGCAGGGCTTCGTGGTGGGCAAAGTGTTTCTCGTTGTTGAACATCGCCGCCAGCACACGGCTGGTGGTCGGGTGCTCGATGCTGCGGTGGTACTTGCAATTGAGGTTGGCAGCCGTGAAGTGCACGCGGCCATCTGCGGTGTCGGCACTCGGGCTGACAGTGGCGGCATTGGCCACCCACATGCTCGAGGCCGAGCAACTGGCGACCAGCAACGGCATGGCCTCCTTGGCGGCACGCTGGATCACCTCGGCATCGCTGCCGCTGAAGCCCAGGCGGCGCAGGGCGGCCACGTCGGGGCGCTCCTGTGGCGCCAGCACACCCTGCTTGAAGCCCATGTCGGCCAGCGCTTTCATCTTGGCCAGGCCCTGACGCGCGGCTTCACGCGGGTTGGAGCCTTGCTGGCTGTTGCTTTGCGAAGCCACGTTACCGTAGGACAGGCCGCCGTAGTTGTGGGTAGGCCCCACCAGGCCATCAAAATTCACTTCATAGGATTTCATCGGCTAGGCTCCGTGACCTGTTGTTATAGGGTGACGCCCGGCGTCAGGGTCGCCGGCAAGGCAAGGCTGGCGGTCTCCAGCGAAGCTACGGGGTAAGCGCAGTAATCGGCTGCGTAATAGGCGCTGGCACGGTGGTTGCCACTGGCGCCCACACCGCCGAACGGCGCACTGCTGGCGGCGCCGGTCAGCTGCTTGTTCCAGTTGACGATGCCGGCGCGGCTGCGCAGCCAGAAGTACTGGTAGCGGGCACGGGAATCGGACAACAGGCCGGCGGCCAGGCCGTACTGGGTGTTATTGGCCTCGTCGATGGCAGCATCGAAATCGGCATAGCGGATCACTTGCAGCAGCGGGCCGAAGAACTCTTCGTCCGGGCGTTCGGCCACGGCGGTGACATCGAGAATGCCAGGCGTCAGCAGCGCGGCGTCGGCCTGGGGCTGGGTCATTGCCAACAGTTTCACGGCGCCCTTGGCCAGTAGTTCGGCCTGGGCTGCGATCAGGGCCTGCGCCGCCTGCAACGAGATCACCGAGCCCATGAATGGAGCCGGCTGCTGATCGAAAGCACCGACGGTAATGCCCTGGCACACTTCGACCAGCCGGGCGACCAGCGCATCGCCCCAGGCCCCCTGCGGCACCAGCAGACGGCGCGCGCACGTGCAGCGCTGGCCGGCAGAGATGAACGCCGACTGGATGATGGTGTACACCGCGGCGTCGAGGTCCTTGACCTCATCCACCACCAACGGGTTGTTGCCGCCCATTTCCAGGGCGAGGATCTTGTCCGGGCGCCCGGCAAACTGTTGGTGCAGCAGGTTGCCGGTGCGACTGGAGCCCGTGAAGAACAGGCCGTCGATACCCGGGTTGGCAGCCAGTGCCACACCGGTTTCACGTGCTCCCTGAACCAGGTTGAGCACCCCGGCCGGCAGGCCCGCGGCGATCCAGCAATTGACCGTCAGCTCGGCGACCTTGGGGGTCAGCTCGCTAGGCTTGAACACCACACAGTTACCCGCCAGCAGCGCCGGGACGATATGGCCATTGGGCAAATGTCCGGGGAAGTTGTACGGGCCGAACACCGCCACCACACCATGGGGCTTGTGCCGCAGCACGGCCGTGGCATCGGCCAGCGGGCCGCTCTTCTCGCCAGTGCGCTCGCGGTAGCTCTGCACCGAAATCGCCACCTTGTTGACCATGCTGGTCACTTCCGTGGCCGATTCCCACAACGGCTTGCCGGTTTCCTCACCGATGCAGTGCGCCAGCGCCTCGGCATGTTGCTTCAATTGCTCGGCGAACTTCTCCAGCACGTCGATACGCGCTTCCAGGCTCAGTTGCGCCCAGGCCGGGAATGCCTGGCGGGCAGCCTTGACGGCTGAGTCGACCTGGCCGGCATCGGCGCCCTGCCCTTGCCAGACAACCGCCTGAGTCACCGGATTGAGCGACTGCAGGGCTTCGCCCTTGCCCGCCAGCCAGTTGCCTGCGATGTAATGCGTAGTCATTTACTGGGCCTCCCGGCTTGCCGACAGCGGCACGGCGCGCACATTGTCGCCGGCGCCCATGCGCAGACGCTTGGCGGTCTGCGGGTCGACCACCAGGGTGCCGGCGGCCAGGCGCGCGGGCGCAGCAGTGATGCGGCAGTCGTCGCGCTTGCGGTTGTGGATGATGTAAGGGGTAGCGTCATCGCCTGGCGTGCCCACGGCCAGCACCAGGGTCTCGCTGTCGCGCACGGCGCGGATCTTAGAGGTCTCGCATTCGATGGCCGGGCCGGCGTCGAAGATATCGACGTAGCCCTGGTAGCTGAAGCCTTCCTGCTTGAGCATCGCCAGCGCAGGCTCGGTGTCGGTGTGTACGCGGCCGATGACACTGCGCGCAGCTTCGGACAGGAAGCAGGTGTAAAGCGGAAACTTGGGCATCAGCTCGGCGATGAACGACTTGTTGCCCACGCCAGTGAGGTAGTCGGCCTGGCTGAACTCCATCCTGAAGAAGTGCCGGCCCAGGCTTTCCCAGAACGGCGAACGGCCCTGCTCATCGGACATGCCCCGCATTTCAGCGATGATCTTGTTACCGAACAGTTCAGGGAATTCGGCAATGAACAGCATGCGCGCACGCGACAGCAAGCGGCCGTTGAGCCCGGAGCGATAGTCGCTTCGCAGGAACAGCGAGCACAGTTCGGAATTGCCGGTCAGGTCGTTGGCCAGGAACAGCGTGGGGATTTCGCGGTAGATCTTCAGCTCCTGGGAGGCGCTGACCGTCAGGCCGACCCGGTAGTTGTACCAGGGCTCGCGCAGGCCCACGGCCCCGGCGATGGCACTGATGCCGACCACCAGCCCTTCATCGTTCTCAAGCACGAACAGGTAATCGGTGTCGCCACGCTCGGCTTCGCCACGGAAGCTCTTCTCGGCCCAGCCAACACGGTGGCCAAGGCGCTCCTCGTTGGCTGGCAGGGTGGTCAGCCCGGTGGTACCGGTACTGCGGGCCAACTCGATCAGCGCGGGTAAATCGCTGCTGCGTACAGGACGAACGATCATGCTATCTCCTTGTGCGGCGGCCTGTGCCTGCCGCATGACTCTCTATACCTGCCTGCTGTTCCGGTTTGCGCGCCGGCGCTCAGGCGGCAACCAGGCGCACGCTGGCGCCTTCGCCTACACCCAGAGCCTCGGCCGCCTTGCTGCTCAGGCTGACCGGCTTGCCCGGCACCCAGTCCAGCTCCAGCAACACCGCGCGGTAGTCCTGCAACTGGCCGTTGCACACCAGGTACGGGCGCCCGCCCTTGACCGGGGTATCGTCCACCTTGACCGGCACCACGCGGCTCTGGGCGATCGAGCGGATGCCCGAGGCACGCGCGTGCAGGGTCGGCCCGCCGTCGAAGATGTCGATGTAGTGCTCGGTCTCGAAGCCTTCGCGCATAAGGATATCGAAGGTGATCTGGGCCCGCGGGTGCACCTGGCCCATGGCTTCCTGGGCCTCATCGGGCAGCAGCGGCACATAGATCGGGTAATGCGGCATCAGTTCGGCGAGGAAGGTGCGGCTCTTCAGGCCGCACAGGCGCTCGGCATGGGCGTAGTTGAGGTCGAAGAAGTTGCGGCCGATGGCGTCCCAGAACGGCGACTCGCCCTGCTCGTCGCTGTAGCCGACGATTTCGGTGACCACCGAATCGGCGAAGCGCTCGGGGTGCGAAGCCATGAACAGCAGGCGACCTCGGGAGTTGAGCTCCGCCCAACCACTGTTCACCAGTTCCGGCAACACATAGAAACTGGTCAGCAGGCTATTGCCGGTGAGGTCGTGGCACAGCGACAAGACATGGATCTTGTTGTGGATCTTCAGCTCGCGCGAGGCGTGCACGAAGGTCTCGTTGCGAAAGCTGTAGAACGGCTCGGAGTAGCCGGCCGAAGCAACGATGGCCGAGCAGCCGGCGAGCTTGCCGGTGTCGCTGTCTTCGAGCACGAAGAAGTAGCTCTCTTCACCGTTGAAGCTGACTTCAGCAGCGAAGGAGGTTTCCGACGCGGCAATCTTGTCGCCCAGGCGGGCGGCATCGTCCGGCAGCGAGGTGACACCAACGGGGCTGTCGGCAGCCATGCGCTGCACTTCGTTCAGATCAGCCATTTGCGCGGGGCGCATCACCAGCATGGTGTCACTCCTTTGGAAAAACGGGCCATCCAGGACGGCACGGAAAAACGGCGGGCGCAACGGCACCCGCACTGGAATTCGAGCTTCACCGACCCGCGACGGATCGGTGAAGCGACCGCAGGCCGATCAGCCTTTGGTCAGTTGCGCCACAGCGCGTTCAAAGCGGTTCAGGCCTTCGTCGATATCGGCATCTTCTACCACCAGGCTTGGCGCGAAACGGACCACATCAGGGCCGGCCTGCAGCACCATCACGCCTTCTTTTTCAGCGGCGTTGAGCACGTCCTTGGCCTTGCCCTGCCAGGCTTCGGTCAGCACGCAGCCGATCAGCAGGCCGACGCCACGCACCTGGCTGAACAGGCCGTACTGCTGGCCGATCTTCTCCAGGCGGGACTTGAAGCGCTCGTGCTTGGCCTTGATGCCGGCCAGGGTCTGCGGGGTGTTGATCACGTCCAGCACGGCGCAAGCAACGGCGCAGCCCAGCGGGTTGCCGCCGTAGGTGGTGCCGTGGGTACCCACGGCCAAGTGCCTGGCGATGTCGGTGGTGGTCAGCATGGCGCCAATCGGGAAACCACCGCCCAGGCTCTTGGCACTGGTCAGGATGTCCGGGGTCACACCGTAGTGCTGGTAGGCGTACAACGAACCGGTACGGCCAACGCCAGTCTGCACTTCATCAAAGATCAGCAGGGCATTGTGTTCGTCGCACAGCTTGCGGGCACCTTCCAGGTAAGCCTTGTCGGCCGGTACCACACCACTCTCGCCCTGGATCGGCTCGATCACCACGGCGCAGGTTTTGTCGGAAATCTGTGCCTTCAGCGCTTCCAGGTCGTTGTAGGGCACGTGGCTGATGCCGGTGATCTTCGGGCCGAAGCCGTCGGAGTACTTCGGCTGGCCACCGACGCTGACGGTGAACAGGGTGCGACCATGGAAGCTGTTCACGGTGGCGATGATTTCGTGCTTTTCAGGGCCGAAGCGGTCGTGGGCGACGCGGCGAGCCAGCTTGAAGGCGGCCTCGTTCGACTCGGCGCCGGAGTTGCAGAAGAACGCACGGTCGGCAAAGGTGGCATCGACCAGCTTGTGCGCCAGGCGCAAGGCCGGCTCGTTGGTGAAGACGTTGGATACGTGCCAGAGGGTATTGGCCTGTTCGGTCAGGGCCTTGACCAGTGCCGGGTGGCAGTGGCCCAGGGCGTTCACCGCGATGCCGCCGGCAAAATCGATAAGCTCACGGCCCGACTGGTCCCAGACGCGGGAACCCTCGCCTCGCACAGGAATGAAGGCCGCCGGAGAATAATTGGGAACCATGACCTGGTCGAAATCGGCACGTTGCACCGGGGCTTGCTCAACGGACATCTGAGTCTCCTGAAGAGGAACGCTGGCCTGGAAGTGGCGAGCGATGGGGGGATTGTAAGGACTGATCCGCGCCTGTCCTTGCGGCCAAGCGACAACTTGTTACAGCGCAAAACCCAGTTTTACCAAGGCTTTCGGCAATGCGACAAACACTGTCGCAATCGCGCAGTGTACGGGAGAGAGGGGGCTGGGTGAACGGGTGTGCACAGGCAAATGGATGTAGCAGCGGATGCAAGGCGTAGTTGGTGTGTAGTGGCGAAAATCGAGCGCCGCCCGCGCGGCGCATCGCGGATGAATCCGCTCCTACATTTGTTGCAACGTGCCGAACCTGTAATGCCATGGTTGCCAGCCCTGGCGCAGGTCTTGAGCCGTGCAAATCGGCTGACAATCATGGCCTCGCAGGCATGGCCACGTTGCAACAAATGTAGGAGCGGATTCATCCGCGATGCGCCGCGCGGGCGGCGCTCGATTTCAGCACCACCCTCAAACCCAAGGCATGCACCCCGACCCCACCCGAAACCTCAGCCCTTTTCGGCCGGCGCCGAGCTCAGTTCAAACGGGCTGCTGCTACGCCGCTGGTTGCGGTCCTCCCGCGGCGTGGCGCCGAAGAAGTTGCGATAGGCACTAGAGAAATGCGGCCCCGAGGAGAAGCCACAGGACAACCCGATCTGGATGATCGACTTGCTGGTCTGCATCAGCATCTGCCGCGCCTTGTTCAGCCGCAGCTCCAGGTAATACTGGCTCGGCACGCGGTTGAGGTACTGCTTGAATATGCGCTCCAACTGCCGGCGAGAGACGCAGACGTGCTGGGCAATTTCATCAGTGGTCAGCGGCTCTTCGATGTTGGCTTCCATCAACAGCACGGCCTGGGTCAACTTCGGATGGCTCGAACCAAGGCGGTTCTGCAGCGGAATGCGCTGGCGCTCGCCACCTTCGCGAATGCGCTCGACCACCAGTTCCTCGGACACCGCCCCGGCAAGCTCAGCACCATGATCGCGGGCCAGCACCGCCAGCAACAGGTCGGTCACCGCCATGCCACCACAGGCCGTCAGGCGATCACGATCCCAGTCGAACAAATGGCTGGTGGCAATCACCTTGGGGAACCGCTCGGCGAAATCATCCTGCCAGCGCCAGTGCACCGCCGCGCGGTAGCCATCGAGCAAACCAAGCATGGCCAGCGGGTACACGCCAGCAGACAGCCCCCCGATCATGCAACCACTGCGCGCCAACTGCTTGAGCGCCGACGAAAGCGCCGAACCCACCGCTTGAGGCAAATCGTCTGCCAACAGGAAGAGCTTGTGACAGCCCTCCAGGCGGCCATTCCACGGCTCGCCCGGCAGGCGCCAGGCGCCCTCCTCGGCAGGCTCCGCCTGAAGGAAGGAAATCTCGTAGACCACCTCCGGATGCACCCGCTGGGCCACCTGCAACACTTCCTCCGCCAGCGCCAAGGTCAAAGGCTTGGTGCTTGGCCAGATGAGAAAACCGATTCGCTGGGTGGTCATAGGGTGCGGTCCGAAACCTGGGTTCGTTCGAGTCAGTGGCGCCGGGTCAGGCTGCGCTCGCTGCGCAGCATGCCCTATTCTGGTGCAAAGATGCAGCCTTTTACTTCAAGCTGCCGGAGAGGAACTGCTTGAGCCGCTCCGATTGCGGGTTGGCCAGCACTTCACGCGGGCAACCGGTCTCTTCGACCAGGCCTTTGTGCAGGAACACCAGCTGGTTCGACACTTCGCGGGCAAAGCCCATTTCGTGGGTCACCACCACCATGGTTCGGCCTTCTTGAGCCAGGGCCTGCATGACCTTGAGCACATCACCCACCAGCTCGGGGTCGAGCGCCGAAGTCGGCTCGTCGAACAGCATGACTTCCGGCTCCATGGCCAAGGCCCGGGCAATGGCCACACGCTGCTGCTCACCGCCAGACATGTGACCGGGGAAGGCGTCCTTGCGGTGGGCCACACCGACCTTGGCCAGGTAGTGCTCGGCCTTCTCCAGGGCTTCCTTCTTGCTTACCCCGAGAACGTGCACTGGCGCTTCGATGATGTTCTCCAGCGCGGTCATGTGCGACCACAGGTTGAAATGCTGGAACACCATCGACAGACGCGAGCGCATGCGCTGCAACTGGCGCGGGTCGGAGGCCTTGAGTGCGCCGTCCTTGCCAGGCTGGAGCTTCAGCTCTTCGTTGTTGAGCAGGATCTTCCCTGCATGGGGCTGCTCCAGCAGGTTGATGCAGCGCAGGAAGGTCGACTTGCCCGAACCGCTGGAGCCGATGATGCTGATCACGTCGCCGGCCTTGGCCGCCAATGAAACGCCCTTGAGCACTTCATGGCTGCCGTAGCGCTTGTGCAGGTCTTGGACTTCGAGTTTGTACATACTGTCGGTTCTCACAGAGCGTTCAGTGCTTGCGCGGCGCCAGATAGCCGAGCCAGCGGCGTTCGGCCATCTTGAACAGGCGCACGAGGATGAAGGTCAGGCACAGGTAGAACACGCCCGCCGTGATGTAGGCCTCGAAAGGCAGGTAGTACTGGGCATTGACCGTGCGCGCCGCACCGGTGATGTCGATCAGGGTCACGATCGACGCCAGGCTGGTGGTCTGCAGCATCATGATCACTTCGTTGCTGTACTGCGGCAGCGCCCGGCGCAGGGCCGACGGCAGCAGGATGCGGCGGTACATCTTCATCCGTGACATGCCCATGGCCTTGGCCGCCTCAATCTCGCCATGGGGCGTGGCCTTGAGGCTGCCGGCGATGATTTCGGCGGTGTAGGCACTGGTGTTGATAGCGAAGGCCAGGCAGGCGCAGAAGGTTGCGCTGGACAGCCACGGCCAGAAGATGCTCTCGCGCACCGCCTCGAACTGGGCCAGGCCGTAGTAGATCAGGAACAGCTGCACCAGCATCGGCGTGCCACGGATCACATAGGTGTACAGCCAGGCGCCCATGTTCACCAGCGGCTGCTTGGATACGCGCATCAGGCCCAGCGGGATGGCCGCCAGCAGGCCGAACAGCAGCGACAGCGCCAGCAGCTTGAGGGTGGTCAGCAGGCCGCCAAGGTACAGCGGCATGGCCTCCCAGACGACGTTGTAGTCGAAGATCATAGTTCAGCCACCTTGACGCCTACCGAGTAGCGGCGCTCGAGATACTTCAGCGCCAGCAGCGAAATACTGGTGATCACCAAGTACAGCGCGGCCACGGCCAGGAAGAAGGTGAAAGGTTCGCGGGTGGCGTCGGCTGCCTGCTTGGCCTTGAACATCATGTCCTGCAGGCCCACCACCGAAATCAGCGCCGTGGCCTTGGTCAGCACCAGCCAGTTGTTGGTGAAGCCCGGGATGGCCAGGCGGATCATCTGCGGCACCTGGATGCGGAAGAACACCTGGCGTGCACTCATGCCATAGGCCACGCCGGCTTCGGCCTGGCCCTTGGGGATACCGAGGAACGCACCACGGAAGGTTTCCGACAGGTACGCGCCAAAAATGAAGCCCAGCGTGCCGATACCGGCCACCAGCGGGTTAAGGTCGATGTAGTCGTCATAGCCGAGCAGCGGCGCCACCCGGTTGATGATGTCCTGGCCGCCGTAGAAGATCAGCAGGATCAGGACCAGGTCGGGGATGCCACGGATCACCGTGGAGTACAGATCCCCCAGCCAGGCCAGCCAGCGCACCGGCGACAAACGCAGCGCCACGCCGATCAGGCCGAGGACGATGGCCAGGGCCATCGACGACAGGGCGAGCTGCAGCGTCAGCCACGCCCCGTCGAGGATGACTGCCCCATAGCCTTTCAACATGATTCGGATTCCTCAGGGCTTGGGAATGAAAAATGGTGCAAACCTCAGAGCCTCTGCTGTTTGCACCATTGCACAGGTGAAACTCGACGTCTTAGTTCGAGTCTGGACCGTAGATATCGAAGTTGAAGTACTTCTTCTCGATTTCTTTGTACTTGCCGTTGGCGCGGATGGCGTCGATGGCCTTGTTGATGCGCTCGCGGTTGGCGTCGTCACCCTTGCGCACGGCGATGCCGACGCCGTCACCGAAGTACTTCACGTCGGTGAACGATGGGCCGACGAAGGCGAAGCCCTTGCCAGCGTCGGTTTTCAGGAAGCCGTCTTCGAGCAGGGTGGCATCGGCCACGGTACCGTCCAGGCGGCCGGCGGCAACATCCAGGTAGATTTCGTTCTGGGTGCCGTAAGGAACCACGGTGGCGCCCTTCGGAGCCAGCACTTCCTTGGCGAAGCGATCGTGGATCGAGCCGCGCTGCACGCCGATCTTCTTGCCCTTGAGCTCGTCGAGGCTGTCGCTCACGGTGGAGCCTTCCTTCATGACCAGGCGCGCCGGGGTCAGGTAGTAGCGCTTGGTGAAGTCGACCGACTTCTTGCGATCATCGGTGATCGACATGGACGACAGGATGGCGTCGATCTTGCGCACCTTGAGCGCCGGGATCAGGCCGTCGAACTCTTGCTCGACCCAGGTGCACTTGGCCTTCATCTCTTCACACAGGGCGTTGCCGATGTCGTAGTCGAAACCGGCGATGCTGCCATCCGGCTGTTTGAAGGCGAAGGGCGGGTAGGCGGCTTCGATGCCGATCTTCAACGGTTTTTCATCGGCCTGCGATACCAGGGAAAACACGGAAAGCGCCAGTGCGCCAAGCAGTGCGAGCTTCTTCATCAGGTAACTCCATCGGTACGGGGCAATACGAGGCAGGGTAACAGCTGCCCGATATGCGAATGGGTACAACGCGAGCCGCGCAGGTTTCGACCAAGGTCGCAGACCACGAGCGAGTGAGTGGCATTTTAACGACAGCCCGGTAGTCGATATTTCTTCAAAGCGACAACTACTTACAGAAGCGCTTGAAATCGCGGCGGGCGATGTTGACAGCTTTTGCAAATCATGCAAGAGCTCGAGAGAAATAACCTGTAAGCCAAGCAATTACTGGGCCTATTATTGGCAAACCCTTGCATTACGGCAAGTGCAGCGTTTCACCTCACTGAAAATGGCCACCGAGACGCACCAAAACGGCACGGACGTGTTTCCCTGCGCCCCGATCCTGTGCGAAATCGGTGACAGAAGAGTTACCGATGATTGTCGGGTAACAGTTAAGCAAAAACCCCGCCGGTTGCCCTGGCGGGGTTTCGTAGTGCCTACAAGGTCAGGCCGTAGCCAGGCTCATCGCCTTGTGAGTATCGATCAGGTGCTGCACCACACCTGGGTCGGCCAGGGTCGAGATGTCGCCCAGGGCGTCGTATTCGGCCGTGGCGATCTTGCGCAGGATGCGCCGCATGATCTTGCCCGAACGGGTCTTCGGCAGCCCCGGCGCCCACTGGATCACATCCGGCGAGGCAATCGGGCCAATCTCCTTGCGCACCCAGTTCTTCAGCTCCAGGCGCAGCTGCTCGCTCGGCTCGATTCCGGCATTGAGGGTGACATAGACATAGATGCCCTGCCCCTTGATGTCGTGCGGCACGCCAACCACCGCCGCCTCGGCGACCTTGGCGTGGGCGACCATGGCGCTCTCGATCTCGGCGGTACCCATGCGGTGGCCGGACACGTTGAGCACGTCGTCCACGCGACCGGTGATCCAGTAGTAGCCATCCTCGTCACGACGCGCACCGTCGCCGGTGAAGTACATGCCACGGAAGGTCTTGAAGTAGGTATCGACGAAGCGGTCGTGGTCGCCGTACAGCGAACGCGACTGGCCCGGCCAGGAATCGAGAATCACCAGGTTGCCTTCGGCAGCCCCTTCGATCAGGTTGCCCAGGTTATCCACCAGCGCCGGCACCACACCGAAGAATGGACGGGTCGCCGAGCCCGGCTTGAGTGCCGTGGCACCCGGCAGCGGGCTGATCAGCACCCCCCCTGTCTCGGTCTGCCACCAGGTATCGACGATCGGGCAACGCTCTTTGCCGACGGTCTTGTAGTACCAGTTCCAGGCCTCGGGGTTGATCGGCTCGCCGACCGAACCCAGCAGGCGCAGGCTGGAACCATCGGCACCGGCAACGGCAGCCTGCCCTTCGGCCATCATGGCGCGGATGGCGGTCGGTGCGGTGTAGAGGATATTGACTTTGTGCTTGTCGACGATCTTCGACACGCGGGTGATGTCCGGGTAATTTGGCACGCCTTCAAACAGCAGCGTGGTTGCGCCGTTGGCCAGCGGGCCATAGACAATGTAGCTGTGGCCGGTGACCCAGCCGACGTCGGCGGTGCACCAGTAGACTTCGCCCGGGCGGTAGTCGAACACGCGCTCATGGGTCAGTGCGGCATACACCAGGTAACCACCGGTGGTGTGCAGCACACCCTTCGGCTTGCCGGTGGAGCCGGAGGTATAAAGGATGAACAGCGGCTCTTCGGCCCCCATTTCCTTCGGCGCGCAGTGGCTGGAGGCAACCTTCATCAGGTCCTCGTACCAGATGTCGCGGTGCTGGTGCCAGGCGATGTCGCCACCGGTGCGCTTGCACACGATGATCTTCTGCACGCTGTTGGTTTCCGGGTTGGTCAGCGCCAGGTCGACGTTGGCCTTGAGCGGCGTGCGACGCCCGCCCCGCAGGCCTTCGTCAGCGGTGATCACCACTTTGGACTTGCAGTCGATGATGCGCCCGGCCAGGGCTTCCGGCGAGAAGCCGCCGAACACCACCGAGTGGATGGCACCGATGCGGGCGCACGCCAGCATGGCCACCACGGCCTCAGGGATCATCGGCATGTAGATGGTCACCACATCGCCACGGTGCACGTCCTGGCCGCGCAGGGCGTTGGCGAACTTGCAGACCTGCTCGTGCAGCTCGCGGTAGGTGATGTTGCGATGCTCGGAAGGGTCGTCGCCCTCCCAGATGATTGCCAGCTGGTCGCCGCGCTCTTCGAGGTGGCGGTCCAGGCAGTTGGAGGAAACGTTGAGAGTGCCGTCGGCAAACCACTTGATATCGACATGGTGGTCGTCGAACGAGGTCTGCTTGACCTTGGTGAAGGGCTTGATCCAGTCCAGGCGCTGGGCCTGCTCGCGCCAGAAGCCGTCCGGATTGATCACCGATTGCTGGTACATGGCCTTGTAGGTGGCCTCGTCGGTCAGGGTAGTGGCCGCAACCTCGGGACGAACGGGATACAGTGGAGCCGCACTCATCTGTGTTACCTCGGTGTAATAGTTGTTTTTGTATGGAACCGTTTGTAACTGTACCAGAGCGGGAAAAACCATACGACGATGGTAGTAGCACGCCCGGCAAATCTTCATGCCCACGGCGCGGGAGGCTCTAGCCCGCAGCCGCCGGCCCGGCAAGGGAAAACCACGAGGGCACCTGCCAAGGGATTGTTACAGATTATGGAAAAAGGCGAAAAAACTTTATCAAAACCCCATCTGTTTCCCTTAGTTACTCAGGCATAAGATTCACCTCGCCAGCAACGGCAAGGCGATTAACTACTGGAACAGCCCCCACGAAGGCAATCAGTTAATCCCCCTCTAATCCCGATAGTTGAACTTTGGCAGTACTCGCGGCGCCACAAGTGCCGCGTGCCCCCTCACGACCTTAGACAGGTAAATAGAAAATGAAAGCTTTACTGGTATTGGTACTTGGCAGTCTTTGCGGCGCGGCAATGGCCGGCGAAGCAAACAATGTCGAGCAGATTCCGGTTGAACAGTACAGTTACTCGCAGCACCTGGACATTGCCCGCGTCATCTCCATGAGCGAAGTGCCCAACGTCTGCGAAGTAGTGCCCGCCCGCATGACCTACGAGGACTCCAAGGGCCAGAAGCACATTCTCGAATACCGCGTGATGGGGAACGGCTGCTCCAACGGCTGATACCTTCGAATCGGGGCCCCTGCGGGCCCCGTTCGCGTTTTTGCCTGCCTGCAACTTTCACCCCGAATTGAAAGTTAACGAGGCATTAAATAGCAGCCATTTAATCTGCCGACTTGCCCAACGAATAATCCCGCAACTTGTTGGCAATTGTCGTATGGGAAACCCCCAGGCGTTTTCCCAGCGCCCGGCTACTTGGAAACTCCCCCATCAGACTTTCCAGCACCGCCTTTTCAAATCGTCCTACAATCTGCGAAAGATCCCCATCCAGCGAAAACTCGCCCAACGGCTGCCGCACGCCATAATCCGGCAAACGAATATGCTCGCTCTTCACCACCCCGCCTTCGCATAACGAAACCGCCTGGAACAACACGTTCTCCAGCTGCCGCACATTCCCTGGCCAGTGATACTGGCTGAGTTTGTCCATGGCCGCCGGTGCCAGGCGCGGCATGGCGCAGCCGATCTGCCGGCTGGCCTGATCGAGGAAGTGCTGCACAAGGCCCTCCAACCCGTCCATGCATTCGCGCAGCGGCGGAATGTGCAGCGACAGCACGTTGAGCCGGTGATACAGGTCCTGGCGGAATTCGCCGCGGGCGCACAGCTCGGACAGGTCGACCTGGGTGGCGCAGATTACCCGCACATCCAGGTACACCTCTTCATCGCTGCCGACACGGCGGAAGCAACCATCCTGCAGGAAACGCAGCAGCTTTACCTGCAGGCGCGGGCTCATCTCCCCCACGCCATCGAGGAACAATGTACCGCCAGCCGTCAACTCCAGCAGCCCCAGCTTGCCCTCGGCACGCGCCCCCTCGAAAGCACCGGGGCCATAACCGAACAGCTCGGTTTCGGCCATCGACTCTGGCAGGCCGGCACAGTTGAGTGCCATCAAAGGCGCCTGGCCACGCGGGCTGGCCAGATGGCAGGCGCGGGCCAGCAACTCCTTGCCGGTGCCGGTCTCGCCTTCGATCAGCAAGGGCGCATCCAGCGGCGCCATGCGCCGCGCTTCACGGACCACCGCCGCCATGACCCGCGAGCTCTGGAAAATGCTGTCGAAACCGCGCAATTCCTGTTTGCGCACGTTATAGATGCGCTCGCCGATGCGGTCGGCGCGATGCAGGGTCAGCACGGCACCGGCCAGGGCCTCGCTGTCATCGTGCTCGGATTGCAGCGGCGCAATATCGGCCAGGAACACATCACCCTTGACCTTGATGCGCAGGCCATTGATGCGCGACTTGTTGGCGCGCACCAGCTCCGGCAGGTCGAAATCCTCGACATAGCGCGCCAGCGGCATGCCCGGCACTTCGTCGACCCGCACCCCGAGCAACTGCGCCGCAGTGCGGTTGGCAGCGACGATGCTGCCCCCCATGTCGATCGACAGCACCGGGAAATCCAGCGCGCCGAGCAACGCATTGAGCTCCATGTGGCGGCGCTCGCTGGGCATCAGGCCGACGCGCTTGACCCCGAATACGCCGGCAATCGATTCGAACTTGGGCCGCAGCGCCTGGAACTGCAGATTGATCAGGTTCGGGCAGTGCAGGTAGATGGCATTGCCATGGTCTCCCCCCACCTCGCCGCGCAGCACGTTGATGCCGTATTCCACCAGCAGGTTGAGGATGTCGCGAAGGATGCCGATGCGGTTCTGGCAATGCACTTTGATACGCATGGAAGCTCTCGAAGTGGCGAAGTTTTTCAACGTCGCACGGAAAAGTCGTAAAGATAAGCTGCCAAAAACGACGCAAAGGGCAGCTTGATGAGCCGGATTTTCCGGCATGCAGGGTATTTTGTAAAATTATCGTTACGAATGACCGGTCAATGGGCACCTACCAGGAGGCGCTGCCCCCCGTGCAAATCAGCCGGTGAAGGGATATTCCTGAGTCATGTCGTGGACATAACAAGAAAGCCCTCACCAGGAGAGCCACATGAAACAGACGCAATACGTGGCACGCGAGCCCGATGCGAACGGTTTTATCGATTACCCGCAGCAAGAGCATGCGGTATGGAACACCCTGATCACTCGCCAGCTGAACGTCATCGAAGGCCGCGCGTGCCAGGAATACCTGGACGGCATCGACCAGCTCAAGCTGCCCCATGACCGCATTCCGCAGCTGGGCGAAGTCAACAAGGTGCTGGGCGCCACCACCGGCTGGCAGGTTGCCCGGGTACCGGCGCTGATCCCCTTCCAGACCTTCTTCGAGCTGCTGGCCAGCAAACGCTTCCCGGTCGCCACCTTCATCCGCACCCCGGAAGAACTGGACTACCTGCAGGAACCGGACATCTTCCACGAGATCTTTGGCCACTGCCCGCTGCTGACCAACCCGTTCTTTGCCGAATTCACCCACACCTACGGCAAGCTCGGCCTGGCCGCGACCAAGGAACAACGCGTGTACCTGGCACGCCTGTACTGGATGACCATCGAATTCGGCCTGATGGAGACCCCACAGGGTCGCAAGATCTATGGAGGCGGTATCCTCTCCTCGCCGAAAGAGACCGTCTACAGTCTTTCTGGCGAGCCTGAGCACCAGGCCTTCGACCCGATCGAGTGCATGCGCACGCCCTACCGTATCGACATTCTGCAGCCGCTGTACTTCGTGCTGCCGAACATGAAACGCCTGTTCGACCTGGCCCATGAAGACATCATGGCCATGGTCCACAAAGCCATGCAGCTGGGGCTGCATGCACCGAAATTCCCACCCAAGGTCGCTGCCTGAGCACCTTGCCGATAACAACTCGAAGCGGAAAACACACCATGAATGCCTTGAACCAAGCCCACTGCGAAGCCTGCCGCGCTGACGCACCCAAGGTCACCGACGAAGAACTGGCCGGGCTGATCCGCGAGATCCCGGACTGGAACATCGAAGTCCGCGATGGCCACATGGAGCTCGAGCGCGTGTTCCTCTTCAAGAACTTCAAGCATGCCCTGGCGTTCACCAATGCCGTGGGCGAGATCGCCGAAGCCGAAGGCCACCACCCCGGCCTGCTGACCGAGTGGGGCAAGGTCACCGTGACCTGGTGGAGCCACTCGATCAAGGGCCTGCACCGCAACGACTTCATCATGTGCGCGCGTACCGACAAGGTCGCCGAGACGGCTGAAGGCCGTAAGTAACACCAGATCGAAGCTGGCTGCGACACCTACGTCGCGGCCAGCTTCGTACATGCCAATAGCACTTATCTGCCACAACCAACCGCCACATGCCCTCCCTCCTAGAGAATGCCCCTCTGAAAGAATTGTTCCGCTTGAACCACGCTAGCCGCTCTCAACCCCGGAGCGACTCACGATGTTCCTATCCTCATTCGATACCGAACTGAACAACGCAATTACCGCCTCTCACAGGGCATGCTCAAAACCTGGCAGTGCACAGCTTGATACACCTCGCCTGGCCAGCCTGGACAACTTCCGTGACATAGCGGGCACCATCGCAGCGCACACTACCTGTTACGGCACCCTGCGCAGCATGTGCTTCTACCGGAGCAATGCCGTAACCCCTAGCGCAGCCGACATGGCCATCCTTGAACAGCTTGGCATTCGCGCAATCTTCGACCTACGCGACGATCACGAAATCGAAACAGCGCCAGACGTACTCCCAAAAGGCGCCATTTATCGTCATTTCAACGTGTTGCGCCACCGCTTCAAAGGATTCGACCTCGCCTCATTGCGCCTTGAAAGCGCGGAGCAGACCAGCGCACTCATGCGGGATGTGAACCGCGACTTCGTCGTATGCGCATCAGCACGCGAGGTGTTGGGGGAAGTCCTGACGGCAATGACCCAAACCCAAGGGCCGGTGCTTTTCCATTGCTCCGCCGGCAAAGACCGTACCGGCTGGGTATCTGCACTGTTGCTGAGCATTGCCGGTGCTGATCATGCAACCCTGATGTACGACTACCTGGCGAGCAATGCCTACACCGCCCAACGCATCGCCGCCACTCTGGCAGGCATGCCAGAAAGCAGGAGGGCCATCTATGCGCCTGCCTTGACGGTCGATGCGCGCTATCTCAATGCAGCACTGGAACAGGTGACCCGTGATTACGGCGACATGGACAATTATCTGCACAATGGCTTGAACCTGTCGCACCAGACGCTGAGCACCTTGCGCAGCAAACTGGTCGTTTAACCCGCCGTGCTCTGCCCGCTCAACACGCGGGCAGAGCACTATTGCGTCCGGTATCCGCCCGCAAAACCGACAAGCGACCGGGAAAAATTACAAACTGTCATCCAGACTTGTGTATCCTGCCCCAGCTTTGCGAAGCTCCGAACGCGCCTGGCGCAGACTTTTCACTCACACTTGCGAGGAACGACGAGATGCATGAAATCCCGAATCTTCCCTTCCCAAGCCTGAACCCAGAAGAGCCAACCGTTACCGTCCACGCCGAACCGACGCCTGCCGTCGATCAGGATGGTGACGATCAATCCAGCGCTGACCAGGAATAAACTGCGCATCCCTCCGACTGTGTGAAAACGGCTGACCTGCGGGCCACCCCCGTCATCACGTTTTCACACCGTCACGAACCTCTGCCACGAAGACACCCATGCCTGACTCACCGCGCCCCCTTGCGGTCACCCTGCAAGTCGTATCCATCGTCCTCTTCACCTTCATCGGCTACCTGAACATCGGCATCCCCCTGGCCGTGCTGCCTGGCTATGTGCACAACGACCTCGGCTTCAGTGCCGTGATCGCCGGCCTGGTGATCAGCGTGCAGTACCTCGCCACCCTGCTCAGCCGCCCTACCGCCAGCCGCATCATCGATAACCTGGGCAGCAAGAAAGCCGTGATGTACGGGCTGTTCGGCTGCGGCCTGAGCGGTGTGTTCATGCTTGCCTGCGCCTTCCTCACCCACCTGCCCTGGGTCAGCCTGAGCTGCCTGCTGGTTGGCCGCCTGGTGCTTGGCAGTGCCGAAAGCCTGGTGGGCTCTGGCTCGATTGGCTGGGGTATCGGCCGGGTCGGGGCCGAGCACACGGCCAAGGTCATATCCTGGAACGGCATCGCCAGCTATGGCGCGCTGGCCATCGGTGCGCCACTGGGCGTGCTGATGGTCAAGAGCCTGGGGCTGTGGAGCATGGGGGTAAGCATCATCCTGCTGTGCGGCATTGGCCTGCTGCTGGCCTGGCCGAAGCACGCGGCGCCCGTCGTCAGCGGCAAGCGCCTGCCGTTCATGCAGGTGCTGGGCAAGGTGTTCCCGCACGGTTCGGGACTGGCCTTAGGCTCCATCGGCTTTGGCACCATCGCCACCTTCATCACCCTGTATTACGCCAGCCGTGGCTGGGCCAATGCAGCACTGACCTTGAGCCTGTTCGGTGCCAGCTTCATCTGCGCGCGGCTGCTGTTCGGCAACCTGATCAACCGGATGGGTGGGTTCAGGGTGGCAATCGTTTGCCTTTCGGTAGAAACCCTTGGGCTGCTGATGCTGTGGCTGGCGCCAAATGCCGAGTGGGCGTTGGCAGGGGCTGCGCTAAGCGGGTTCGGTTTCTCGCTGGTGTTCCCGGCACTGGGGGTGGAAGCGGTAAACCAGGTGTCGGCGGCCAACCGCGGGGCGGCGGTGGGGGCTTATTCGCTGTTCATCGACCTGTCGCTGGGGATTACCGGGCCGCTGGTGGGTGCGGTGGCGTCGGGGTTCGGGTTTGCTTCGATGTTTCTGTTTGCTGCTGCGGCGGCGTGCTGTGGGTTGGTGTTGAGCCTGTATCTTTATCGCCAGGCGCGGCTGGGGCGCGGCCAATAAAGCTGGGAGCGCTTTGCGCTCCTTTCGCGACACAGGGCCGCTCCGACAGGGGATCGCATTCGCTTGTGGGAGCGGCCTTGTGTCGCGAAAGGGCTGCAAAGCAGCCCCGGGGCCCTGAAGGTCAGCGCCTGGCGTACTGCAACACCACTTCCAACGGGTGGCGCATCTGCCGCTCGGTCATGCGCTTGACCTGGCTGCGACACGAGTAGCCAGTCGCCAGCGCCTCCCCTTCCTTGTCCAGCTTGGTCGCCCACGACTGCTCGAAGATGGTCCGCGAAGTGCCCTGGTTGCGCGCCTCGTGCCCGTAGGTACCTGACATGCCGCAGCAACCCGTCGCCTCGGTCACCAGCTTCAGCCCGAGCCGGGCAAACACTTGCTCCCACTGTTTGGTGCTGGCCGGCACGTTGGTTTTCTCGGTGCAATGCGCCATCAGGCGGAAATTGCCCGGTGCGGCAGGCGCCTGCTCCGGCAGCACATCCATCAGCCACTCCTGCGGCAGCAGAACGTTCGGGCAGCCATCCAGGCCCGGCACTTTCTGGTATTCCTGGCGATAGACCAAGGTCATCGCCGGGTCCAGGCCCACCAGCGGCACGCCGCAGTCAGCCAGGGCCTTGAGCTGGGTTGCGTTGCGGATCGCCGCCTTGGCAAAGGCGCCGAGGAAGCCCTGCACGTGCAGCGGCTTGCCATTGGCGCTATAGGGCGCCAGGAACACCCGGTGGCCCAGGCGATGGGCCAGCTCGATGAAGGCGGCCAGCAGCGGCGTTTCGAAGTAG
This sequence comes from Pseudomonas sp. URMO17WK12:I7, assembly GCF_003269045.1. Classification (NCBI taxonomy): domain Bacteria; kingdom Pseudomonadati; phylum Pseudomonadota; class Gammaproteobacteria; order Pseudomonadales; family Pseudomonadaceae; genus Pseudomonas; species Pseudomonas sp. URMO17WK12:I7. Next base: position 30,576 of record NZ_QLTL01000003.1, on the reverse strand, counting down.
CGGGTGAAGGCATCCTGCACCAGTACGATGCTGCGCTCGCGCTGGGCCGGGGTTAGTTCGCGCAGGGCCGGCACGCTGGCCACGCCGACGCGGCAACGGGTCAGGGTCGACTGGAAGTTGAAGCGGCTGATCAGCGGGCTGTCGACCATGCCGACCTTGTCCGCCAGCAGCTTGCTCACCCACTTGGAGCCCATCACGGCGTTGTACAGGCCAGGTGCATGGGCCAGGTACGGAATGGTGAACTCCAGCGAGCCGATCAGGTAATCACGCAGCGGGCGCTGATAGCGACCGTGGTACAGCTCCAGGAAGCGCGAGCGGAAGTCCGGCACGTTGACCTTGATCGGGCACTGCCCCGCGCACGATTTGCACGCCAGGCAGCCGGCCATGGCGTCGTACACCTCATGGGAGAAGTCTTCCTGGCCCTGGCTGCGTGCACGGTTGTTGCGCAGCCGCGCCGGCAGACCCTTGAGCCACGACACCTTGTTGCGCGCAGCCGCCAGCACGTCGATGTTGGCCTCGCCCTGCAGACGCAGCCACTCGCGCATCAGCGAGGCGCGGCCTTTGGGCGAATGCTGGCGTTCACGGGTAGCCTTCCACGACGGGCACATGGCGTCGTTGGGGTCGTAGTTGTAGCAGGCACCGTTGCCGTTGCAGTGCACGGCGCTGGGGAAGTCCTGCCACACGCGCTCGTCGATGGTGCGGTCGAGCTCGCCACGCAGGGTCACGCCGTCGACCGGGGTCAGGCCCTCGGTGCTGCCCAGCGGCGTGCAGATCTTGCCCGGGTTGAGCTGGTTGTGCGGGTCGAAGGCGCCCTTCAGGCGCTGCAGCGCCGGGTATAGCTTACCGAAGTACTCCGGCACGTATTCAGACCGCAGGCCCTTGCCGTGCTCGCCCCACAGCAAACCGCCGTAGCGCTTGGTCAACGCGGCGACGGCGTCGGAAATCGGCTTGACCAGTGCGGCCTGGGCGGGGTCTTTCATGTCCAGCGCCGGGCGCACGTGCAGCACGCCGGCATCGACGTGGCCGAACATGCCGTAGGCTAGGCCGTAACCATCGAGCAGCGCGCGGAAGTCGGCGATGTAGTCGGCCAGTTGCTCTGGCGGTACGGCAGTGTCTTCAACGAACGGCTGCGGGCGCACCTCGCCCTCAACGTTGCCGAGCAGGCCGACCGAGCGCTTGCGCATGGTGTAGACGCGGGTTACCGCCTCGGCGCCCTCGGCCAGGGTGTGGCCCAGGCGCTCGACACTGGTGTCGCTCTGCAGGTGATCAATGAACGCCTGGACCCGAGCATTGACCTCCGCCGGCTCGTCGCCGCAGAACTCCACCAGGTTGATGCCCAGGGTCGGGCGCTCAGGGTCGGCCGGGAAGTATTCGGCAACGCTGTGCCAGACGATGTCCTTCATCGCCAGCATCAGCACCTTGGAGTCGACCGTCTCGATCGACAGCGGCTTGAGCGCCATCAGCGCATTGGCGTCGCGCAGGGCATCCATGAAGCTGCTGTAGCGCACGTTGACCAGCACCGCGTATTTCGGGATCGGCAGCACATTGAGCTTGGCTTCGACCACATAGCCGAGCGAGCCCTCGGCACCGCACAGCACGCTGTTGAGGTTGAAACGGCCTTGCTCGTCGCGCAGGTGCGCCAGGTCATAGCCGGTCAGGCAACGGTTGAGCGTGGGGAAGGTGGTCTCGATCAGCTCGCCTTGGGTTTCCTGGATCTCCCGGGCCATGCGGTACACCTCGCCGACCCGGCCAGGCGCGGCGCATGCCTGCTCCAGCGCGCCATCGTCGATCGGCAGGCTGTGCAGGCGCTCGCCACCGAGCAGCACGCTGTGCAGTTCGAGCACGTGGTCGCGGGTCTTGCCGTAGGTGCAGCTGCCCTGGCCGCTGGCGTCGGTGTTGATCATGCCGCCGACAGTGGCGCGGTTGGAGGTGGACAGCTCAGGGGCGAAGAACAGGCCGTACGGCTTGAGCGCGGCATTGAGCTGGTCCTTGACCGTACCGGCCTGGACCCGCACCCAGCGCTCCTCGACGTTGATTTCGAGGATCTGGTTCATGTGCCGCGACAGGTCGACGACGATACCATCGGTCAGCGACTGGCCATTGGTGCCGGTGCCGCCGCCACGAGGGGTCAGCTTGACCTCCTTGAAGCGTGGCTCGCCCATCAGCGTGGCGACACGCGCCACGTCGTCGGCATCCAGCGGGAACACCGCCGCCTGCGGCAGACGCTGGTAGATCGAGTTGTCGGTGGCCAGCACCGTACGGGTGCCGTAGTCGGCGCTGATCTGGCCGCGGAAGCCGCTGTTGCGCAGGGCTTCGAGGAATTCTGGGTAGTTGGCGCTCGGCGCAAGGGTCGACAGCTGGGCGATCATCGAAGGATGGCCTCTTGATATGGACTAATTCACGGGAATCCTGTCATGCCGGTATGGGTAGCCACACGCGAGGATGACGCATAGACCAATGTTCCTGTAGTTTCGCTTCAGGGGCAAACGGATAATCCTGCCGCTATCAATGACTTTTATGAATGAATTACCGCCACCTGACACCGTCCATGTCGCTACTGCTGGCTTTCGAGGCCGCCGCCCGGCATGAAAGCTATACCCGCGCCGCTGCCGAACTGTCGCTGACCCAGAGCGCGGTCAGCCGCCAGGTGCAGGCGCTGGAGCAGCAACTGGGCCTGACCCTGTTCCGCCGCGAGGGCCGCCAGGTGCAACTGACTGACGTCGGTCGGCTGTACCAGCGCGAATTGAGCGAGGCGCTAGGTCGCATTCGCAGCGCCACCCTGCAGGCACTGGCCTACCAGTCGGGGGTCGGTACCCTGCGCCTGGCAACCTTGCCTACCTTCGGCTCGAAGTGGCTGCTACCACGCCTGCATGCGTTCTACAGTGCCCACCCGGGCATGCTGGTGCATATTCATTCACGCATCGAAGCGATCAACTTCGATACCAGCGAGATCGACGCGGCCATCGGCGTGGCCAGCCATGACCTGCCGGGCTTGATATGTCATCGGCTGCACGCCGAGGAGCTGGTGGTGATCCTGCCGCCGGAAGCAGGCGGCGATGCCCAGGGCTGGGGCCCGGCGCGGGTCAGTGAAGAGGTGCTGCTGAACGTGGCCAACAACCCGCATGCCTGGGGCGAGTGGTTTTCGCACCACGGGTTGCCGCACCGGGCGATGCGCCTGGGGCCAAGCTTCGAACTGACCTCGCACCTGATACAAGCCGTGCGGGCCGGGATAGGCATCGGCCTGGTACCGAGGGTTCTGGTGGAGGAAGAGCTGGCCAAGGGTGAGCTGTTCAGCCCGGGGGCGGCGTTTGCCAGCCAGCGCAGTTATTACCTGATCTATCCACCGCGCAATGAAGCCTTGCCTTCACTGAGGGCATTTCGCAGCTGGTTGCTGGAACAGATCTGAATCCTGTTCCGGCCTCTTCGCGGGTAAACCCGCTCCCACAGGGAACTCACTGCCTGTGGGAGCAACTGTCTTCTTGTGGGAGCGGGTTCACCCGCGAAAGGGCCGGTACAGCCACCCACAAGCCAAGCGCCCGCCTTGAGGTCCATGCTGAACTTGTGGGAGCGGGTTCACCCCCGAAAGGGCCGGTACAGCCACCCACAAGCCAAGCGCCCGCCTTGAGGTCCATGCTGCACTTGTGGGAGCGGGTTCACCCGCGAAAGGGCCGGTACAGCCACCCACAAGCCAAGCGCCCGCCTTGAGGTCCATGCTGCACTTGTGGGAGCGGGTTCACCCGCGAAAGGGCCGGTACAGCCACCCACAAGCCAAGCGCCCGCCTTGAAGTCCATGCTGCACTTGCGGGAGCGGGTTTACCCGCGAAAGGGCCGGAACAGGCAATAAAAAACCCGATGCCAGTCACCTGACATCGGGTTTCTTCAAGCAGCCAAAGATTTACCTGGCCACGGTACCTGCAGTGCCATTGGCCTGCGGCCGGCGCTTGCCCTTGAGCAGGTAGGCGACCAGCATCGCTCCCAGCCACACAGGAATTGCATACACCGACACCTGGATGCCCGGAATCATCAGCATGATGCCGAGGATCAGCACCACGAAAGCCAGCACCAAGTAGTTGCCGTAGGGGTACCACAGTGCCTTGAACAGCGGCTTCTGGCCAACACGGTCAAGGTGCTGGCGGAACTTCAGGTGCGAGTAGCTGATCATCGCCCAGTTGATCACCAGGGTCGCGACCACCAGCGACATCAACAGCTCCAGCGCATTCTGTGGCATCAGGTAGTTGAGCAGCACGGCAATCAGGGTCACAGCCGCCGACACCAGGATCGAACGCACGGGTACGCCACGCTTGTCGACCTTGGCCAGCGAAGCCGGCGCGTCACCCTGCTCGGCCATGCCCAGCAGCATGCGCGCGTTGCAGTAAGTGCCGCTGTTGTACACCGACAGCGCGGCGGTCAGGACCACGAAGTTCAGCAGGTTGGCCGCCACGTCGCTGCCCAGCAGCGAAAACACCTGGACGAACGGGCTGCTGCCATAGCTGCCACCGGACGCGTCGATGCTGGCGACCAGGTTGTCCCAAGGGGTCAGCGACAACAGCACGATCAGGGCGCCGACATAGAAGATCAGGATGCGGTAGATGACCTGGTTGATCGCCTTCGGTATCACGGTCTTCGGCTTGTCGGCCTCGGCGGCGGTGAAGCCGAGCATTTCCAGGCCACCGAAGGAGAACATGATGAACGCCAGGGCCATCACCAGGCCGCTGACACCATGCGGGAAGAAGCCGCCATGGCTCCACAGGTTGCTCACCGAGGCGTCAGGGCCGCCGTTGCCGCTGGTCAGCAGGTAGGCGCCCAGGCCGATCATGCTGACGATGGCCACGACCTTGATGATGGCGAACCAGAATTCGGCTTCACCGAAGAACTTCACGTTCATCAGGTTGATTGCGTTGATCAGCACGAAGAATGCTGCCGCCGTGACCCAGGTCGGGATCTCCGGCCACCAGTAGTGAACGTACTTGCCCACCGCCGACAGCTCCGACATGCCCACCAGGATGTACAGCACCCAGCAGTTCCAGCCCGACAGGAAGCCGGCGAAGCCGCCCCAGTAGGTATGCGCAAAGTGGCTGAACGAGCCGGCCACCGGCTCTTCGACGATCATCTCGCCAAGCTGGCGCATGATCATGAAGGCGATGAAGCCGCAGATGGCGTAACCCAGGATCATCGACGGACCGGCGGATTTCATCACGCCTGCCGAGCCGAGGAACAGGCCGGTACCAATCGCGCCGCCGAGGGCGATCAACTGGATGTGGCGGTTCTTCAGGCCCCGCTTGAGCTCGCCTGAATGCATGTTTTGTCCACTCATGAACGAAGTCACCTGCATTGTTTTTATCTGTGACGGAATCGGACCCACCGCGCTCGTGGCGCAGCGGAATGGGCAAGGTGGTTACCTTGGGTTTCCTGCCAACGGATGCCGCCGGGGCGGATCAGCCTGGTGTTGGCAAGAGTGCGCGGTACGCAAGAGGGTCACAGGTAAAACGCGGCGCACTGTATACCCCTGCAAACGCGCAGGCGTCAACGCGTTGCATCGTTTCCTCGGGAAAAAACGCAGCGATCCTGTGGTAGGCACCTGAAAAGGCGGAGTGATCGGCGTACATGGCGCCTCCATTTGTTGTTTTGTCAGCCCGGCTCTGTGGACGGGCTCTTGCACACGGCAATGAGCGCTATATCACCGTGGTACGGGGGTTTGAACAAGATAGGGCGGGATGGCGGAAGAGGCTCAAGGGCGGGTGACGCGGCAAGTTCTGTTTACACGAATACGAAAATTCCGAAATCCAGGCTGAATTCGAGCAGTTCTGTAAGAATTTATTTACAGGGTGGTTTGGAAACTTGCCAGTCGTCCGAAAAATTCTTTTTCTTCAATATCTTGGGGGCGCTGCGCAGCCCCCAATTTCTCACAGGCATAAAAAAACCAGCCCGAAGGCTGGTTCTCATTGCCGCACAATGCAATCAACCACGCGGCTTGCCGCGGCCACGGCCGGCCGGCTTGTCACCGTCAGGCTTGCCTGGGCGCTTGCGCATCTCGCTCGGGCGCTCGGCCACGGCGCTGCCACGGTTGCCTTTGCGCGGCGCTTCGTCGCGCGACTGACGCGCAGGGCGCTCACCCGAGGTATCCCGCGGCTGACGTGCCGGGCGCTCAGCGGCTGCAGCACCGCCTTCATGGGCCGGGCGCAGGCTACGTACGCGCTCGTTGCGCCCCATTGGCCGGCTCGACTTGCGCTGCAGGCGCTCCATCTTGTCCTTGGCCTTGAGGTTCAGGGTTGGCAGCGCCACCGGCTGCAAGCCTACTTCAGCAGCCAGGATGTCGATTTCGCCCTGGGTCATCTCACGCCAGCGGCCCATCGGCAGGTCGGAGTTGAGGAACACCGGGCCGAAACGTACGCGCTTCAGGCGGCTGACCACCATGCCCTGGGACTCCCACAGGCGGCGTACTTCACGGTTGCGGCCTTCCATCACCACGCAGTGGTACCAGTGGTTGAAGCCTTCGCCACCCGGCGCCTTCTGGATGTCGGTGAACTTGGCCGGGCCGTCTTCGAGCATCACGCCCGCCTTCAGGCGGTCGATCATCTCGTCGTCGACTTCGCCACGTACACGCACGGCGTATTCGCGGTCCATCTCGTAGGACGGGTGCATCAGGCGGTTGGCCAGCTCACCGTCGGTGGTGAACAGCAGCAGGCCAGTGGTGTTGATGTCCAGGCGGCCGATGTTGATCCAGCGACCTTCTTTCGGCCGCGGCAGGCGGTCGAACACGGTCGGGCGGCCCTCCGGGTCGTCACGGGTGCAGATCTCGCCATCGGGCTTGTTGTACATGATGACCCGGCGCGTGGCTTCAGCAGCCTCCTCGCGCTTGATCAGCTTGCCGTCGACGGTGATGGCGTCGTGCAGGTCGACGCGCAAGCCGAGGGTGGCCTCGACGCCGTTGACCTTGATGCGGCCCTGGCTGATCCAGGCTTCGACGTCACGGCGCGAACCGACGCCAATGCGCGCCAGCACTTTCTGCAGCTTTTCGCCGGCTGGCGGGGTGATTTCGGTATTTTGCAGGTCTTGCTCACTCATCTGGGCACCTCCCGGTGTAGGAATGAAAACAGGGTTCTGGCGACGAACGCGCCAAAAGGCCGCGCATCATACGCGGTTCGCTGGGGGAACGCACTGGAGGGTAGAGGGTTTTGTCAGCTTTGCGAGTGAATTCTGCCTAATGGTGATGTGTGGCCAGTGCCTGCCCTTTCGCGGGTAAACCCGCGCCCACGAGGAGGTCACATCCTGATTGCGGCGCAGTACCTGTAGGAGCGGGTTTACCCGCGAAAGGGCCGGCACACGCGGCAAAAGAGTCAGGGCTCTGACTTGCCCTCTTCCTCTACCGAAACCTCCGGCTCTTCCTCACGAAGGTCATCGAAGTCGGTCTTAAGCCCCTCCTCCATGGCATCGAGCTCCACCAGCAGGCTGCGGAAGCTGGTCTCATCCTTCGGCTCAGCCACCTGCTCTTCCTCACCCAGGCTGGCATCGGCCAGCGCCTGCAGGTGTGCCGGCACCGGCGCGTCATCCGGATCGAGCAGTGGCTCCCGTTCCATTTCGCGCAGTTCGGCAAGCGCTGGCAGCTCGTCCAGGCTCTTGAGGTTGAAGTGATCGAGAAACGCCTTGGTGGTGGCGAACATCGCCGGGCGCCCAGGTACCTCGCGGTGGCCGACCACGCGAATCCACTCACGCTCCATCAGCGTCTTGATGATGTTGCTGTTGACCGCCACCCCCCGTACATCTTCGATTTCGCCACGGGTGATGGGCTGGCGGTAGGCGATCAGCGCCATGGTTTCGAGCAGTGCGCGGGAATACCGCTGCGGGCGCTCCTCCCACAGCCGGCCAACCCAGGGCGCGAAGCTTTCGCGAATCTGCAGGCGGTAACCGGTGGCCACTTCCTTGAGCTCGAACGCCCGCCCGGCGCAAGACTTGCCGAGCACTTCCAGGGCCTTTCTGAATACCTTCGGCTCGGGGCGCTCGGCTTCTTCGAACAGCTCGTAGAGGCGTTCGAGGGACTGCGGCTTGCCCGAGGCGAGCAGGAAGGCTTCGATCAGCGACGCCAGGTCGCGGGGTTCATTCAGATTCATCAGGTTCTTCGACAGACTCGGGGCGCAGCCGCACATGGATCGGCGCAAAAGGCTCATTCTGCACCAGTTCGACCAGCGATTCCTTCACCAGCTCGAGGATCGCCATGAAGGTCACCACCACGCCGAGCTTGCCCTCCTCGGGCGTGAACAACTCGACGAACGGCACGAAGGCACCGCCCTTGAGGCGCTCCAGCACATCGCTCATGCGCTCGCGGGTAGACAGCGTCTCACGGGTGATCTGGTGGCTTTCGAACAGGTCGTTGCGGCGCATGACCTCGGCCATGGACACCAGCAGCTCCTCGAGGCTTACCTGCGGCAGCAGCTTGCGCACTTTCGCCTGCGGCGCCTCCAGGCGCGGTACGACAATCTCGCGGCCAACCCGTGGCAGCTCGTCGATGCCCTCGGCGGCGGCCTTGAAACGCTCGTACTCCTGCAGGCGGCGGATCAATTCGGCGCGTGGGTCGCCCTCTTCTTCCTCGATCGCGGCCGAGCGCGGCAGCAGCATGCGCGACTTGATCTCGGCGAGCATGGCCGCCATCACCAGGTATTCGGCCGCCAGCTCCAGGCGCACGCTCTTCATCAGCTCGACGTAGCCCATGTACTGGCGGGTGATTTCCGCCACCGGGATGTCGAGGATGTCGATGTTCTGCTTGCGGATCAGGTACAGCAGCAGGTCCAGCGGGCCCTCGAACGCTTCGAGGATGACTTCCAGGGCGTCGGGCGGGATGTAAAGGTCCAGCGGCAACTCGGTCAGCGCTTCACCGTAGACCAGGGCCAGCTGCAACTGCTGGGGGGGCAATTCTGGTTGCACGGCCGCCTGTTCGGCCGCTGCCTCGGGTGCTTCCACCTGACTCACGCGTTGACCATGAACGGCGTAGGGTCGCCGCAGCCTTCACGGATCAGTTCAGGCTCGTCGCCGGACAAGTCGATAATGGTCGAGGCCTTGAGGTCGCCGAAGCCGCCATCGATGACCAGGTCGACATGGTGCTCCAGGCGCTCGCGAATCTCGTAGGGGTCGGTCATTGGCTCGGTGTCGCCCGGCAGGATCAGGCTCACGCTCATCAACGGCTCGCCCAATTCGGCCAGCAACGCCAGCGTGATGGCGTGGTCCGGCACGCGCAAGCCAATGGTGCGGCGCTTTTCATGCAGCAGCAGGCGCGGCACTTCGCGGGTACCGTTGAGGATGAAGGTGTACGGCCCCGGCACATGGGCCTTGAGCAGGCGGAAGGTGCCGGTGTCGACCTTGGCATACAGCCCCAGCTGCGACATGTCGCAACACATCAGGGTGAAGTTGTGGGTCTTGTCCAGGCCGCGCAGACGGCGCACCCGCTCGATTGCTGCCTTGTCGCCGATCTGGCAACCCAGGGCATAGGCCGAGTCAGTCGGATAGACCACCACCCCACCCTTGCGGATGATCTCCACCGCCTGGCGAATCAGGCGCGGCTGTGGGTTCTCCGGATGAATCTGGAAAAATTGGCTCACGAAGTCTTCCTGTTCATAGCGCCATAGGCTGTTCATGGCTGAATCGACGCCACAGAGGTGGCAAGTCCTCGGGCAATGGCCGGTAGGCACCGATCTCGCCCCAGGTGCCGGGGCCGTGGAAATCGCTGCCAGCGCTTGCCAGCAGGCCGAACTCACGGGTAAGGATGGACATCGTGCCCACCTGCTCGGCCGGCATCATCCCGTTGACCACTTCAAGTGCCTGCCCGCCTGCCTGAATATAGTCGGCAATCAGCCGCCTGCGCTTGCTGCGGGTCAGATCGTAGTGCATGGGATGCGCAAGGCTCACCCAGGCGTTGGACTGGCGCAAGGTGGCGACAGTTTCGTCCAGGGTTGGCCAGTGCTGCTTGACGTCGCCCAGCTTGCCGGCCCCCAGCCACTTGCGAAAGGCCTCGCCGCGGTCCTTGACGTGACCGGCGCGCACCATGAATTCGGCAAAATGCGGCCGCGCAGGCGCGTTGCCGCTGTCCCCCAACTCTTGCTGCACGGCCCGCGCACCGTCGAGGGCTCCGGGCATGCCCTTGGCCGCCAACCGTCTGTCGATTTCCTCGGCGCGCAACCAGCGGCCACGGTGCAGGGACTCGATGGCCTGGAGCAAGGGTGGTGCATCTAGCGGGAAGTGGTAGCCCAGCACATGAATGGTCGCGCCCCCCCAGGTGCACGACAGCTCTACCCCGCTGACCCAGTGCATGCCGCGCGCGTGGCAGGCCTGGCGCGCCTCGGGCAGGCCTTCGAGGGTGTCGTGGTCGGTCAGTGCCAGCGTTTGCACCCCGTGCTCGTGGGCCCGGGCGACCAGGTCCGTGGGCGACAGGGCGCCGTCGGAGGCCGTGCTGTGACAGTGCAGATCAACATTCATGGAGGAGCGCTTTCGCTGGAATCGATGTTTGTTATTATGCCGTCACATCCCGATTCTGGCTGCCATTGTGAAACAATTCATCGATTTCATCCCGCTGCTGCTGTTCTTCATCGTCTACAAGCTCGACCCACGGCCGATGGACGTTGCTGGCCACAGCTTCGAATTCGGCGGCATCTACAGTGCCACGGCGATGCTGATCATCAGCTCGCTGGTGGTGTACGGCGCGCTGTTCCTGCGCCAGCGCAAGCTGGAAAAGGGCCAGTGGCTGACCTTGGTCGCCTGCCTGGTGTTCGGCGGCCTGACCCTGACTTTCCACAGCGAAACCTTCCTCAAGTGGAAGGCGCCGGTGGTCAACTGGCTGTTCGCCCTGGCCTTTGCCGGTAGCCACTTCATCGGCGACCGGGTGCTGATCAAACGCATCATGGGCCATGCGCTGACCCTGCCCGATGCCATCTGGTCGCGCCTGAACGTGGCCTGGATCGCCTTCTTCGTGTTCTGCGGTGCTGCCAACTTGTTCGTCGCCTTCACCTTCCAGGCGTACTGGGTCGACTTCAAGGTGTTCGGCAGCCTCGGCATGACCGTGCTGTTCCTGGTGGCGCAGGGTGTGTACCTGTCGCGTCATCTGCACGACGACCCTTCCACCTCCAAACCCAAGGATTGACATGCTCTACGCCATCATCGCCAGCGACGTCGCGAACTCCCTGGAAAAACGCCTGGCCGCACGCCCGGCGCACATCGAGCGCCTGCAGCAGCTCAAGGTCGAAGGCCGCGTGGTGCTGGCCGGCCCGCACCCGGCCATCGACAGCAACGACCCGGGCGAAGCTGGCTTCAGCGGCAGCCTGATCGTCGCCGAGTTCGACTCGCTGGCCGCTGCCCAGGCCTGGGCCGATGCCGACCCTTACATCGCCGCCGGCGTGTACGACAAGGTCATCGTCAAGCCGTTCAAGCAAGTCCTGCCTTGACCTGATATCGCGTCGTCTGCTTCGCGGGCAAGTCGGGGCGCCGAACCGCCGCTTCCACAGGGATTGCACAGGCCCGAAGGCTGCCAGAGACCTGTGGGAGCGGGCGTGCCCGCGAAGAGGGCGACGCAGCCTCCCCCGCTCCAATTGCACACTCGTCCTCAGTCTGCGGTATCTTTGCCACTGGCGGACACAGTAGACGCCGTCAATGGTTGAATTGAGTGAGTCATGAGCGAGCTGTTACTGATTGATGATGACCAGGAACTCTGCGAGCTGCTCGGCAGCTGGCTGACCCAGGAAGGGTTTGCGGTACGCGCCTGCCACGATGGCCAGAGCGCGCGCCAGGCATTGGCCGAGCATGCCCCGGCAGCCGTGGTGCTGGATGTGATGCTGCCCGACGGCAGCGGCCTGGAGCTGCTCAAGCAGCTGCGCAGCGAGCATGCCGAGCTGCCGGTGCTGATGTTGTCGGCCCGTGGTGAACCCCTGGACCGCATCCTCGGCCTGGAGCTGGGCGCCGACGATTACCTGGCCAAGCCCTGTGACCCCCGTGAGCTCACCGCCCGCCTGCGCGCCGTGCTGCGCCGCAGCCACCCCACCGCCACCACCACCCAGCTGGAAATCGGTGACCTGGCGTTCAGCCCGGTGCGGGGGGTGGTCAGCATCGATGGCCGCGACATGAGCCTGACACTGTCCGAAAGCCGCATCCTCGAAGCGCTGCTACGCCAGCCCGGCGAGCCGCTGGACAAGCAGGAACTAGCGCAGATCGCCCTGGGGCGCAAGCTGACCCTGTACGACCGCAGCCTGGACATGCACGTCAGCAACCTGCGCAAGAAGGTTGGCCCGCATGCCGATGGCCGGCCACGGATCGTCGCGCTGCGTAGCCGCGGTTACTACTACAGCCTTTGAAGCTGACATGCTCCGCTGTAGGAGCGGCCTTGTGTCGCGAAAGGGCTGCGCAGCAGCCCCAAGGATTCAGTGTACATGCATGAGTTGCTGGGGCTGCTGCGCAGCCCTTTCGCGACACAAGGCCGCTTCTACAAAATCCCAGCTCATCTTTACCCTGCCTTTACGCAGCGCTGACTGCGCTTGACCTTGATCTCCCTAGACTGAGCTCATCCGGTAACCACCGGCCTATGACAGGAGAGACACCATGCGCAAGACCCTTATCGCTCTGATGTTCGCCGCCGCCCTGCCAACCGTGGCCATGGCCATGCCTGAAGGCGGCCCGCGTCACGACGGCCCGCATCATCGCGGTGATGCGCCTTTCGCCCAACTGGACCTGAGCCGCGACCAGCGCCAGCAGATCGGCAAGCTGATGGGCGAGCAGATGAAGAACCGCCACGAAATCACCGAGCGCTACCTGAACAAGCTGCCGGCAGCCGACCAGAAGGCCATGAAAGACGAACTCAAGGCCAGCCACGACAAGACCGACAGCCAGGTCCGCGCACTGCTCAAGCCTGACCAGCAGAAGAAATTCGACGAACTGCAGAAGGAACGCGAAGCACGCAAGGCTGAATGGAAGGAGTTCCAGGCCTGGAAAGCTGAAAAAGCTGGCAAGGCCCAGTAAGCTGTCAACCAATGCCCGGCCCGCCCTCAAGCGGGCCGGGCTTTTCCCGTTTACAGGAGGTGCTCTTGCGTTCTCTGTTCTGGCGCATCCTGGCCAGCTTCTGGCTGGCTATCACCCTCGTCGCGGGCCTGTCGATCCTGCTCGGCCACATGCTCAACCAGGACGCCTGGATCCTCAGCCGCCACCCGGGCCTGAAAACCATGGCCAGCCATTGGACCCAGCATTATGAGCAGGAGGGCCTGGAGTCTGCCCAGGCATTTCTGGAGCGACGCAAGCAGCGCTACAAGATCGATGTACAGGTGCTCGACGACAGCGGCGATGCCGTGGTGCCCGGTACCTTCCCGCGCCGCGCTGCCGCGTTCGAGGCGCGCCAGCACAATGACGAGCGCCGCCTGCCGTGGCGCCGCTTGACCGAGGAATACACCAGCCCCGACACCGGCGAGACCTACCTGCTGATCTACCGCATCCCGCACCCAGAGCTGGATGCGTGGCACCGCGAGAGCCTGCTGTGGCCGTTGAGTGCGCTGGGCATCGCGTTGGTGGTGCTGACCTTGTTCAGCCTGCTGGTGACCCTGTCCATCACCCGCCCGCTCAGCCGCCTGCGCGGCGCCGTGCACGACCTTGGCCAGGCCACCTACCAACAGAACAGCCTGGCCCGCCTGGCTGCCCGGCGTGATGAGTTTGGTGTGCTGGCCAAAGATTTCAACAAGATGGGCGCGCGCCTGCAGAGCCTGATAGGCAGCCAGCGCCAGCTGCTGCGCGACGTGTCCCACGAGCTGCGTTCACCGCTGGCGCGCCTGCGCATTGCCCTGGCCCTGGCCGAACGTGCCGAAACCGAACAGCGCCAGGCCCTGTGGCCGCGCCTGACCCGTGAATGCGACCGCCTGGAAGACCTGATCAGCGAAATCCTGACGTTGGCCAGGGTCGATGCCGAGCAGGCCCATACCGAGCCTGTCGACCTCAACGCGCTGCTCGGCAGCGTGCGCAAGGACGCTCAGCTAAGTGCGCCGGAGCAGGATGTGAAGCTGGAGGCGCAACCGGGGTTGACGCTGCAGGGCTGGCCGACACTGATCGAGCGCGCCGTGGACAACCTGGTGCGCAATGCCCTGCGCTTCAACCCGCAGGGGCAGCCGATCGAGATCAGCGCGCAGCGCGAGCCCGGGCAGATCGTCCTGAGCGTGCGTGATCACGGCCCCGGGGTGGCGCCGGAGCACCTGGCACAGCTGGGGGAGCCGTTCTTCCGTGCGCCGGGGCAGGAGGCAGCGGGGCATGGGCTGGGCCTGGCGATTGCGCGCAAGGCGGCAGAGCGCCATGGCGGCAGCCTGGTGCTGGAGAATCACCCGCAGGGTGGATTCTTAGCCCGGCTGGAGTTGCCTGAAAACATCGCAGCTGACTGACAGCAAGCCGGGGCTGTTTTGCAGCCCTTTCTGACCGGTCCGGCGCCCCGGCAAGGCCGCTCCCACAGGGATCACTACAGGTTCGAAACCTGCGCCGTGCCTGTGGGAGCGGGCTTGTCCGCGAAGAATCCAGCGCGTTATTCGCCCCAGACGCTGACGTACTCGGCGGTTTCCAGTATCGGCGCCGTACGCGGCTCGGTCAGCGGCGTGCCGACATACAGGTAACCGATCAGCTCCTCGTTCTCGGCCAACCCCAAGCCCTTGTGCACGTGGGCATCGAAAGCCATGTCGCCGGTGCGCCACACCGCGCCGATGCCCTGGGCATGGGCAGCAATCAGGATGCCATGGGCCGCGCAACCCGCCGCCAGGCGCTGCTCGGACTTGGGCACCTTGAAGTGGTCCTGCAGCTTGGCGATCACCACGATCAGCAACGGCGCACGCAGCGGCATCGCGCGTGCCTTGTCCAGCGCAGCCTGGCTGGCGTCGCCCTTGTGCAGCAGCGCTTCGGCGAACAGTTCACCGAGCTTGTCGCGGCCCTGACCCTCGATGGTCAGGAAGCGCCATGGCCGCAGCTGGCCGTGGTCCGGTGCGCGCAAGGCCGCCTGGAACAACGCCTCGCGTTGGGCCTCGTTAGGTGCAGGTTCGGTCAGGCGTGGCACGGAAACACGGTTGAGCAATGCGTCGAGAGCCTCCATCGGCTACCCTCCTGGCAGGTAAATGTGCGGCCATTCTAGCGTTTACATCACCAGACCCATAGGTAGAATGGCGCCCTTCCGTTTCGAGTCTGAGCAGATCACATGGCGTTGCCGACCTTAAGGATCATTGGTTTCATCATCGGCATCTTCCTGATTACCCTGGCCGTAGGCATGGCCGTGCCCATGGCGACCCTGGTGATCTTCGAACGCACCGGCGACATGCCCTCGTTCCTCTGGTCCAGCCTGATCACATTCATCGCCGGCCTGGCCATGGTCGCTCAGGGGCGGCCCGAGCACGTCCACCTGCGCCCACGCGACATGTACCTGCTGACGGTCAGCAGCTGGGTGGTTGTGTGCATCTTTGCGGCCCTGCCGTTCTTGCTGACCCAGCACATCAGCTACACCGACGCCTTCTTCGAAAGCATGTCCGGCATCACCGCCACCGGCGCCACGGTGCTCAGCGGGCTCGACAACATGTCACCAGGCATCCTGATGTGGCGCTCGATGCTGCACTGGCTTGGCGGCATCGGCTTCATTGCCATGGCGGTGGCGATCCTGCCGCTGCTGCGCATCGGTGGCATGCGCCTGTTCCAGACCGAGTCGTCGGACCGCTCGGAGAAGGTCATGCCGCGCTCGCACATGGTCGCCAAGTCGATCGTCGGCGTGTACGTCGGTTTCTCGATCTTTGGGGCACTGGCCTTCTGGTGGGCCGGCATGAGCCCGTTCGATGCAATCAACCACGCCATGTCGGCGATCTCCACCGGCGGTTTCTCCACCTCTGACCAGTCACTGGCCAAGTGGGACATCCCCGCCGTGCACTGGGTCGCGGTGGTGGTGATGATCCTCGGCAGCCTGCCTTTTACCCTGTACGTGGCGACCTTGCGCGGCAACCGCAAGGCGTTGATCCGCGATCAGCAGGTACAGGGCCTGCTGGGCATGCTGGTGGTGACCTGGGTCGTGCTCGGCACCTGGTACTGGTACACCACCAACCTGCACTGGCTCGACGCCTTGCGCCACGTGGCGCTCAACGTGACCTCGGTGGTCACCACCACCGGCTTCGCCTTGGGCGACTACAGCCTGTGGGGCAACTTCTCGCTGATGCTGTTCTTCTACCTGGGCTTCGTCGGTGGCTGCTCCGGCTCGACGGCCGGGGGTATCAAGATCTTCCGTTTCCAGGTGGCCTACATCCTGCTCAAGGCCAGCCTCAACCAGCTGATCCACCCGCGCGCGGTGATCAAGCAGAAGTACAACGGCCATCGCCTGGACGAAGAGATCGTGCGTTCGATCCTGACCTTCTCGTTCTTCTTCGCTATCACCATTTGCGTGATGGCCCTGCTGCTGTCGCTGCTGGGGGTGGACTGGATGACCGCTCTGACCGGTGCAGCCGGCACGGTGTCGGGTGTCGGCCCGGGCCTGGGTGAAGTGGTCGGCCCTTCGGGCAACTACTCGACGTTGCCGGATGCCGCCAAGTGGATCCTCGCCGCCGGCATGCTGCTCGGCCGCCTGGAAATCATCACGGTGCTGGTGTTGTGCATGCCGGCGTTCTGGCGTCACTGACTTCACCGGGCTCGGCACCCAGCCGGGCGCGGTATTCGCTGGGGGTCACATCGAACCAGCGGCGGAACGCGCGGTAGAAGTTGCTCGGGTCGGCAAAACCCAGCAGGTAGGCGGTTTCCAGCAGGGTCATGCCTGGCTGGGCCAGGTACTGCTCGGCCAGCTCGCGACGGGTGTCGTCAAGCAGGGTCTGGAAGCTGGTGCCCTCTTCCTGCAGGCGGCGCTGCAAGGTGCGCTGGGACAGGTGCAGGGCCTGGGCCAAGGTTTCGCGCTTGGGCTCGCCTTGCGGCAGGATGCGGCACAGCACCTGGCGCACCCGGTGAGTCACGCGGCTCTCCGAAAAGCGCGCAAGGTATTCACCGGCGAAGCGGTCATGCAGGATGGCCATGGCTTCGTTGGCGGTGGGCAATGGCGCCTCCATATCGGCCCGTTCGAACACCAGTGCATCGTGCGGTGCACCGAACACCAGCGGGGAATGGAATGCCACCTTGTACGGTTCGATATCCTTCGGCTGCGGCCCTTGCACCAATACCCGTCGCGGCTGCACCGGCCGACCACTGAGCCACTTGCACAAGGCCAGCGCGCAGGCCAGCGAGGCTTCTGCGCTGTGCCGGGTAGGCGGCAGGTGGTCGCCATGCACGGTCAGAATCAGCGAATAACCTTCAGGGCCGAGGACAAAGCTCAGGTCGGAACTCTCGGCAATGATGCGCTGGTAGCGCACCAGCCGCTCGAAGCCTTCAGCCAGGGTGCGGCTGGACATCAGCGCGTAGCCCACCACGTGGAACGACGCCGGGCGCACCACCCGCGCCATGTTAAGGCCAATGGCTTCGTTACCCGAAAGTTCGACCGCCAGCTGCCACAGGCGGGTCATGGCGTCCTGCGGAAAACGCGCATCCGGGTCGTCGAGTGCGGCGAAATCCAGCCCCAGCTGCTTGAACATGGCCGGGCAGTCGAGCCCTTCCAGCTCCAGCGCCTTGACAATCCCTGATGCCCAGCTGGCTGACGTGGTTCTTTCGCTCATGGCAGGCTTCTTATGCTGACCGCATCGTGCGGTTAACCCCAAGGATACTCATTTGGCGCCTATTGTCACTGGCCGGCCCCGCCAATCACTCTAGACTCGATTCAGGCTCCACGCCGTGTAACCTGTTAAAAGTGATAATCCCGGAGTACTGCCCATGACCAGCACCACGCAGTTTCGCAGTTTCGCCGAGTTCTATCCGTATTACCTGGGGGAGCACAGCAACCCCACCTGCCGGCGCCTGCACTTTGTCGGCACCAGCCTTGTGATCGCCTTGCTGGCCTACACCATCGGCAGCGGGAAGTGGTTGCTGTTGCTGGCAGTGCCGCTTTGCGGGTACGGCTTCGCCTGGGTGGGGCACTTTTTCTATGAGCGCAACAGACCGGCCACGTTCAAGCACCCGTGGTACAGCCTGGTGGGTGACTTCGCCATGTTCCGCGACATCCTGCTTGGCCGGATCAGCCTCTAGGCCGGCTCACGCAGAGCCGCCACAGCGTCGGCCTGGCGCGCCTGGGCATCGGCCAGCCTGTACAGCTCGATGCTGCCGTCCCAATGCTCGATCAGCGCTGTGCACGACTCGACCCAATCACCGCAGTTGAGGTAATCCACCTCGCCGACCTTGCGTATTTCGGCGTGGTGGATATGCCCGCACACCACCCCGTGAAAACCACGGCGGGTGCACTCATGGGCAATCGCATCCTCGAAGTCACTGATGAAGTTCACCGCACCCTTGACCTTGTGCTTGAGGTACGCCGACAGCGACCAGTAGCCATACCCGTAGCGCGCACGCCAATGGTTGAGCCAGCGGTTGAGCACCAGGGTGAACTCATAGGCACGGTCGCCAAGGAAGGCCAGCCAACGGTGATAACGGGTGATCACGTCGAACTGGTCGCCATGGATCACCAGCAGGCGTCGGCCATCGGCGGTCAGGTGCTCGGCCTCGTCCACCAACTGGATATTGCCCAGCATCAGCTTCGAGTAACGGCGCAGGAATTCGTCATGGTTGCCGGTAACGTAGATCACCTCGGTGCCACGCTTGCTCATGGTCAGCAAGCGGCGGATCACGTTGGTATGGGCTTGCGGCCAGTAGATGCCACCGCGTAGCTTCCAGCCATCGATGATATCGCCTACCAGGTAGATGCGATCAGCCTGGTAGCCCTTGAGGAATTGCGACAGGTGTTCGGCCTGGCAATCGCGCGTGCCCAGGTGCACGTCGGATATCCACAGGGTGCGTACGCGCTGCTTGCGTGACGGGCGAGAGAGTTCGGCATGGGTCATGGGCAGGCTCCGGCGCTGTTTGCTGGAGACTGGCAGGCACAAGTGACAGGTTGGTGGCAGGGATGTGACGAGTGATGGGCTGCCAGGAATGCGGCACAATGGCCGACAGCCCCACGAGGAAACCCCATGGCCGGCCCGATACTTTCCTTGCGCCACTACCGCGATGAGCTGATCGCCCACAGCCACGAACACCCGCAATTGGTATTCGGCCTGCAAGGCCGCCTGGATTTCGAGGTGCAGGGCCACGGGGCCAAGGTCGCCCGCCAGGGCCTGGTGGTGGTGCCCGCGGGCGCCCATCACACCTGCGGCAGCGATGCCGGCAGCGATTGCCTGGTACTGGATGTGCCCGGCGAGCACTGGCTGCACGAGCAACTCGGAGCCCATGCCGATGCCAGCCGGCGCCTGCTCGACCAGCCTGGCGCACTGGGGCTGGATGATCGCCAGCAGCAACTGGTGGACTGGCTGGCGGCGAGCCCCATGGACGACCCGCTGATCGCCCGGCAAGGCGCGGTGCTGTTGCTGGCCAGTCTCAACCCCTGCGCAGCGGCCATCGTCACGCCCAGCCATCGCCTGCCCTATGCCGCTTTCGATGGGCATATCGAACAGCATGCGGCCTACCCGCTGCAGGTTGCCGACCTTGCACGTATCGCCGGCTTGTCCAGCGCCCGGCTGCATGCACGATTTACCGCCGAGTGCGGCATGACGCCGATGGACTACATCCGCCAGCGGCGCCTGCTCAAGGCAAGGCGGCTGGTCATCCAGAGCTTGCTGCCGATGGGCGAGATTGCGGCGCAGGTGGGGTACAGCTCGCAGAGTGCATTCTCGGCAGCCATGCTGCGCGCGTTTGGCTGCTCGCCGTTGGCCATGCGGCGAGAGGCTGGCGACAATTGACGGCAGGATGGCGACAGAACGTGTTGGCCTGAGGCTTTACACTTTGCCTGTGCCGGCCTCATCGCGGATAAATCCCCTCCTACAGGTTTCGTGTAGGAGCGGATTTATCCGCGATGAGGCCGGCACAACCCGTAGAGATTTGAGCAAGGACCCAAGATGAACCACCGCACTGCCCTCGGCGCCCTGCACATCGGGGCGTTGTTCTTCGGCCTGACCGGCGTCTTCGGCAAGCTGGCCACCAGCGCCAGCCCGGCGATCATCGTCTTTGGCCGCGCCGCATTCGCGGTGCTGGCCCTGGCGCTGTTCGCCAGCCTCACCGGTCCCGGCTGGCGACGCCTGAGTGGCCAGGACATGCGCCGCCTGCTGTTCGGCGGCGTGTTGCTGGCCGGCCATTGGGTCAGCTTCTTCATCGCCGTGAAAGTCGGCGGCGTGGCCATCGCCACCCTGGGCTTTGCCAGCTTCCCGGCCTTCACCGTGATCCTCGAAGGCTTGCTGTTCCGCGAACGCATCCGCCGCAACGAAGGCGTGCTGGTGGTGCTGGTCAGCATCGGCCTGATACTGGTCACCCCGGCATTCGACCTGGCCAGCCAAGCTACCGGCGGCCTGCTCTGGGCTTTGCTCTCCGGCTTGCTGTTCTCGCTGCTGTCCTTGACCAACCGCGCCGGCTCTGGGCGCTTGCCGGCCGTGCAGGCGGCACTGTGGCAGAACCTGGTGGTCGGCTTGTGCCTGCTGCCCTTCGCCGGCCCAGGCCTGAGCCAGGTAGCCACCCTGGACTGGCTGTGGATCGCCCTGCTCGGGGTCTTCTGCACCGGCGTCGCCCATAGCCTGTTCGTTGCCAGCCTGGGAGTGATCAAGGCGCGCACCGCCGCCGTAGTGTTCGCCATGGAACCGGTTTACGGCATCGCCGTGGCCTGGGCGGTGTTTGCCGAAACGCCAACCCTGCGCATGCTGTTGGGTGGCGTGCTGATCATCTTTGCCATCGTGCTGTCCAGCCGCATGGCCGCCGAGCAACCTCACAGGCACAAGCCCGTGGCCGAGGGCGCCTGATCAGCGATCGTTGTGGCCCAGGTCGCGTTGCGGGTCGATCTGGTCGCGCACACGCTGCTTGAGCACCTTGGCCTCGGGGAAGCCTCCGTCAGCCTTGCGCTCCCAGATCTGTACGCCATTGCAGGTGATGCGAAAGACCCCACCACTGCCCGGTTCCAGCGCTACCCGGCCAAGGTCGTCGGTGAAGGTGCTGAGCAGCTCCTGGGCCAGCCAGGCGGCGCGCAGCAGCCACTGGCATTGCGTGCAATATGTGATGACGATTTCCGGCTTGTTGTCGGCCATGCTGAAGCATCTCCAGATAAGGGGCCGCTTATACTAGCGGTCTTTAGCCTTCGGTTTGAGACTCACGATGCGCCGCCTGCTGTTCTGCCTTTTGCTGACACTCACTGCCTTGACCGCATTCGCCGCCGAGTCCGCCCACCCCAAGGTCGGCCTGGTGCTGTCTGGCGGTGCCGCCCGTGGCCTGGCCCACATCGGCGTGCTCAAGGCCCTGGAGGAACAGGGCGTGCACATCGACGCCATCGCTGGCACCAGCATGGGCGCGGTGGTGGGCGGGCTGTATGCCTCCGGCTACAGCGTCGAAGAGCTGGAAAAACTTGCCACCACGCTGGACTGGCAGCAGGCGCTGTCCGATGCACCGCCACGCAAGGATGTGCCGTTCCGGCGCAAACAGGATGACCGCGACTTCCTGGTCAAACAGAAGCTGAGCTTTCGCGACGACGGCAGCCTGGGCCTGCCCCTGGGGGTGATCCAGGGCCAGAACCTGGCGCTGCTGCTGGAAAGCAAGCTGGCCCACACCGCCGACACCCGCGACTTCGACAAGCTGCCGATCCCCTTCCGCGCCGTGGCCACCGACATCGCCAACGGCGAGAAAGTGGTGTTCAGCCGTGGCCACTTGCCACAGGTGATTCGCGCGAGCATGTCGATCCCGGCCGTGTTTGCCCCTGTCGAGCTTGATGGCCGCCTGCTGGTGGATGGCGGCATGGTCGACAACATCCCCCTCGACGTGGCCCGGGAAATGGGCGTCGACCTGGCCATCGTCGTCGACATCGGCACGCCGTTGCGTGACCGCAAGCAACTGGCCACGGTGGTCGATGTGCTCAACCAGTCGATCACCCTGATGACCCGGCGCAATTCCGAGGAACAGCTGGCCAGCTTGCACCGCGACGACATCCTGATCCAGCCGCAACTGGCCGCCTTTGGCGTCACCGACTTCGGCCGCGCCCAGGACATGATTGACGCAGGCTACCGCGCCACCCGCCTGCTCCACACGCGCCTGGCCACGCTGCGCCAGCCAGAGAGCGACGCCAGCCTGGCCGTGGCCCGCTCGCCAGGCCAGCGCACGCCGGTGATCACCGCGATCAGGATAGAAAACGACTCCAAGGTCAGCGACGACGTGATCCGCTATTACATCCGCCAGCCAATTGGCGAGCCGCTGGCGCTGGACCGCCTGCAGACCGACATGGGCACCCTGTATGGCCTGGACTACTTCGACCGCGTGCAGTACCGCGTGGTGCACAAGGGCCACGACAACACCCTGGTGATCAATGCCCGCGGCAAGCGCGGCGGCACCGACTACCTGCGCCTGGGCCTGAACCTGTCGGACGACCTGCGTGGCGACAGCGCCTTCAACCTCGGCGCCAGCTACCGCATGAACGGCATCAACCGGCTGGGTGCGGAATGGCTGACGCGCGCCCAGATCGGCGACCAGCAGGAGCTGTACAGCGAGTTCTATCAGCCGCTGGACGTGGGTTCGCGCTACTTCGTCGCGCCTTACCTGGACCTGGGTTCGCAGAACATCGAAGCGACCCTGGACAACGACCCGATCGCCGAGTACCGGTTGGAGCGCTATGGCTTCGGCCTCAACGTCGGGCGCCAGATCGGCACGTCCGGCGAAGTGCGCCTGGGCGTGGGCAAGGCCTGGGGCGAGGCCGAAGTGCGTATTGGCGATCAGGACCTGCCCTCGGCCAGCTTCAACGAAGGTTTTTACGAGCTGAAGTATTCGTTCGACACCCTCGACAACGTGTACTTCCCGCACAGTGGCGAGGACATCGGCCTGACCTTGCGCAAGTACGACCAGTCGCTGGATTCGGATGACGAGTACCGGCAGTGGCTGCTGAACCTGGACAAGGCATTCAGCGTCGGGGCGAACACCTTTGTGCTGGGTGGGCGTTACGGGCGAACGCTGGACCCGACGGAGGTGGTGACGTCAAGTTTCGTGTTGGGGGGCGCGCGGGAGTTGTCGGGCTTCCGCCAGGACTCGGTGTCAGGGCAGAACGTCAGCCTGCTACGGATGGTGTACTACCGGCGCCTGACGCCAAGGGCCTATCTGCCGTTGGACTTCCCGTTGTATATCGGCGGGTCGCTGGAGCGTGGGCGGGCCTGGAACAACGACAACGAGTTCGACAGTGGCTACATCAATGCGGCGAGCATCTTCCTGGGGCTGGAGACGCCGTTGGGGCCGTTGAACCTGAGTTATGGGGCCAACAGTGCGAACGAGCAGGCGGTGTACCTGAACCTGGGGCATACCTTCTAGAGGGCTGGGGCCGCTTTGCGGCCCTTTCGCGACACAAGGCCGCTCCTACAGGGGAGCGCATATGCCTGTAGGAGCGGCCTTGTGTCGCGAAAGGGCTGCGAAGCAGCCCCCGGAGGGATCAGGACTTTTCGAGGTTGGCGAGGATCTTGGCATGCACCCGCATGCACACTTCCAGATCCGCCTCATCCACGCCCGTGAAAAGCTCCAGGCGCAGGGCGTTGGCAATGGTTTCGATCTGCTCGATCAGCGGCTTGGCCGGTGGGCACAGCAGGATCTTTTTCGCCCGCCGGTCCTCCAGCACCGCCTGGCGGCGCACCAGGCCCTGGCTTTCCAGGCTGTCGAGCAGCCGCGCCAGGGTCGGGCCTTCAACGCCCACGCTCTGCGCCAGCTCGCGCTGGGTAGGCGCTTCTTCGAAACGGGCCAGGTGCAACAACACCAGCCAGCGCGCCTGGGACAGGTTGAGCCCGGCCAGGCGGCGATCCAGCTCGGCACGCCAGCCGCGGGACATCTGCGCCAGCTGCATGCCGAAGCGGTGTTGGTTGTCGGTCAGGGGCATAAGCAACTCAATAGACTAGAACTAATTGTTAGTCAGCTAACCATGCTCCGGGGCATCAGGCAAGGCTGCCCGCCGCGGAAACACCCGATAATCGTCAAAAAGGATGACAAACATCAGCAGTTGACAGAAATGCCGCCCATCAGAGCTCGAACTCCGCCGCCAGTGCCGCACGTATGCAGTACAGCACGCCTTCCGGCACCCGGGCACCGAACAACGGTGCAATCGCCGACACCGGCGGCAGCTCGCCTTCGCCGTCGAGGAAGGCATCCTGCACTTCCATCATCAGGTCTTCCGGCAGGTCCAGCGCTTGCTCCAGGCTCAGTTCCTGGCGCCCAAGGGCCTCGGCCAGCAGGCTGTAGACGTTCTTCTCACTGCAGTTGAGCTGCCCGGCGATCTGCGCCGGGGTCATGCCGGCGCGGGCCAGGCTGACCAGTTCGTGGCGCAGGTCGAGCACCACCTTCGGCGCCTCCTCGGTGCCACCGGCGCCGTTGAGCACTTCGAGGAAGGCCTGGCCGTAGCGTTCCAGCTTGCGCGCACCCACACCGCTGACCTGGGCCATGTCGCCGAGGCTGATCGGCTGGCTGCGGAGCATTTCCAGCAGGGTGGAATCGGGGAAGATGACATAGGGCGGCACGCTGTGCTCCTCGGCCAGCTTGCGCCGCAAGGTGCGCAGCGCCTCCCACAGTTCGCGCTCTTCGGCGCGTACCAGCTGGCTGGCCGGGCTGCCGCCGCTGGAGGCAGCCTTTGCCACGGTCTGTGGCTTGAGGTCGCGGCGCAGCTGCAGGTTAACCTCGCCACGCAGCAGTGGCCGGCAGCTGTCGGACAGGCGCAGGCCACCGTAGCCTTCCAGGTCGATGTCGACCAGCCCGCGCGCCACCAGCTGGCGGAACAGCGAACGCCATTCGGCCTCGGCCAGGTGCTTGCCGACACCGAACACCGAAAGTTTCTCGTGGCCAAAGTTGCGCACCTTCTCGGTCTCCTTGCCCAGCAGCACGTCGACCAGGTGGCCTACGCCGTAGCGCTGGCCGGTGCGGAACACGGCCGACAACGCCTGGCGGGCAGGCTCGGTGGCGTCCCAGGTCTGGATCTGGTCGACGCAGTTATCGCAGTGGCCACAGGGTTGTTCGAGTGTTTCGTCGAAATAGGCCAGCAGCGACTGGCGGCGGCAGCGGGTTTCTTCGCACAGTGCCAGCATGGCGTCGAGCTTGTGCTGCTCGATGCGTTTGTGGCGCTCGTCACCTTCGGAGTTCTGCAGCATCTGCTTGAGCATCACCATGTCCTGCAGGCCGTAGGCCATCCAGGCATCTGACGGCAACCCGTCACGGCCGGCACGGCCGGTTTCCTGGTAATAGGCCTCGAGCGACTTGGGCAGGTCGAGGTGGGCTACGAAGCGCACGTTGGGCTTGTCGATGCCCATGCCGAAGGCAATGGTGGCGACCATGATCAACCCTTCCTCGTTGAGGAAGCGGTGCTGGTTGGCCGCACGGGTCTCGGCGGCCAGGCCGGCATGGTACGGCAGCGCCGGGAAGCCTTGCTCGCAAAGGAACGCGGCGGTTTCATCGACCTTCTTGCGCGACAGGCAGTAGACAATGCCGGCGTTGCCACGGCGCTCGCCGAGGAAGGCCATCAGCTGCTTGCGTGGCGACTCCTTGGGCACGATGCGATAGAAGATGTTCGGCCGGTCGAAACTCGACAGGAAGCGCTCGGCGCCCTGCAGGTGCAAGCGCTGGACGATCTCCTCGCGGGTACGCATGTCGGCGGTCGCGGTCAGGGCGATACGCGGCACGTGCGGGAACAACTCGGCCAACTGCCCCAGCTGCAGGTACTCCGGGCGGAAGTCATGGCCCCATTGCGATACGCAGTGAGCTTCGTCGATGGCGAACAGCGAAATATCGAGATCGCGCAGGAAGTCCAGCATGCGTGGCTGCACCAGGCGCTCCGGCGCCAGGTAGAGCATCTTCACCTCGCCCCGGCGCAAGCGCCCGGCCAGGTCACGCTGCTGCTCCGGGCTCAGCGTGGAGTTCAGCGCCGCCGCGGCGACGCCGAGTTCATCGAGGGTGGCGACCTGGTCGTCCATCAGCGCGATCAGCGGCGACACAACCACCGTCAGGCCCGGGCGCAACAAACCAGGCACCTGGAAGCACAGCGACTTGCCGCCACCGGTAGGCATCAGCACCAAGGCATCGCCGCCATTGGCCACGCATTCGATGATCGCTGCCTGGCGCCCACGGAAACTGTCGTAACCGAAGATATCCTTGAGAACGCGCTGAGCCTGTTCGAGCATGTGCAACTCCACAAATCGCCGTACCATCCTGGACACAGGCTGGACGAAAAACCCGCCCCGCACACGCCAAAAGCGTAAGCGGCTTTTGCCAGATGGACGGGAAATCCCGCACCTGGATGAAAAACGGCGGAGTATACCGTAGTGCTGGCCCGCACAGGATGCCCGGTGACAGACGTTCCCTTTGCCCCGCTGCCGCCGCAAGGTGCTAGAATTCACTATCGTTTATTCCCCAAGGTAGCCCTGTAATGTCCTTCGCCGAGCAACTGACCCGCCTGCAAGCCTTCCTCGACGCCGACGAGCTGCACGAAGAAGCGCTGGACTACGTCGCCGCACACGGCTACCTGACCGCGCTGTCGATCTGCTCCGAAGTCGTTCCCGAGCGTGAATGGATCGACGCGCTGTTCGCCGAAGAGCCCCATTACGCCAGCGATGCCCAGCGCACCGAGATCGAAGCGACGCTGGTAGCCCTCAAAGGCCACATCGCCCGCCAGCTGGCCAGCGATGAAGAATTCGACCTCCCATGCGACCTTGACCTGACCGACGAGCCGGACGATTCCGACCTGCGCGGCTGGTGCATCGGCTTCATGGAGGGCGTGTTCCTGCGTGAAGAGGCCTGGTTCGAGAACGCCGAAGAAGAAGTCAGCGAAATGCTGCTGCCGATCATGGTCGGGTCCGGCCTGTTCGACGAACAGCCTGAGTTTGCTGACATCGCCAGCAACGCCAACCTGCAGGACGACATGATCGTGCAGATCCCGGAAGCGCTGAGTGCGCTGTTCCTGCTGCTGCACGCTCCAGAAGAGAAGCCGGCGCTGCTCAAGCCACGCCACCACTGAGTCGGCCGTGCGCTACCTGCTGCTGGCCGTCGGCTGGCTCAGCGTTGCGCTGGGGGTGCTGGGGATCTTCCTGCCGGTGTTACCCACCACCCCGTTCCTGCTGCTGGCTGCGGCCTGCTTCGCGCGCAGCTCGCCGCGCTTTCACGATTGGCTGGTCAACCATCCCAAGCTTGGGCCGTGGATCCGTGACTACCTGACTGGCGAGGGTATTCCGCTCAAGGGCAAGGTCTACGCCATCGGCCTGATGTGGGCGAGCATCGGGCTGTCCTGCTACCTGGTACCACTGTTCTGGGCCAGGGCCTTCATGCTGACCAGTGCGGTGCTGGTCAGCCTGTACATCCTCAAGCAGAAGACCTTGCGCCGATCGGGCTGACCCGTGCTATCGCCTGTTCTGGTCTCTTCGCGGCTAAAGCCGCTCCTACAGGTGCCAGAGTACCTGTAGGAGCGGCTTTAGCCGCGAAGAGGCCAGAACAGGCTGATCAGACCGTATCCACCTTCAACGAATGGTCATTGATCATACCGTTGATGATGGTCGCAGTATCATGCCCCGCCGAAATCACCCCGCCCGCCCCTGCCGTCACCCCGTAATGCTGGGCCAGGTCGACCCCGGCCAGGTCGATGGTCTGGGTCGGCGCCGCGCCCGCCACGCTGCTGACTTCGATGGTCGAGACCACATGGGTGCCGCTGCCACTGACCTTGAAGTGCAGGTAGTCATCCAGCGAGGCCGCCGTGGCATTCTCGCCCTGCAGCAGTTGCGACAGGTCCAGACGGTCGCTGCCCGGAGTGAAATCAGTCACCGTGTCATGCCCGGTGTCACCCTTCTGCCAGACGAAGGTGTCGTTGCCGTTGCCACCGGTCATGATGTCGTCACCCGGCCCGCCGATGAGGATGTCATTGCCATCACCGCCCTTGAGCACATCGTTACCCCGGCCACCGCTAAGCGTGTTGTCGCCGGCATCGCCGATCAAGGTGTCGTTGTAATCGGAGCCGATCAGGTTCTCGATGCTGATCAAGGTGTCGATGCCTGCGGCACCGGTATTCTGTGGCCCGTGCAGGCTGAGGTCGACCGTCACACCTGCGGTGGCCGAGGCATAGCTGGCGGTATCGTTGCCCGCGCCGCCATCGAGCAGGTCGTTGCCAAGGCCGCCGATCAGCAGGTCATCGCCATTGCCGCCGTGCAGGGTGTCATTGCCCGCACCGCCCACCAGCACATCATGGCCGTCACCACCGTTGAGGATGGTGTCGGCATTGCTTGCCATCAACACATCATCGCCTGCCGTGCCGTTCAAGGTGCTGCCGGCCTGGTAAGTGATATCCACCGCGCCAGCCGCACTGCCGCCATGGCCATCGGTGACCGTGTAGCTGGCCTGATGCACGTCATTCACGGCGTTGCTGTAGTCCACCACCATGCTCAGCTTGTAGTTTTCGGCGGCCTTGCTGGTGTCCGAGGGGTTGATCTGGTTGACCACATGGATGCTGTACACCCCGTCATGGCTGGCGGTGAAGCTGCCGCCATCGGTAATGGGCTGATAGCTGCCGCTGGCATCCTTCCACTCCAGCCCCAGGTTGCCGTCGGGGCGGTCATGGTCCAGGTGAAGGGTCTCGCCCTTGCGCAGGCTGACGGTGATCACATCCTCGGCATTGGCATGGCTGCTGTTGATGTCGCCCAGGTAGCCGAGTACCACCAGCGCTGCGGTCATGCTGCCAGCAGCAGTGGTGAAGGCGCTGCGCTCCAGGGCCTTGAACTGGTTGTCGAGCGAATTGCCCTGGCCATCGAAGGTGATGTTCGGGACGCCAGTGCCGAGGGTGAAGCCGGCCCCCTTGTCGGCAAAGTTGGTGTTCACAGTGATCGGCGCCGCACTCAAATGGTCGTTGTCGAGATCACTGTCATTGGCCAGCAGCACTTCGGACGGCAAGGTGATACTGGCGCCGGTGATGTTGGTGATGACATGGTCGGCCACCGCCACCGGTGCATGGTTGCCATTGACCATTACGAGCAGGTCGGCACTGCTGGTATCGCCGTCATTGTCGCTGACCGTGAAGCCGAAACGCTCGGGCGGGCTGCTGTCATTGCCCTTGGGTGGCGTGTAGGTGAACTCGCCGCTGTCCATGTTCACCAACAGGCTGCCGCCCAGGCTGGTCTTGATGGTCAGCGTGTTGCCCGTGGTGTCGAAGCTGGCATTGTCTGCGCCACCGCTGGCCGAGTACCCACCCTGCCCCGCGTTGGCTTTCGGGTCGTAGCTGTAGGTGATGCCGTCGACCAGCAGTGCCTTGATGAAGCCGCCATCGGCACCGAAGGTGCCATCGCTGAGAAGGCTGCCGGTAATCGGCGAACCCTGCACGGTACCCGACAGCACGCCATAAAGCTGGTTGAAGTCGCTGACGATCACTGCATTGGTGTCGGTATGGCTGCTGCCGTCATAGGCCAATGGGTTCAGGTTGTCCGCGTTGACATCCGTGCCAAGGCCAATGGCGTAGGACTTGATGCCGTTGCTGTCGAGGAACGTCTCCCAGCTGGTTTCGCGCGAAGCGGTCATGGCATGCCCGGAGCTGGGCTCGCCATCGGAGAAGAAGTAACTGACGTTCTGCGCATCCGCCAGCTTGCCATTCTGGGCATAGGCCGTCTGGGCAGCGGTGGCCGCACTGTCGTAGTAGGTCGAACCACCGGCGTGCAGGCCGTTGACGATCGACTTGGCGACGTCGATGCTGACCCACTCCGCCGACTGGATCTGCGCACCACCGCTGAAGGTGACGATCTGCACCTTGATGTCGCCCATGCCGTCGTACTTGTCGAGCAGCGCAGCGATGGCATGTTTGGCCGCGTCCAGCCGGGTCAGGCCGGGTATGCCGGAAGCAGAATCCATGCTGCCGGACACATCGATCACCAACAGGATGTTGGAATCCAGATGGCCCGGCGTGATGCTGCGCTCGGCACAGACCGCATTGGGTACATCGTCGACGATGGTGATGGCGATGTTGTTGGTGATGCTGTGGCCCAGTGAGTCGGTCGCCTTGTAAGTGAAATACTCGACCGCCGAATCGGCGCCCGGGGTATTGGCAGGTGAAGTCAGCGTGTAGGTGTAGCTGCCGTCAGGGTTGATGCTGATCTGCCCATACTGGCCGACAGCGTTGCCAACCAGGCTGAAGGTCAGCGCCCCCACGGCATTGGAAACGGAGCCTGCCAGCGAGCCGCTCGCCGTTTCACCGGTCGAGGTCGGGTCACTGCCCGTGACGCTGCCGGCTGCCAGGTCATTGCCGTCCTTGTGCAGGTCCAGCGCTTTCTCGTACACCGTGACTTCCTGATCCCCGCAAACCTGAAGCCTTGGGTCATGCACGTTGATGGCCAGGGTCGTGGTGCTCTCGTCGCCATCGGCATCGCGGAGGGTGTAGACGAAGGTGTCGACAGCATCCCGCGGCGATACCACGTCCGGGTTGGAGTGGTAGACCGCGTTGCCCTTCTCGTCGATGGTCAGGTAGCCGTACTGGCCATTCACCTG
>NZ_QLTL01000002.1:0-425454 GCF_003269045.1 Pseudomonas sp. URMO17WK12:I7 | reverse complement strand
ATGGAGCAGCCTGGTAGCTCGTCGGGCTCATAACCCGAAGGTCGTCGGTTCAAATCCGGCTCCCGCAACCAGATTCGAGAAAAGGCCACTGTTAACGCAGTGGCCTTTTTCTTTTTGCCTGGAAATCAGGACCAAAATTAATTGTGCGTCACTTTGCAGTTAGTTCTTGACTTGAACGCCCAACTCTATAGAATGCGCACCTCTGACGCGGGATGGAGCAGCCTGGTAGCTCGTCGGGCTCATAACCCGAAGGTCGTCGGTTCAAATCCGGCTCCCGCAACCATATTCGTCAGAACAAACCCCGCCTGTGTAACAGCAGCGCGGGGTTTGTTGCATTTCGTCGCCTGAAAATTCCATCAGCCTCAAGCAAACCCGCTTGCTTGAGGTGTCGTCTTATAGGATGAACTATCTTTAACACTGCCGGACGACTGAAAGTAACGTTGCCCGGAGTAATATCTGGATACGTTTACCAAAGGGACTTTCACTTGGCCGCAGCTCTTCCCCTCCTCGCGCAGCACGCTCGAGGCATCTCATGACATCGCACACCCCTGAACCTCAGGTGCCTCTAGCCTCGGCACTGCCGGCTGCTACCCAGCGCTTGCCTTGGCTGGAGCGGATGAGCCGTTACCGTCAGCCGATTGGCCTGGCCGTGACCTTGCTGCTGTTTGCCATGGCGCTGATTGCTTGCCGGCATCTGTTGAGCGAACTGGACATCTACGCCCTCCACGATGCCATGCTCGACGTACCGGCACGGTCACTGATCGGCGCCCTGTTGGCGACAGTCGCTGGGTTCGTGATCCTGCTGGGTTACGAGTGGTCAGCCAGCCGTTATGCAGCCGTCAAGCTGCCCCCGCGAACCTTGCTGATGGGTGGCTTCAGCGCCTTTGCCATCGGTAACGCCATCGGCCTGTCGATGCTTTCGGGTGGCTCGGTGCGCTACCGGCTCTACGCGCGCCAGGGCCTCGGCGCCGCCGAAGTCGCGCGCATGACCGTGTTTGCCAGCCTGTCCCTGGGTTGCGCGCTGCCACCACTGGCGGCATTGGCCACCTTGAGCAACCTGCCGGCGGCGGCAGCGGCTCTGCGCTTGCCCGCGACGGTGCTGGCCGGCATCGCCATCGCCGTGCTGGCCGTCACTGCCCTGCTGGTGATCGGGCTGTATCGCCGCCGCCTGCCAGAACAACCGTTGGCCGACAGCCTGCTGGTCCAACTGGGGCGTCGCACCCTGCGCCTACCCGGTGGCCGCCTGGCGGCCCTGCAATTGCTGATCACCGCACTGGATGTGGCCGCTGCGGCCACCGTGCTCTACCTGCTGCTGCCGGAGGCGCCGCCCTTCGGCGCCTTCGTGCTGGTCTACCTGCTGGCCCTGGCCGCCGGGGTGCTCAGCCATGTGCCGGGTGGCGTAGGGGTGTTTGAAGCGATCCTGCTGGCTGCCTTTGCCGACCAACTCGGCGCCGCGCCGCTGGCCGCCGCCCTGCTGCTGTACCGGCTGATCTACGTGGTACTGCCACTGCTGCTGGCCTGCGTGCTGTTGCTGGCCAACGAGGCACGCCGCCTGCTGTTCGCCCAGCAGGCAATCAAGGCGGCTTCAGGCCTGGGCGCACCGATCCTGGCGATTCTGGTGTTCCTGTCGGGCGTGGTGCTGCTGTTCTCCGGCGCCACCCCGGAAATCGACACGCGGCTGGAGCACATGGGCTTCCTCGTGCCACACCGGCTGATCGACGCCTCGCACTTCGGCGCCAGCCTGATTGGCGTACTCTGCCTGCTGCTGGCCCAGGGCCTGCGCCGGCGCCTGTCGGCGGCCTGGCTGCTGACCACCGTGCTGCTGCTGGTCGGCGCGTTGCTGTCGATACTTAAAGGCTTCGATTGGGAAGAAGCCAGCCTGCTGACCCTGACCGCCGCGCTGCTGGCCATTTTCCGCCGCTCGTTCTACCGGCCGAGCCGGCTGCTCGAGCTGCCGTTCTCGCCGGTGTACCTGGTGGCCAGCGCCTGTGTGGTCGGCGCTTCGGTGTGGCTGCTGCTGTTCGCTTACCAGGACGTGCCCTATACCCACAAGCTGTGGTGGCAGTTCACCCTCGACGCCGACGCACCGCGCGGCCTGCGCGCTGCCCTGGGCAGCGCGGTTCTGCTGGTGATCGTCGCCCTGACCTGGCTGCTGCGCACCGCCCGTCCGGTCATTCACCTGCCTGATGACACCGAACTGCAACGCGCCAACCGCATCCTGCTGGCCTCCGACCAGCCCGATGGTGGCCTGGCATTGACTGGCGACAAGGCATTGCTGTTCCACCCCAGTGACAATGCCTTCCTCATGTATGCCCGTCGCGGCCGCAGCCTGGTGGCCTTGTACGACCCGATCGGCCCGGCCCAGGAGCGCGCCGAGATGATCTGGCAGTTCCGCGACCTGTGCGACCTGCACCACGCCCGCCCGGTGTTCTACCAGGTGCGCGCGGAAAACTTGCCGTTCTACATGGATATCGGCCTGACTGCCCTGAAGCTTGGCGAGGAAGCGCGAGTCGACCTGCGCCGCTTCGACCTGGAAGCCAAGGGCAAGGAAATGAAGGACCTGCGCTACACCTGGAACCGCGGTGGCCGGGATGGCCTGAGCCTGGAGATCCACGAACCTGGCCAGGCACCGCTGGCCGAGCTAAAGGAAATCTCCGACGCCTGGCTCGGCGGCAAGAACGTGCGCGAGAAAGGCTTCTCGCTGGGGCGCTTCAGCCCCGAGTACCTGCAACACTTCCGTATCGCCTTGATTCGTTACCAGGGCCGGCCGGTGGCCTTTGCCAACCTGCTGGAAACCCACAGCAACGAACTGGCCAGCCTCGACCTGATGCGCGCCCACCCCGAGGCGCCGAAGCTGACCATGGAATTCATGATGATCGGCTTGATCCTGCATTACAAAAGCCGTGACTACGGCCGCTTCAGCCTGGGCATGGTTCCGCTTTCCGGCCTGCAGCCACGACGGGGTGCGCCCTTGACCCAGCGCCTGGGCTCGATGGTGTTCCGTCGTGGTGAGCAGCTCTATAACTTCCAGGGCCTGCGGCGCTTCAAGGACAAGTTCCAGCCGGACTGGGAACCTCGTTACATGGCCGTGCCAGCCGGGCTCGACCCGCTGGTGGCACTGGCCGATACTGCCGCCCTGATTGCCGGCGGCCTGACTGGATTGGTGAAACGTTGATGATCCGACGCTATTGGCTGTACGTACTGATTCCCCTGTTGCTGGCCGCCCTGGCTGGCGCCGCGGGCTTTTGGCTGTGGGCCCGCCCTGCCCCCGAGGCACGGCTGGAGCAGCTGACCCTCAATGACACCAGCATCATCCGCGTCACCCCGGGCGTGCACGCCAAGGCGCGGGTCGCCATCGGCGTCCCCCAGGACCAGGCCCTGACCGACAAGCAGTTGCTGGACCTGAGCCAGGCCGCCGAGGCACAACTGGTGCAGGTGATCCTGCCGCCGAATGACTGCACCAAGCAGCAACAAGCCATGGATCAGGCACTGACCCAGCTTTCCGACAAACCGACCTTGGTCGCCGGCATTGGCCCAGGCGCAGCCCAGGCATGGCGCTGGCTGGCCTCCCAGAGTGACGACAAGGCACGGGCCATCTCGGTCGACTTCACCCTGGAGCAGCCGGGCTGCAAGGCCGAGCTGCCGAAGTCGGCCGCCCACGGCCACTGGAACGTCGCCTGGAACGACAACCCGGACGACGCCAGCGCCGCATTCGTGCGCGACCAGGCCAACGCCGAAACCAGCATCAGTGACTACGACATCCACCTGCCACAGGTGCTCAAGGCTCAGCTGACCCAGGCCCTGGTCGGTCGCGACGGCAACGCCCTGGCCATCCCGGTGGTGGAAGTGCCAGCCGGCCAGACCACCGACACTGTCACCCTGTTCCTGTCCGGTGACGGCGGCTGGCGCGACCTGGACCGCGATGTGGCCGGTGAAATGGCCAAGCTCGGCTACCCCGTGGTCGGTATCGACACCCTGCGCTACTACTGGCAGCACAAAACCCCGGAGCAAAGCGCCGCCGACCTGTCGGAGCTGATGCAGCACTACCGTCAGAAGTGGGGCACCAAGCGTTTCGTGCTGACCGGTTACTCGTTCGGCGCCGATGTGCTGCCGGCCATCTACAACCGCTTGCCGGCCGAAGACCAGCAGCGCATCGACGCGGTCGTGCTGCTGGCGTTCGCGCGCAGTGGCAGCTTCGAGATCGAGGTTGAGGGTTGGTTGGGCAAGGAAGGCCAGGAAGCGCCTACCGGCCCGGAAATGGCCAGGCTGCCGGCATCCAAGGTGGTCTGCGTGTACGGCGTGGAAGAAACCGACGAGAGCGGCTGCACCGACAAGACTGCTGTAGGCGAGCGCATGAAGCTGCCAGGCGGCCATCACTTCGATGAGAACTACCCGGCGCTGGCCAAGCGCCTGATCGACGAGATCGAGACCCGCCAGGGCAAGTCCAGCGTCGCTGCACAAAACTGAAAATGCCTGGGGCCGCCTTGCGGCCCCGGCACTTCAAATCTCGACCTGAGTCCCCAGTTCGATCACCCGGTTCAACGGCAGGTTGAAGAAGCGCAAGTTACCGTTGGCATTCTTCAGCAGGAACGCAAACAGGTTGCCCCGCCAACGCGACATCCCCTCCAGACGCGACGCAATCACCGTTTCCCGGCTGAGGAAGTAGGTGGTGCGCATCGGGCTGAAATCCAGCTCGTCCAGGTGGCACAACTTCAACGCCGCCGGCACATCCGGCTCGTCCATGAAGCCAAAGTGCAGCAGCACACGGAAGAAGCCGTCACCGTAGGCCTCGACTTCGAAACGCTCTTGTTCCGGTACGCGTGGACGGTCTTCACTTACCACCGTCAACAACACCACCTGGCTGTGCAGCACCTGGTTATGCAGCATGTTGTGCAACAGCGCATGGGGCACCGCATCTGCCCGCGCCGTCAGGAACACCGCCGTGCCTTCGACCCGATGCGGCGGCTGCACGCGGATGCTACTGATGAACACCGGCAGCGGCAGCCCGCCTTCATCGATACGCTCCACCAAAATCTGCTTGCCGCGCTTCCAGGTGCTCATCAGCAGGAACAGCACGCCGCCAGCCAGCACCGGGAAGGCACCACCCTGGACGATCTTCGGCACGTTGGCGGCGAAGAACAGACCATCGACAAGGAGAAAGCCCACCAGGATCGGTACCGCCAGCACGGGTGGCCATTTCCACAGCAGCAGCATCACCGCCGACACCAGGATGGTGGTCATCAGCATGGTCCCGGTCACGGCCACTCCATAAGCCGCCGCCAGGGCGCCGGAGGACTCGAAGCCGATCACCAGCAGCACCACGCCGACCATCAAGGTCCAGTTCACCGCACCGATGTAGATCTGCCCCTGCTCGTCGCTGGAGGTGTGCTGGATCTGCATACGCGGAATGTAGCCAAGCTGGATGGCTTGGCGGGTCAGGGAGAAGGCCCCTGAGATTACCGCCTGCGAGGCGATCACCGTGGCCATGGTCGCCAGCCCGACCATCGGCAGCAACGCCCAGCCTGGCGCCAGCAGGTAGAACGGGTTACGGGCGGCCTCGGGGTTCTGCAGCAATATTGCCCCCTGGCCAAAATAGTTGAGCACCAACGCCGGCAGCACCAACGCGAACCAGGCGCGGGCGATCGGCTTGCGGCCGAAGTGGCCCATGTCGGCATACAGCGCCTCGGCACCGGTCAACGCCAGCACCACGGCACCGAGAATGGCCACCCCCATGCCGGGGTGGACGATGAAGAAATTCACTGCCCAACCAGGGTTGAACGCCTTGAGCACTTCCGGGCTCTGGGAGATGCCATGCGCGCCCAGCGCGGCAAGCGCGAGGAACCAGACCACCATGATCGGGCCGAACAGCTTGCCGATCTTGTCGGTACCGTGCTTCTGCACCAGGAACAGGGCCACCAGCACCACCAGCGAAATGGGCACTACCCAGTGGTCGATGCCTTCGAACGCCAGGCCCATGCCCTCAACGGCGGACAACACCGATACCGCCGGCGTGATCATGCTGTCACCGTAGAACAGCGAGGCGCCGATCAGGCCGCAGACAACCATCAGCGCACGCAGCCGCGGATAAGCCGCCGTGGCCCGTCGCGCCAGCGCAGTCAATGCCATGGTGCCGCCCTCGCCCTGGTTGTCGGCACGCAGGATGAACATCACATACTTGAACGACACTACCCACAGCAGCGACCAGAGGATCAACGAGAGGATGCCCAGCACACCATCATGGTTGACCGGCACCCCGTAACCGCCGGTAAAGACCTCTTTAAGGGTATACAAGGGGCTGGTACCGATATCGCCATAAACCACCCCGACCGCTGCCACGAGCAGGCCCAGCGACCGTGTCGCGCCCTGCTTCCCCGCGTGCCCGCCTTCGGCGTGACTGCTTGCCTGAACCATCGAACACTCCCGCAGATGGCCTTGAAGGCCGGTAGAATTCACTCCTGCGTCAGGGGCATGCAATGACCCCGGCGCAATGGCGCGAAGCATAGCGCAGCGTTCGTCGCTTTTCTGCTGGTCAAGCGACCGTGCGCTCGCTAGAATTGCGCACTTTTTGATCAGAGGCGCCAAAAGCGTCCGTCAAGATCGCCCCCGGCTGCGCCAGGGCGAACTGCATTCAATACCGAGGTTAGTCATGTCCACCACTCCCGCCACCCCCAAGGTTGGTTTCGTCAGCCTGGGTTGCCCCAAGGCCCTGGTCGATTCCGAGCGCATCCTGACCCAGCTGCGCATGGAAGGCTATGAAGTCGTGCCCACCTACGAGGATGCCGATGTAGTGGTGGTCAACACCTGCGGCTTCATCGACAGCGCCAAGGCCGAGTCGCTGGAAGTGATCGGTGAAGCGATCAAGGAAAACGGCAAGGTCATCGTCACCGGCTGCATGGGTGTCGAAGAAGGCAGCATCCGTGACGTGCACCCGAGCGTGCTGTCGGTGACCGGCCCGCAGCAGTACGAGCAGGTGGTCAATGCCGTGCACGAAGTGGTGCCGCCACGCCAGGACCACAACCCGCTGATCGACCTGGTGCCGCCACAGGGTGTCAAGCTGACCCCGCGCCACTACGCCTACCTGAAGATCTCCGAAGGCTGTAACCACAGCTGCAGCTTCTGCATCATCCCGTCGATGCGCGGCAAGCTGGTCAGCCGCCCGGTCGGTGAAGTGCTGAGCGAAGCCGAGCGCCTGGTCAAGGCCGGCGTCAAGGAAATCCTGGTGATCTCCCAGGACACCAGCGCCTACGGCGTCGACGTCAAATACAAGACCGACTTCTGGAATGGCCGCCCGGTCAAGACCCGCATGCTCGAACTGTGCGAAGCGCTGAGCAGCCTGGGTGCCTGGGTGCGCCTGCACTACGTCTACCCGTACCCGAACGTCGACGACGTGATCCCGCTGATGGCCGCCGGCAAGATCCTGCCGTACCTGGACATCCCGTTCCAGCACGCAAGCCCCAAGGTACTCAAGTCGATGAAGCGCCCAGCCTTCGAAGACCGTACCCTGGCACGCATCAAGAACTGGCGCGAGCAGTGCCCTGAGCTGGTGATCCGCTCGACCTTCATCGTCGGCTTCCCTGGCGAGACCGAGGAAGACTTCCAGTACCTGCTGGACTGGCTCACCGAAGCCCAGCTCGACCGCGTCGGCTGTTTCCAGTACTCGCCGGTCGAAGGTGCCCCGGCCAATGACCTGGGCCTGGAAGACGTACCGGATGACGTCAAGCAGGACCGTTGGGACCGCTTCATGGCGCACCAGCAAGCCATCAGCGCCGCCCGCCTGCAACTGCGCATCGGCAAGGAAATCGACGTGCTGATCGACGAAGTCGAGGAGCAGGGCTCGGTTGGCCGCAGCTTCTTCGATGCCCCGGAAATCGACGGCAGCGTGTTCATCGACGGTAACCATGGCTTCAAGCCGGGCGACAAAGTGCGTTGCCGTGTGGTGGATGCCGATGAGTACGACATGTGGGCTGAACCCGTTTAACGCGGCCCGCACATGAAAAGCCCCTGCCGGGTATTCCCAATGTGGAAATACCCGGCAGGGGCTTTTTTATCAGAAGGTATGAAAAACCATCAGTCCACCTTCTGCATCAGGGCTGGCGTCGGAAAAGCCCTTGACCGCATACAGTTGAACTTTCCATTCCCGGTTGAGCTTATGGGTCAGGAACAGAGTCAGTTCCTGGATCTGTGACCCCGTCGAGACGACTTTCTGCCGCCAGTCGTACGAGGCGCCCGCCGAGGTACCCTGCGCCACAGGAATGGCAAAGCCCAGGCTGACAAATATCGGATCTCTGAAGTCGCTGTCAGGCGGGTCGCCGAACTTCTTCCAGCCCAGGGTTGCGAAGCCGGTCAGCGGGCCGAACGCCTTGGCGATATCAACCTGGCCGGTATAGTCGTACTCACCCGTGCCCAGGCACTGCTTTTCATCAGCAGTGGGAAATTTGACCTTGCCGATGAGGTCCAGCATCAGGCCACCGTCACTGCCATCGAGCAATGCATAACCTGCGCTGGCAACCGTGTCGCCCAACCCGCTCTCCACTGCATGGCAGCCACCAGGCAAGGGGTCGCCATTCGGGCCTACTTCAGGGTTGGTGATGCGCAGCCAGGGCACGGTGACTTTGTAAGTCATGGGGCCGGTTTCATATTTGCCGACCACGGGGACGTACCAGATTTCCGAAGTGGTACCCGTGCCATAGTCGCCACTCGAATAGTCCATGCCAATGGAGGCGCTGAAGGCATCGGCCAGAACCGGCACACTGGTACAGGACAACAAACAGGCGAAAAGAGGGAGCGTAGGTCGCATCTGCACCTCAGTATTGCATCGGGAAGTGTGATCTGACTTACCCAGCCTAGTTACCTAATGCCCGGAACGCTCTGGATGCTCGACTTTTTCGACCTTCTCTACCGTTTCGGGTCTTTCCACCTTTTCGACTTTTTCCACTTTCTCGACTTTTTCAGGCTTTTCGACTTTCTCGACCTTTTCCACCTTCTCGACCTTCTCGGGTCTTTCTATTTTCTCGACTTTTTCCACCTTCTCGACCTTCTCGGGTCTTTCGACTTTCTCGACTTTTTCCACCTTCTCGACTTTCTCGGGTCTTTCTACCTTCTCGACCTTCTCGACCTTCTCGGGCTTTTCTACTTTTTCGACCTTTTCCACCTTCTCGACTTTTTCGAGCTCTACGTTTTCTACTGCCTCGACCTTCTCCACCCGACCAGAGCTGCCGCTGTTACTGGTCTCGCGCTCCTCCACGCTATCGATATGCCCCGACCTTCCAGATCTGTCTTCACTTCCAACGCTGTCATGGCCACTGGAACCGCTATCCGAACGCCGTCCACGCTGCTCATCACTGCCTTCGTTGCGGGTGCTGGAGAGACCACGTTCACCCTGGCCACTGTTGCTCGAGCTTCCCGAGCCGCTTGTACCGTGTTCGCTGCCGCGCCCCGAATGCCCTCTGCCCGAATTGTCGGGGCGATCGTCATGGAACTCGATGCTAGATGCCCTTAGCTCATGCGCAGCACTGAACACCCCGCTTACCCGCACGCGTTGGTCGAGCGCAACTGCCGCAGGCTGTCTGCCGACGATCACGGTATCCTGCCCCAGCGTCACATTGATGCCCGCCACCACCAGCTGATGCGCCTGGGTACGCTGCACCAGCCCCTCGATCACAGCTGTCTGCACGCGGCCAGCAAACGGCAGGCTCGGGTCTGGGCGGGTTTGCGCCACTTCCAGCTGGCGCCCGGTCCATTGACCACGCACCAGCACTTCCCGCGCCGGTGCCACGCGGGTCCCGAGCTTGAGACCCTGGAGGCTACCGGGGTGGTCGATCGCACCAATGGCACTGGCCTCTCTGAGCCCAGGTGCCCGCTCGATACGGCTTGCCACCACTTCTCCAGCAGCGTCGCGCAGGCCGCTGACCCTGACCGGTTCGCCCGGGCGCAGCCCTTCAGCCACCCGCGCCCCAGCGGCAAGCCGCACAGGTTGGCCCATGACCCGCAGTGGCTGCGATGCATTAGGCAGTGCAGTCAGTGGCCCTTCGTAAACGTTGAGGATCGCAATGCGCCCCGCTTGCAGTCCGCGCTGTGTGCCATAGGCCTCCACCGCGACAACCTGCCCTATCGCCAGATGAGCGCTGCTGGCAGGAGCACCATTCTGACTCACGGGTACATCCTTGCCGTAGTGCACCTCCTGGCCATTGACGCAGATCGACGCGAACCCGGTGATGGTGCCGACGATTCCCGTGCCACCGGTACCGCCCGGACGCTGGATCGGCGCGCCACTACCGCCCACACCGCCATGGCCGCGATCGATGAAGCTAGCGTCGACGCCCTCCGCGACCGCACCGGTACCGCCAGTGCCGCCGGGGCGCTGCTGGCTCGGCGCACCTGTGCCGCCCACGCCACCGTTCTCGCTGCGCACGCCAGTGCCGCCAACACCGCCGGTCCTGGCACCGGTACCACCCACTCCCCCGGGGAACTGCATGCCCGCTGCACCGGCCATCCCCACTTCATCACGGCTGACACAAACCGGTGCTGCAGCCACCCAGGCAGGCGCCACCAAGCTCAGCCCGAAAGCCAGAACGAGTGCGACGATACTGAGGCAGCGCGCGAGGGGTCTCATGGTGCCGGCGTCTTCGACGAATCGGGATCGGTGGCTTCAGTGTAGAAATAAAGCCCGACCGTGATTCGCTGGCGTTGCTCGCGGCTTGGCACGTCGGTGTTTTCCAGTTCTGCAGCCAGCCTGCTGAAGGCCAGCAGGGTCTGCATCCCGTCCTTGGTCACCGCTTCGCGCAGCGTGTCGACACTGGCCGAGGTCAAGGCATCGTAGTGCACGCTGCGCTCGAAGAATGGCAAGCCTTCGCCGCTGAGGTTATGCACCGCAGCGCAGGCGTGGTCATGCAGGTTATGGCCGAAGTACGCGGCTTTTTCTTCGAAGCCCTTCTGCGGCACGAATGCCTGGGCCTCGAGGTGGACGCAATCCTGATCATCAAGCCGGACGATGCCCAGGCGCAGCCACTCATCCAGTACTACTCGCCCGCGGATGTCGGTACTGACATTCGCCACCAGGGCATCGAACGAGCAATCGCCGCCAACACTGGCCAGCCGAGGCAGCGCCAACGCCTCCCCAGCGTCGGAGCAGAACGGTGGGGTGCTGGTCCATACATTCACCAATTGCGCACCCAAGGTGATGTTTTCCGGCAGTGCGGCGATCGACGTGTCAACTTCGCTTCGCAGCCGCCGCACATCCTTGCGGTGCACGCCAGTCAGCAGGCTGATGCGGCTGTCTGTCGGCACCTTGTCGCCCAGGCGAAATTCACGATGGGCCACATCGACGAACACTTCCTTGAGCAGGTCGGTAAACATCGTGTAGGTCACCCCCTTGCGCAGCATCAGACGCACCAGAGGGCGCATGACCCTGCGCAGGGCGCTCAACATGGACGGGGGTAAAGTGGGCGATTGCATGAAGCGCATTCCCTGACAGTTGAACCCAGTGTACGGCGCGGGAAAAGATCCCACACAAACTGTAACTACTTCCCACCAGAATGAGAAAAAACTGTCGGCACTCACCGCAAATGCGTGATGAAGGGCAAATGTGCTGCCTGATACCCGCTCATACAAAACCCGTCCCCTGGGTCTTGTATGGGCTGTTCACTGCCAGTCAGCTCCTGCTGTTGTCATCGCCGGCTTCGCCGGCGGCATGAGCACCGCGGTCATCACCCGGTTCGCCACCCACATGGTTGCCGCGATCGTCGCCAGGTTCACCACCAACGTGATTGCCATGATCGTCGCCAGGTTCACCACCAACATGATTGCCATGATCGTCACCGGGCTCACCGCCAACATGGTTGCCATGATCATCACCGGCTTCAGCGTGGTTGCTGCTGCGTCCGGCGTTTGAACTGCCGTCATGGCCTTGGCCTGCTTCACCGTGGCCGCTGCCGCTGTTGCCTGCGTGGCCGCCGCCGCTGCCACCACCGCTTCCGCCGCCACTACCGCCACCACCGCCGTGACCACCGCCACCTCCGCCACTACCACCGCCGCCGCCGTGACCACCGCCACCTCCGCCACTACCACCGCCGCCGCCGTGACCACCGCCACCTCCGCCACTGCCACCGCCGCCGCCGTGGCCACCGCCGCCGCCACCACCACCACCGCCGTGACCGCCACCGCCACCGCCACCGCCACCATCCTTGGCATAAGCGCTAGAGCCATGAGAAATCGAGTCAGGAACGAATACGATGGCCGTCGACAGCACGCCTGCAACGGCAGCCGCCAGTAGAGCCCTTTTGAACAGCATGTGAATTTGCATTTTCCGTCTCCAGGTCTTCGCCATGAGAACGCCAAATCAAACCGGGAATCTGTTGTAAGTTTTACTTTCTTATTTCGTGGGATTTTTTCCCACGCCTAATTAATAGACCTCTGCGAACCATGCTTCAAGCGGCGCACGCGAAAGCCGACCAGTGGCTGGCCTGCTATGTTTTTCCTATCGTTCTGGAGAGATGCCGGCATGCATTCAGCCCTGACGCTGCAAACCCCGCGCTACAGCGATTACGGCGAACTGGTACAGCTCTGGGAGGACTCGGTGCGCGCAACCCATCACTTCCTTCCCGATGCCTACATCCTGCTGTTGCGCGAGCAGGTGCTACGCCGGTACCTCGACGCAGTGATGCTGATCTGCTGCCGTGATCGCCAACGCATCTGCGGCTTCGCGGGTGTTGCCAACGGCTACGTGCACATGCTGTTCGTCGCACCGGACTACCGTGGCAAGGGGGTTGGCAGGCGCTTGTTGCGATATGCGATCGAAGAACTGAATGCCGAATGCCTGGACGTCAACGAGCAGAACCCGCAAGCCCTGGGTTTCTATTTACATGAAGGTTTCGAAGTGGTCGGACGCTCGGAAACGGATGGCTTGGGGCAGCCGTATCCCCTGCTGCACATGAGGCTGATTCCTACAGCGTCCTAGGGCCGCGTCCGAATATGCCGTGCTCTGCGCCCAAAATGGCGCATCTGACACAGATTCCCCTCATCAACCGCCTGCAGGCAGGTACAATGTGAGTCTTTCCCTGCCTTGCGAATTGCCCCATGTCCGAACCCGTCCGCCTGTCCAAACGCCTCATCGAGCAGCTTGGTTGCTCCCGCCGCGAGGCCGAGCTGTACATCGAAGGGGGCTGGGTCACGGTCGATGGCGTGGTGGTCGAGCAACCCCAGTTCAAGGTCGACCACCAGCGCGTCGAACTGCTGCCGGGTGCCCGTGCCGAGGCATTGGACCCCGTCACCCTGCTGATGCATCAAGCGGCCGGTGTCGACAGCGAGACCGCGCGCATCAGCATGAACATGGGCAGCCTCAGCGAGGCCCACCGTGAAGGCGTCCGGCCGTTGCACGGGCATTTTGCCCGGCAGTCCTGCCTGGCTCCGCTGGAGCGGGGTGCCAACGGCCTGCAGGTGTTCACCCAGGACTGGCGGGTCACCCGCAAGATCGACGCCGACCTGCGCCGCATGGAACAGGAATACATCATCGAAGTACGCGGCGAGACCACGCCCCAGGCCTTGGAGCGCCTGGCGCGCGGCGCCACACGCAATGACCGGGAGCTGCCAAAGGCCAAGGCCAGCTGGCAGAACGAGACCCACCTGCGTCTGGTCGTGAAAAACCCGCAACCCGGGCAGATCTCCGAGCTGTGTGCCTACCTGCGCCTGGAGGTGCTGGGCATGCGCCGGATTCGCCTGGGTGGTGTATCGATGGGCAAACTGCCCGTGGGGCAGTGGCGTTACCTGGCAGCCACCGAACG
Organism: Pseudomonas sp. URMO17WK12:I7; assembly: GCF_003269045.1. Lineage (NCBI taxonomy): Bacteria > Pseudomonadati > Pseudomonadota > Gammaproteobacteria > Pseudomonadales > Pseudomonadaceae > Pseudomonas > Pseudomonas sp. URMO17WK12:I7. The sequence goes on along the minus strand of NZ_QLTL01000002.1, from coordinate 411,676 downwards.
TTTCTAAGCAATGCGCCACGCCCTGGCGTGGCTACTGAACAGGATTTTGCAGCAATGAACCACAACGATGTCCTGCGCAGCCTGCGCTACATGCTCAAGGTGAACGACGCCAAGATGGCCGAAATCATCGCGCTGTCCGGCCTCGAAGTTAACCCGATCGTGCTCGCCACCTACTTGAAGAAGGAAGATGAAGCCGGCTTCGTGCGCTGCCCGGAGCGGGTCATGGCGCACTTCCTTGACGGCCTGGTGATCCACCGCCGTGGCAAGGACGATAGCCGCCCAGCGCAGCCGGTCGAACTGCCAGTGACCAACAACACCATCCTGAAAAAGCTGCGCGTGGCCTTCGAACTCAAGGAAGAAGACCTGCACACCATCCTCAAGGCGGTCAATTTCCCGGTGTCCAAGCCTGAACTGAGCGCGCTGTTCCGCAAGGTCGGGCATGACAACTATCGCCCATGCGGCGACCAGTTGCTGCGCAACTTCCTCAAGGGCCTGACCCTGCGCGTGCGCGGCTGAGTGGCCATGCAGCATACGGTTGCACCGGTCGGCATCGTCCGCTCCTGCTTCAAGGAGAAGTTCGCCATCCCGCGCCAGCCCCAGCTGGCGCCAGCCGCCCGCGGCGTGCTGGAGCTGCTGCCGCCGTTCGATCAAGGCGATGCGGTGGCTGGGCTGGAGCAGGTCAGCCATGTCTGGTTGCTGTTCCTGTTCCACCAGGCCCTGGAAGACAAGCCACGCCTGAAAGTGCGCCCGCCGCGCCTGGGCGGCAACAAGAGCATGGGCGTATTCGCCACCCGCGCCACTCACCGCCCCAACGGCATCGGCCAATCGGTGGTGCGCCTGGAGGCCGTGGAGCCAGGGCGTCTGCTGCTGTCCGGGATCGACCTGCTCGACGGTACGCCGGTACTGGATATCAAACCGTATGTCCCCTACGCCGACAGTGTTGCAGGGGCGAGCAACCGGATGGCCAGCGATGCGCCGGCCGCGATTGACGTTGGCTGGAGCGACAGTGCCCTGCCCCAGGCCCACGAGCATGGGCTGCGGCTTGGCGAGCCGTTGGTGGAGCTGATCGAGCAATGCCTGGCACAGGATCCGCGCCCGGCCTATCAGGTGCCACCGCCGGAACGGGTGTATGGGGTGAAGTTCTGGGACGTGCAGGTGCGCTGGCATTACCCGCAACTGGATCAGATCCAGGTGCTGGAAGTCGTTCGGGAAGGTTGATATCACCGCCTTGCAGGCATAAAAAAACGCAGACCCAGGTCTGCGTTTTTTCGTTGCGTTCGTCTTACTTCTCGACGAAGGCACGCTCGATCAGGTAATCACCCGGCTCACGCATACGTGGGGACACCTTCAGGCCGAAGCTGTCGAGCACTTCGCTGGTCTCGTCGAGCATGCTCGGGCTGCCGCAGATCATCGCGCGGTCGTCTTCTGGGTTGATCGGTGGCAGGCCGATATCGCTGAACAGCTTGCCACTGCGCATCAGGTCGGTCAGGCGGCCCTGGTTTTCGAACGGCTCGCGGGTCACGGTCGGGTAGTAGATCAGCTTGTCACGGACCGACTCGCCGAAGAACTCGTTCTGCGGCAGGTGCTCGGTGATGAACTCGCGGTAGGCCACTTCGTTCACGTAACGCACACCGTGAACCAGGATCACTTTTTCAAAGCGTTCGTAGGTTTCCGGGTCCTGGATGACGCTCATGAAAGGCGCCAGGCCAGTGCCAGTGCTCAGCAGGTACAGGTGCTTGCCCGGTTTCAGGTCGTCGAGGACCAGGGTACCGGTTGGCTTCTTGCTGATGATGATCTCGTCGCCTTCCTTCAGGTGCTGCAGCTGCGAGGTCAGCGGGCCGTCAGGGACCTTGATGCTGAAGAACTCCAGGTGCTCTTCCCAGTTCGGCGAAGCGATGGAATAGGCGCGCATGAGCGGACGGCCGTTCTCCTGTTGCAGGCCGATCATCACGAACTGACCGTTCTCGAAGCGCAGGCCCGGGTCGCGGGTGCACTTGAAGCTGAACAGGGTGTCGTTCCAGTGGTGCACACTGAGGACACGTTCGTGGTTCATGTTGCTCATCTAAAGGGCTCCTGAAGAAAAACGCAGCGCGCAAGACGCGCAGTTGCGCGATAGTTTAGGGGCAGCCACAATATCTGTTAACTGAATTATCAAGATATGTGTTATCGGTTATATAGATATGCGATTTACACTTCGTCAGCTTCAGGTATTCGTCGCCGTGGCCCAGCACCAGAGCGTGTCGCGAGCTGCCAGCGTGCTTGCGCTTTCACAATCGGCGGCGAGTACTTCCATTACCGAACTTGAGCGGCAATCGAGCTGCCAGCTGTTTGACCGTGCCGGCAAGCGCCTGGCCCTCAATGCCCTGGGCCATCAGTTGCTGCCCCAGGCCGTCGCCCTGCTTGACCAGGCCAAGGCAATCGAAGACCTGCTCAACGGTAAGTCCGGCTTCGGCTCGCTGGCGGTAGGTGCCACGCTGACCATCGGCAACTACCTGGCCACCCTGTTGATCGGCAGCTTCATGCAGGTACACCCGGAGAGCCAGGTGAAACTGCATGTGCAGAACACAGCGCATATCGTGCACCAGGTCGCGCAATACGAAATTGATCTAGGTCTGATCGAAGGTGACTGCAACCACCCGGATCTGGAGGTGCAGCCGTGGGTCGAGGATGAGCTGGTGGTGTTCTGCGCACCGCAACACCCACTGGCCAAGGCCGGGCGCGCCGATGTCGAGGCCCTTTCGCAGGAGGCGTGGATCCTGCGCGAGCAGGGTTCTGGCACGCGCCTGACCTTCGACCAGGCCATGCGCCATCACCGCACCAGCTTGAACATCCGCCTGGAGCTGGAGCACACCGAGGCGATAAAGCGTGCCGTGGAATCTGGCCTGGGTATCGGCTGCATTTCCCGGCTGGCACTGCGCGATGCCTTCCGCCGCGGCAGCCTGGTACCCGTGGAGACGCCGGCGCTGGACCTGATGCGCCAGTTCTACTTCATCTGGCACAAGCAGAAGTACCAGACTTCAGCGATGCGTGAATTCCTGGAGTTGTGCCGCAACTTCACTGCGGGCTTTACCCGCAGTGATGAAATCGTCTTGCCAGCGATCGCTTAAAGCAGGATCACGCCCCACACCAGCGCGACCATGCTCAGCGCCACCAGCTGCGCGGCGCTGCCCATGTCCTTGGCGTTCTTCGACAACGGGTGGCGCTCCAGCGAGATGCGATCGATGGCTGCCTCCACTGCCGAGTTGAACAACTCGACGATCAGGCCGAGCAGGCACACGGAGATCATGATTGCCCGCTCCGCGCGGCTGACCGGCAGCCAGAAGGCAATCGGGATCAGCAGCACGTTGAGCAGCACCAGCTGGCGGAAGGCGGCCTCACCCTTGAAGGCGGCGCGCAGGCCGTCCAACGAGTAGCCGGCGGCGTTGAAGATGCGTTTCAGGCCGGTCTGGCCTTTGAATGGCGATGTCATGTGAGTCACTTCACAACAGAAAGGCCAGCAGACTAGTGCGGCGCGGGTCAAAAAAGCGTGAATCCAGACGCTGTCAGTTGCTGGCAACCGATTCAAGTTGTTGCAGCAACAGCGCAGCCTGGGTGCGGGTGCGCACACCGAGCTTGCGGAAGATAGCCGTTACGTGGGCCTTGATGGTCGCTTCCGACACACTCAGCTCATAGGCGATCTGCTTGTTCAGCAAGCCTTCGCAGACCATGGTCAGCACGCGGAACTGCTGCGGGGTAAGGCTGGCCAAGCCTTCGCTGGCGGCCTTCGCTTCGGCCGAGACATCGACCTTTTCGAAGGCCTGCGGTGGCCACCAGACGTCGCCATCGAGCACTTTTCTCACGGCATCCTGAATGACTTCAAGGCCGCTGGACTTCGGAATGAAGCCGCTGGCACCGAACTCGCGGGACTTGACCACCACGGCGGCCTCTTCCTGCGCCGAGACCATCACCACCGGAATCTGCGGGTACTGGCCGCGCAGCAGGACCAGCCCGGAGAAGCCATAGGCACCTGGCATGTTCAGGTCCAGCAGGACCAGGTCCCAGTCGGCTTTTTCGCTCAGGCGGGTTTCCAGTTCGGCGATACTCGCCACTTCAACCAGGCGCACATCCGTGCCCAGGCCGAGGGTAACGGCCTGGCGCAGAGCGCTGCGAAACAGCGGGTGGTCATCGGCTATCAGGATTTCGTATGTGGCCATCGATCTATGGATCCTGTTCTATGCCAGGCGCATGCGGGAGAGTGAGGCGCCTGGCGGGGAATCGGCGCCAAGGATGCCGAGCACGGCTGCAGGTGGTCAAACCATCTACCCTGCCGTCTCGCCCACCCTGGCTGCCAGCCCCGTCATTATGAACCAAAGTGGGACTTATGCCCCTTGGACTATAGGAAGGTATGCAAACGCTGGTGGGTGTCATCCTGATCATCCAGCGGAAGACGACGCTTGCCGCTGAGGTAATGCAGGCTGAACACGTCCAGGTAGGCATCCAGTGCCTGGGAAGCCAGATTGTCACCCGCCAGGTCCAGGCACATGGCCGCCACTTCGGCAGTGCAGAAATGGTCGTCGCGCTTGGACCGGCGCAGGCGATATCGCGACATCTGCTCGGCTTGCAGGCTCAGCACCGGGAAACGATCAAGATACGGGCTCTTGCGGAACATCTTGCGGGCTTCGGTCCAGGTGGCATCGAGCAGGATGAACAACGGGCGTCTGCCGGGTTCCCGCGCAACCTCGCTGACTACCCGCTCCTGAGCAACGAATTCGCCGGGGAAGACGATAAAGGGCTGCCACTGAGGGTCGTCGAGCAGCGCCAGCAGCCGCTCGTCCACTGAGGTGCGCAACCAGCCGAAGGCGTACGTGTCTTCGATCAGGTCGGCGATCAGCCAGCCGGTGTTGGTAGGTTTCAATGGCTCGGTGTCATGCATGATCAGGCACACCCCGGAGTCGGCCTGCACCTTGGGCTTCCACGCACACAGGCAGTGGGTGGCGATCACCCGGCAATCGGGGCAACGCTCGGCGCGCGAACCACGGGCAATGAAAGGCTTGATGCTGCGCGCCAGGCGCTCGGCACGCAGGCGTGCTACCGCATGGCTCATGCTGGCAAGCCTGTGGAAGGGTTGTGACTGGACACTGCAGGGACTCGGCAGAAGCAAAGCGCCAGTCTATCAGAGCAGGCGCCATTTGGCCGTGCAGCGGAGCCAATCGGTCCCTTATAATCGACATCTTTGGCCGCCGTGAACTTGCCCGCGATGCAGCGGGTTTCATGGAACGCCCGCCGCCGGCGCATGTCAAAGCGCCAGTCATCGAACCAGGAGAGATTCATGCTGCGTTTTATCGTCCCGGCCCTGAGCCTGTTGCTCACCCTGCCACTCGCAGCCCAGGCTGCCTCCAAGCAGGAGTTCGAGCTCAACAAACTGCTTCAGAAGGTCGCCACGGAAAGCAGTGCCGGCACCCCACGCGCCATCAACGAAGACATTCTCGATCAGGGCTATACCGTTGAAGGCAAGGCGCTGGTCAACCACCTCAGCGTACGTGCCGAGCATGCGGCACGCATGCAGCAAAACCCGGCGCAAGTCCGCAGCCAGTTGGGCGACAGCGTGTGCCGCAACAGTGGTTTCCGTAACCTGATGTCCAAAGGCGCGGTGATGGTCTATCGCTTCAGTGTTTACAAGACCAACCAGCCGGTGATGGACCAGGCCTTTGATGCTGCCAGCTGCACCGCCGGCAACAAGAAGAAGTAACTAGATTACCTGCTCCCCTTCAGCGCGCCGCGGCTCTTCGTCGGCGCGCATCTCCGCCAGCAACGCCTGCACATAGCGTGACTGGCACTCAAGTGCTGCCAGCCTTCGGCGGCACTCTGCTTCCAGGCTCACATGGTGATCCTGGGCTGCATTTTCCAGCTGCTGATAGAGCTGCCGGTCTACCTCGATGACCAAGCGATGCATACCGCCACCTCCTGCATCGACACGTTTCGCTTCTCCAGTTAACCAAACCCTCGCCGAGGCTGTTCGCAGCCCGACGAGTGGCCACGGTGATCGCGCCTGCACGATCAGGCGCTACGGTCTAGATTGATAGCGAGGACCCGCAAATCGACAAGATCCTGCACCACGGCCTTGAAGGCCTACTGCAATGCTCGAGATGCACACTCGAGTCACGGCAGCCAGCGACACACGTAGTGTCGCGGCCGAGCCACATCATCGGCCCGGTCAGAGGTTTTGCTGCAGAAGGAGACGTTGAATGCCTTATCAATCGAATGAACACCTGTTCAATCACTTCCGGGATCACAACATCGACCTGAGCAACATCGACCAGCAACTGCAACTGGTCGCACCGAACAGCCCCAACCTGCCGCTTTACCGCGACATGATGCTCACGGTCTTGCGCATGGCCCATGACGACAGCGACCGCTGGAACGCCAAGATCACCTTGCAGGCCCTGCGCGAACTGGACCACTCGTTCCGCATGCTGAAGCGTTACCGGGGGCGACGCAAAGTCACCGTGTTCGGCTCGGCACGCACCCCTGTGGAACACCCGATGTACGCCCTGGCTCGCGAGCTGGGGGCAACACTCGCCCGCTCCGAGCTGATGGTCATTACCGGGGCCGGCGGTGGCATCATGGCGGCGGCCCACGAAGGCGCCGGCAGTGATCATAGCTTGGGCTTCAACATCACCCTGCCTTTCGAGCAGCATGCCAATGCCACGGTGGATGGTACCGACAAGCTGCTGCCCTTCCACTTCTTCTTCATTCGCAAGCTGTTCTTCGTCAAGGAAGCAGACGCCTTGGTGCTCTGCCCTGGCGGCTTCGGCACCCTGGATGAAGCGCTAGAAGTGTTAACACTGATCCAGACCGGCAAAAGCCCGCTGGTGCCGGTGGTATTGCTGGACTCACCGGGTGGCACCTTCTGGCGCGATTGCCTGGCGTTCATCAGCCACCAGCTCGAGGAAAACCGCTACATCCTGCCCAGCGACCTGAAACTGCTGCGCCTGGTGCACAGCGCCGATGAGGCCGTTGAGGAAATCAACCAGTTCTACAGCAACTATCACTCCAGTCGCTGGCTGAAGAACCAGTTCGTGATCCGCATGCACCATCGGCTCAGCGAGGCCGCACTGCATGACATCCAGGAGGGGTTTGCCGACCTGCGCCTGAGTGGCCGTTATCACCAACACGCCGATAGCGGCGCCGAACACGAGGTGGGCAACTTCAGCCATCTGACGCGGCTGACCTTTGCCTTCAATGGTCGTGACCAGGGGCGACTGCGGGAGTTGGTCGACTTCATCAACCTGCCGGAAAACTGGGCCAAGCCAGAGCCGATGCATACCACCCAGCGGGCGCGGGAGGCACTGAAGGTCAGTTGATCGCTGCATGGTGCGGTCGTTGTAGGAGCGGCCTTGTCGCGAAAAGGGATGCGTAGCGCCCCCAGCAGTTTCAGTGTTAGCGCTGAAATACTGGGGGCGCTACGCACCCCTTTCCGACCGGTCCGGCGCCCCGGCAAGGCCGCCCCTACAGGGCAATGCAGGGTTAGTAATCGTCCAGATCCCTGCCACTGAGCAGGCGGCCGATCATGTCCATGGGGAAACCACGGTAGGCAAGGAAGCGGGTCTGCTGGGCGCGACTTCGTGGATCTTGGGGGCGTTGCCCCGCGAATTTGCGCTGCCAGGTATCCCGCAATAGCGTCGTCCAGTCCACTTCGCTTTCACGCAGAGCCTGTTCGATATCGCTACGGTTCAGCCCGCGCTGACCAAGCTCCTCGCGAATGCGCGCCGGACCATAGCCGGCACCGGAACGGTATCGGATGAAGCTCTCGAGATAGCGGGCTTCGCTGAGCAGCCCTTCTTCTGTGAGCCGATCGAGCGCAGGCTCGATCAGTTCATCCGGGGCACCGCGCTGACGCAACTTGCGCGTCAGTTCGACGCGACCATGCTCGCGGCGCGCGAGCAGGTCCATGGCTGTCCGCCTGACGGCGACGGGGGTGTCGAGTACGACGGACATACCAGCAGCTATCAATAACCGGCGTCGGCGTCGGCTACGTCGTCTGCGTTGGCGTCAGCAGCAGCGGCCTTGCCGGCCTCGGCTACAGCACCGGCCTTGAGCAGCTTCTCACGAATCTGCTTCTCGATCTCGGCGCCAATAGCAGGGTTCTCCTGCAGGTACTTGGCCGCGTTAGCCTTGCCCTGGCCGATCTTGTTGCCTTGGTAGGCATACCACGCACCGGATTTCTCCACCAGGCCTTGGGAAACACCCAGGTCGATGATTTCGCCGTTGCGGTAGATACCCTTGCCGTAGAGGATCTGGAACTCGGCCTGACGGAACGGAGGCGAGACCTTGTTCTTGACGATCTTGACGCGGGTTTCGCTGCCGACCACCTCGTCGCCTTCCTTGACCGCGCCGGTACGGCGGATGTCCAGGCGCACCGAGGCGTAGAACTTCAGGGCGTTACCACCGGTGGTGGTTTCCGGGCTACCGAACATAACGCCAATTTTCATACGAATCTGGTTGATGAAGATAACCAGGCAGTTGGCGTTCTTGATGTTACCGGTGATTTTGCGCAGCGCCTGGGACATCAGACGGGCCTGCAGGCCGACGTGCATGTCGCCCATTTCGCCTTCGATCTCGGCCTTCGGTACCAGTGCAGCCACGGAGTCGACGATGATCACGTCAACGGCGTTGGAGCGCACCAGCATGTCGGTGATTTCCAGGGCCTGTTCGCCGGTGTCCGGCTGCGAAACCAGCAGGTCGTCGACGTTGACGCCCAGCTTGCCGGCGTATTCAGGGTCGAGGGCGTGTTCGGCGTCGACGAAGGCGCAAGTCGCGCCGTTCTTCTGGGCTTCGGCGATGACCGACAGGGTCAGCGTGGTTTTACCCGAGGACTCCGGGCCGTAGATTTCGACGATGCGGCCTTTTGGCAGACCACCGATGCCGAGCGCGATGTCCAGGCCCAGGGAGCCGGTGGAAATGGCCGGGATACCCTGACGTTCGTGGTCGCCCATGCGCATGACCGCGCCTTTGCCGAATTGGCGTTCGATTTGACCCAGGGCCGCAGCCAAGGCGCGCTTCTTGTTGTCGTCCATTGAAATCCTCACGTGTTCGACTTGGCCCTGAACGGCCGGAATACCTGTATAAGTAGCCAGTATTATTCCACAGGCAGACGCGCGAGCAAACCCCTGTCGTCGATTTACTCGGCACCAAGCTGTAACAAGCCGTCTAACGCGGCGATCACCGTCTGTCGGCGCACGGCTTCGCGGTCACCGTCGAAGTGCCGGCGCTCGCTGCTCACGTGGCTGCCATCGGCCCAGGCGAGCCACACCGTCCCCACCGGTTTGGCCGGCGAACCGCCGTCCGGTCCGGCCACACCACTGACCGCCACGGCAAAGCGTGCGCCGCTGGCGGCCTGGGCACCACGGACCATGGCCTCGACCACTTCCTGGCTGACAGCGCCAACCTCGGCGAACAGCGCCTCAGGCACGTTCAACTGGCGGGTTTTCTGGGTGTTGGAATAGGTTACGTAGCCGGCCTCGAACCAGGCCGAACTGCCAGGCACACGGGTGATGGCCTCGGCGATGCCACCGCCGGTGCAGGATTCGGCGGTGGTTACCTGGGCGTTGAAGCGGCGCAGGTGTTCGCCGAGGCGGGTGGAGAGGACGGTGATCGGGTCCATGAGGGGTCCTTGAGGCCTTGGGAGGATGGGACACCCTAGCATCTGGAAAGGGCGATGGGGATGGTCTTGATGGTCCAACGCTTGATTGATCGACGTGCTCTGGGGGCATGCCATAAGGTTTTCAGCGACTGTGAGATCGAGCGCGGCGCTCGATCTCACAGTCGCTGAAAAATTCAAGCCAAGCACCTATCACAAGCGCTAAAAACCTCATGCCCTGCATTAATACCCCCTACTCACCTCCCGCACATACGCCTGACAAGCCCGCAACGCAATCAACCCCCGGTCGCCTTCATCGGTGATGGCGACAATTCGTCGAGCATGCGCTGGCTCAAGTTCGGCGCGTACGGTTGCATGATCCACGCTGCCGGCGCTGGCGGTGGCAGGCACTGCGTTACAGATGGTGTCGCGTTGGACCAGGACTGACAGGCGCAGATCGGCAGTAGCGAGGCGATCACGCAGGCGAGCCTGAGCGTGTTGCGCATCGGCAAGCTCCTTGAAATGACGGGTTTCACTTTCCTTCAGGCGTTGCTCGAGCGCCTGGCGCTGCTCCTGCTCGATGAGCAATCGGGCAGCCTCGGCATCTGCCTGGGCTTGCGCCTGCAGTGCCAGTTGCCGGCCGCAGCGCCAACCCTGTACCTGCCAGGCCAGCGCTGCGGACACCATCAACAGCATTGCGCCTAGGCCAAGTTGCAATCGGCTCAACACAACACCTCGCGCGCCCGTGCCCAGAGCTTGAGACGGTCCTCCAACCCATTGAGCCCACCATTGATATGGCGCGTGATGCGGTTGAACTCACCTCGGTCCGCCAGGGCATTAAGCCCACGCGAGTGCCAGAACCACGCCGCCGACTCGCAGGCCCAGCGCGGCTGTTCGAGCAGTTGTGGTTGCGCCAGCAGGCGTTCATCGCCGAACAGCGCGCGGCTGCATGCCTGGTAGTTGTTGCGCCCGGTAACTTGGATCAGGCCGCGCCCGCAGTACAGCTGGCCATCGCCATCAGCCTGCGGCGTATTGCCCAGGCGCAAGGCCAGGCTGCCCGTGTCATAGCGCGCAAGGTAGCGGTCACTGCCCAGCTCCTTGAGGTAGCGGAACTGGCCGGACTCGTGGCCGACCTGGGCGATGAACGCCGCCACACGCTTGGGGTTGTCGATTTCCCAGCGTGGCAGGGTGACGTTCAGTGCAGAAAGGAAAACGCCCGCAACGGGGCGGGCGTTCGGCAGGATCTGCAGCAATTGTGTTTCAGTGAGCATGTCTGACACTCCTTCCCTGTCTCGTTCCTCAAGCCTTGATCGCGGGCTGGCGGCGGGGCGCTGCGCCCTTGGCCTGTACCTTGCCCGCCTTGCCGCCGTTGCCCTGCACCGTGGTGCGCCAGCCCGAGCTGGTGAACACCTGCTCCACAGAATCGATCTGGTATTGCCCGTCGAGGCCATCGACGAAGCCCTGCAGGTCGATGCTGCGTTCGGCGAACAGGTCGGTACGCCCCGGCAGGTCCAGGCGTACTTGGGCGGTGTCGCGGTTGAAGCTGGCCAGGCGTGCCCTGGCCGCCTGTTCGGCAGCCGCGCGGTTGGGATAAAGGTGGCGGTCGGTGTGCACCGGCCGCTGGCCGTCAACGGCCTCCTCGTTGACCAGCTCGATGGTTTGCGACTCACCACTGGCAATGTCCCAATGACGAGTGCGCACGGCTCGGCGCGCAGCTTTATCGTCCAGGCGAAAATGCCACTGGCTGACCTCGTTGCGGGCGATGCCGACCACGCCCAAGGGTTTGCCGCTGGCGCTTTGCCCTGACTGGCGCGGCAGCACCAGTAGCTGCCCATCGGCGAGCTTGGCGGTACAGTCGTACTGGCGGGCCAGGCGCGTGATGAAATTGAAATCCGACTCGTTGCACTGATCGACCCGTGGCACCTGAATGAACACCGGGCAGACCACTTGCCAACCATTACGCGCGCCGATCTCGGCGACGATGCGCTGCAAAGGCACGGCCTCCCAGCTGCCACTGCGGATGCTCCTGCCGCTGCCACGCAGGTCACTGGCCTTGCCGCGAATCACCAGGGTATCGGGCGGGCCAGACAGTTCGACCTCATCGACGGTGTAACGCCCCAGCCGGGTCAGCGGCTGGCCGGCGTAACCCAGATGCACCTCGATCAGTGCGCCGCGCGCCGGCAACGCCACAGCGCCATCGCGCGCGTCGATGCGCAGCTCGAAGTCATCCGATTCCATGCCCGGTTTGTCGGTGGTACGCAGCAGCAACAGGCGGTCGTTGATCAGCGCAGTAATGTCCTTGCCATCGGCGTGGATGCGAAATACCGGTTGCATGGCATCAGTCCCACAGCTGCACGACGTTGGCCGCAGCCGGCGCCAGCGTCGGCAAGCGGATCGTCACGCCACTTCGAAACGGCTGGGCCTCATCGGCAAGCCCCTGGTTGGCTTGCAACACCGCCTCGACGCTACCGTCGAGATGCCCGTAATAGTGGTGGCAGAGGGTATCGAGCACGTCCCCCTCAGACGTTTTGCAGGTCTTGTCCATAGCTGACGAACTCCAGTGAGAATCCTTGTTTGCGGGGAATACCGCCGGCCAGCAAGGCGCCCTGCTCTTCCTCGACGCTGGTCAGGCACCAGGTGCCGAGCACTTCGCCATAACCGGTGGTCAACGACAGCGGCAGCAGTTGCCGGCCGATACCGCGCAGCGCCTGCAGCTGGCCCAGCCCACCCTTGAAACCCGGGAAGATCGCGCCACGGATGCTGATGCTTTCTTCGCCCAGGCTCACTGCCTGTTGGGCGTTCTCGCGGCTCAAGCGCTCTTGCCCTGCCCAACGAAATCGGGTTTGCCGGCGCAGCTGGTCGAAAGCGGCGGTGTCCAGGTTGAAGTAGTACGGTGCAGCGTTGGCCTTGAGTGGCTGCAGCACCAGCAGGTGCGGGAACGGCGTGATCGCTTCTGCCGCCGGGGTAACATCCGGCGCGAAACCGAAGGTCGAAAGCACACCACTGGCCACCGAATGTGCATCGCCGATCACTCGCCGAATGGCCGCTCCGGCCTTGCCCAGGTGTTCGGCGAAGGCATCGACGCGGTCGCGTACCTTGCGCACCACGTCGAGGGTCTGGTCATACTTGGCAATGACCTTGTCGACACGCTGCTTGGCCGAGTCGATGGCGCGCATCGTGCGTTGCAGGCGCTTGCCGATTTCCGGGCCGATCCAGGGCAGTGCTTCGAGCTCGGCGGCCGCCTCCCTGGCATGGCCGACCGCCTGGTTCATCGGGTCGAGCATGGCGTCGGCACGCCGACGCCCCTCCTCGCCCGCCTTGACCAGTGCATGCAAGCCGCCTTGCAACTGTTCCAGGTACGTCATGGGTCCTCCTCATGGTTGTGGTTGATCGGCCATCTGCACCGAACGCGCCTGGCGCATCAGATCGTCGAGCACGCGGCGGGCGATGGCTTCAAGTTGTTGCAGGGTGGTCGGGTCGTCGAAGCTGTTGTTGAAGGTCACCGGCATGTTGGCGGTGAAGGTGAACTGCTGGTTGGTGGGCGCTGGTGGTGTCGCAACGGTGGGCGACAATTGCGCAGTAGCGGCCTCCGAGACGTGAACACCGCTGCCCGCCGGGGCTTGTGCCCCCGGGGCCTGCCCAACAACCGACGAGGTGATGCCCAAATGACTCGGAGCAGGTACAGCAGGCGTACTGGTGGAAGCGCCTTCATTACTAAGCCCCGCGCCCAAGGCTTTGCCCAACCAGTTGCCGAGACTTTCTCCCCCCATGCTGCCTATCACGCCACCAATCAGCCCCCCCACCGCAGTACCGATGACCGGCACGACAGAACCGATCGCAGCACCGGCAGCGGCACCCGCCAGGGAGCCTCCCAGCCCCCCTACCGCGCTGCCGTAACCTTCCATCTTTTGTGCCGGTGTCGCGTTGCTGCTGTAGGTGTCAGCCAGTTGCAGGGAGGCATCCAGGAGCGCACCGACGGGTACTCGCCTCACCAACCCCTTGACCACGCCGAAGCCGCTACTGCCACCCTGCCCGGGCGAAGGCGAGAGAGGAGCAAGCCCAAAGCCCCGCACTGCTCGCTGAGTCCTTGCAGAAGAGGCAGCAAGGCTGGCCTGCTCTAGGGATGGGGCGCCGGAATAGGGAGCAGATGGCTGCGGTTGTCGCGTTTCGCGCTCCTCCTCTAGGCCCTCGTCAACTTCCTCTTCCTCCTCTTCTTCTTCTAGCTCCTCCTCTTCGTCCTCATTCGCTTGCCTTTCGTTGGATTGCGGCGCTTTGTCGCGACTCACTGAGCCCTTGGCATTGCCATCGGTGATGCTCGCCGCTGCAGTTGTCGAGCTTTTTGCTCTCGGCCCTGGCTTGTCTTCGTACATGGCCAGGTCATACAGACCGCCGCCAAGCACTCCGCCGACCCATTCGCCAATAAAGCCGCCCGCCATGCTGGCGTATTCCTGCACACGCGAGTTCTTGGAAAGCGTTGCCCCCAATGCGGCACCCAACAGGCTGCCACCCAACTCTCCGGCAGCGGCCCCAACACCCTTGGCCTTGTCTTCAGGTGAATCGCCTTCCAACCAAGCCTTGGCACCAGAGACTGCCGCGTTGACAACCCCTGTCTCCCTGCGAATGCTGACTGCCTTGCGCGCTCGTTGCCGTCTCTCTGGGGGTAGGTGACGGTCAACTTCATAGGCAGTACGAGCGCCGACAATCAAGCCTCCACCCAATACCGACGTGAGGACCATGGCACTTTCGGCCGCGCTTCTACGCGTTCGGGATGAAGCCTCAGGTGCAGCATCCGGGGTCTTGGAACCAGAGCCCGATGACTGCCCACGCTTTGCTCCGTCAACGGTCAACGTCTTGAACTTCGCCAACCCTGCGATCACCTGATCCAGCATCAGGTAGTGCTGGCGCAAACGCTCGACCGCCTCAGCCTCGCTCCACAACCGGCTGATCTGGCCTTCGTGTTGCTGCTCCTGGTCCAGCGCCAGCTGGCGTTCGACCTGGCGTACCTTGCCGAGCTCCAACCCCAGGCGGATCACCTCGCCGATGAGCCTGCCAAGCCGGGTGCCATCCGCCTGCCTGCGCAGGCGTTCGACATCCTGGCGCAGCTGCTCGATGGCATGGCCCAAGGGGTTGGTGACGGTGACGCCGAGCCCGAGGGTGAACACCTGTGTGTTCGCCATAGGTTCCTCCTTGTCACGGCGCGAGCCACCAGACCATGTCGCCGTACGACATGGTCATGATTTCGCTCGCGGAAAAGTTCAGCTCCTTGGCCAGCCGCTTTGCTGCGGCCTTCTGCCGGGCCGGGTCAAAGTTCGTCGTCCTGCACCAGGCGAAAATAGCCGCTTTGCAGGCGGCCATAGTCCTTCAGGGCAAGGCCTTCGAGGTCCTTGATGCCAACCTCGGCCAGCGACGCGAACAGGTTAAGTTCGCGCTGCTCGTCATCAGCCGCACCACCGGCCTGGGCATTGCGGATATCGCGCACGGTCGGCGCCCGCAGCGACAAGCTGTCGACCTGCACGCCATTGGCTTCGCTGGGGCGCGACAGGCGCACGGTGACGCGGTCGGCACTGAGGGTCAGCCATTGCGGCTGCTTTTTCGCTTGAGCCATGGTCGCCCCCTTACAAGCCGAGCGCAGCGCGCTGGGCGGCCAACTGGTCGACGCCATCGATCACCCGCTTCATGCCCAGTGCGTCGATCTCGTAGATCAGGCGGCCATCGACTTCGAGCTTGTAGTAGGTCAGGCCGACGCTGTGCTTGATCTCGGCCTTGTCGCCGGACTTCCAGTCGCCCATGTCGATTTCTTTCAGGGTGCCACGCAGGGTCACCACCACCGGGTTGATCTTGCCCTTGAGGCCCTTGAAGGCGCCGCGGAAGGTGCCATTGAAGCCGCTGCCATCGGCCAGGCCGAAGAATTTCAGCGCTTCACGGCGCACGCCAGTGGTGGTGAAGGCCGCTTCCTGCTTTTCCATGCCCAGGTCCATCTCGACCGGCATGTCCATGCCGCCGGGGCGGTGTTCTTCCATCTTCAGGGTGAGTTTGGGCAGGGTCAGGCTGGGTACATCGCCCTGGAAGCTGACGCCATCGACGAACAGGTTCAGGTTGGCCAGGGTTTCGGGAATCATTGCCATGTAGATGCGCTCCTTAAGCGGCGGAATCGAGAACTTCGGTCAGCCACTGGTTAGTGACTTCAACGCGGAAATTGGGGTTTTCGGCAGGCGGCACGTCGGTGAAGCGGATGTTCCAGTACACCTTGCCCTGCTCGAGCTGGCTGGCGGTGTTCAGCTCCGGGTCGGCGAAGACCTCGAAGTTGATGATCGCGCCCTGGTTCTTCAGGTCGCGCATGAAGGCCTGCAGGCCTTCGGTGACGTCCTTGACGTAGGTGGCAGTGATGGCGCGGTCGACCGCCCACTTGTGGCCGTAGAGGATCGCGTCCATGACGATGTCCATGGTCCGCACGCGGGTGACGAAGGCCCATTTCGGGTCGCTGGACAGGGTGCGGTTGCCCCACAGGCGGAAGCCGTCATCGCGGATGATGGTGGCGATGTTGGCGTTGTTCAGCAGGTTGGCGCGGCAGCTGTCGTCGCCATCGAGGAACTCCACCGGGCGGACGGTGCCGGTGACGCCGACGAACTCCTTGTTCGACGGCGAGGCCCAGAAGCCGTATTCGCTGTCGGTCCAGGCGAACAGGCCGGCGACCCAGGCCGAGCCCGGCGCATCGACGGTGGCCTCCTCGCCGTTGTCCCAGTACTGCACGCCCGGGTCGACCAGAAAGGCGCGCTTGGCGCCGAAGTTCTTGGCGTAGTCGAGGGCTGCCTCATCAGTGGTGTTGGGGCCGTCGATGATGGCGATGCCGCGCAGCTTGTCGGCCAGGGCTACCAATGCGGTGCCGACCGCCTGGGTGGCGCTGTGGCGTGGTGCGGCCAACAGGCGCGGCTGGGCGTTGAAACGGCTCTTGCCGTCGAGCAGCGCCTGCAGGCCGGTGCGTTTGCCGTCGGCCTGAACGCTGCCGATGATCGCGGCGGTCTGCTCGGCGGCATCGTCCAGCTTGGCCACGCCACAGGCGACGATGACCGCCTTGGCGCGGGTGTAGATGGCCCGGCAGGCCTTGGTGATGGCCGCGTTTTCGCCGAATGCGGCGACCGCTTCGCGTTCGCTGGTGATCAGCACCAGGTCGTTGGCTCTGGCCGTGGCGCCAGCGCCTTCCGTGAAGGTGTCGACCAGGCCGATGATCGAGGAAGAAGGCAGCGCGATGCTGCGGGCGCCGGTGTCGACGTTGGTTACGGTGACGCCGTGGAAGAATCCACTCATGTAGGTTTACTCCAGGTTCAGGTACGAAAAGGCCCTGCGGGTGCAGGGCCGGTAAGAATCAGTCAGATAGAAAAAAGCCCCGAGGAGACGGGGCCTTACTGTGATTGCAGAGCAATCCAAATCGGTGGTTCAGGCTTCGATGAGGAGTCAGGGAACATTGAGGAAGCTGGCCAATCACGAAGACTCTGTCTGTAGGTGAGAAGCTCGGTGTATTGCTGAGACGTCAGCGAAGTACTGATATTCATTGCGAGCTCATCTCGATGACGCATCACTAGCCATTCACCAGATTGCAGCTGATGATCACGCCAACTGCGTAACGCTAGATTCGACTCACTTTCAGCCGTGACAGAGGGGGGAACATAAACGCCCTCGACAACCTGCCAACCTGGCATCGTCTCAAGCGTACACTTTTCCCAGACAAGGTCGGAATGGAAGCGGTCGACTGGATTGATATCGGTAACTTCCATCACCTGGCCGTTTGCAATTCGTGCCCACATATAAAATCTCTTCAGTAAGTTATGAACACACAGCCATCGGCACCAGGCTGCGAACTGCTAATTGTCCGACCGGCGCCGCCCATGCCCGGCTGCGTCGGAGTGGAAAAATCAGAGGCGGCATAAATAGACTCCCCGCCCCCCCCAGGCCCGCCCCAAGCACCAGAGTTATTAGTATTGCGTACAGGCGGCGAGCCAGCCCCCAAGGAGGCGTTGAAGTCTCCACCAACCCCCATACCGCCACCTGCTCCGTTGAATAGCGTGCCCCCTTCGCCTCCGGTCGAGGAACAAAACGCACCGAACGACGAAGTGCCTCCGCTAAAACCTACCGTATTTAGGACACTTACAGCTTTGCCACCAGCACCCACTGTTACCGTAATGCTTGTCCCTGGTGTAACAAGGCAGATACGGTTGCAGATTCCGCCACCGCCGCCGCCGCCGGCACCTGTCTCAGCAGGCCCGAATGCTCCACTTCCCCCTGCTCCACGAATATCAACAAGCACTCGAGTTACATTGGCTGGTACTTGCCATTGGTAAGTACCAGCCTTGGTATAGAGCGCCCGACCACGGAAAGGAAAGTGAACGCTGGTGGCACTCATCGCACCACCTGCAACTAGTGCATAGATGCCGTCGGAAATACAGGTCAAGATTAGCGGCGGGTCTAAATGCGTAACGGTCACTGCCGCATAGGGTGTTGAGCCAACAGCGATGTACCCTTTACCGGAACGAGGAGCGTTCACCGTAAGGGTTCCGTATCCGGAGCCTACCGACACGATGAAAACAGATCCTTTTGATATACCCGATTCTGGAAGATACAAGGTGCCGACCCAACTACCCACTCCGGCCATGGTGGAATACTTGCCAGCATGAGCCTGACTCAAGGTTTGCCCGTCCGATAGCCCAGCCCCAATACTTGGCAAATTAAGCCCCAGCTGCTTGACGAACTCCGTTGTGGCCAATTGAGTACTGCTGTCATCCGGGGCTGCGGTTGGACCGCTGGGAATACCCGTGAATACCGGGCTGGCGAGGTTAGACTTCAGACTGAGCGCACTATTAACTTGAGACGCTGTAAGAACATCTGTCAGGCCATAGCCTGCTACCGTGGTTGGGTTAGTTGCCGCAATCACACGGCCATATTTGTCGACGGTGACGCTGCGATACGTTCCCGCCGTAATGCCACTGCGCCCGAAAGCCATTTCATACGCTTGCGCGCTGACTCCCACATTAATCGGCCCGTCGCTGACCAGCTGCCAGGCACTGTCGCTATTGGCTACACCCCGCTCTACCACTATCAATAATCCCGGGGTCACTTTGGCATCGGTATCAGCGTCGCTGCTGCGACTCCACTCCCCTGCAGCAGCTTCGTAGATGCCATTGTCCTTAGGAACCATCTGGTTCTTCACCAATACCCGAGCGCCCTTCACAAGTGCCACGCCATCTATCGTCTGTAAACCGCTCAAGTTGATGTTCGCTGTAGTTGCAGCCAACACAGAATGCTTAAAATCCTGCCGTGCCAGCTCCTCGGTCACCCACTCCCGCGTAGCCAGCACCACCGCCGGATCGATCTTCAACTGCACGTTGCTGGCACTGCTCACCACCAGGTTCATCCGCACCACCTGGGTACGTCCCGAGCCCTGGCTGAGTAGCGGCTTATAAGTAGGCGCACAGTTGGCCACGGCCACCATGTCGCCATCGGCATCGTAAAGCGCGATCTCGCGGATCCACTTGCCGCCGACATCCGCCGGGATGACCTGCTCGGCAATGATGATTGCGCTGTTTTTATCGTCCACTTTCAGCTGATTCAACGGCGCACGTCGCCATTCGTTGATCAGGCTGGTCTGGGTGGCGTTGGGGGTGGGGTCGGTGCCGTTGGCGTCGCCGACACCCATCTGGGTGATTTTCCATGCGATGCCCAAGGCATCCGCGTTGGCTTGTT
This sequence comes from Pseudomonas sp. URMO17WK12:I7, assembly GCF_003269045.1. Lineage (NCBI taxonomy): Bacteria > Pseudomonadati > Pseudomonadota > Gammaproteobacteria > Pseudomonadales > Pseudomonadaceae > Pseudomonas > Pseudomonas sp. URMO17WK12:I7. The sequence continues at coordinate 392,322 of NZ_QLTL01000002.1, read as the reverse complement.
TCGCCGCGCCCACATTGGTGAGGATGGCGTAGAACTGAGAAGTCTGGTCAACCATGTGCAATATCCAAGGTATCGATTGTATGTTCGCGGCCGCCACGACCTATGGCACCGATCACTTCGATGTCACGGGGTGCCAGCGGGTAGATGTCCAGTTCGTCGCCGTCCTGGATCGCGCAGCCGACATGAAGGGCGCCACGGCTTTCGAGGCTGATGACCAGGCCGGTCAGGTGGCGGCTGACCGGGCGGGCGTCGTCGATCAGCGATGACAGCTCCTGATAGGTGCTTTCGCTGATGCCCGCATCGGAAACGCCGATCTTCAGTGCGAAGGTGCCCGCCTGTGCAGGCGGCGTGGCTTGCCACCACTCCTGCACCTCGATCAGGTAGCCGAACGGCTCCACCACACGCCGGAGCGCACCGAGGGTGCCTTTGTGGGCGTGGACGAAGAACGCCGCACGGATCACCGAACGCTTGATCTCGTCACTCCAGCTGTCTTCCCAGCGGTCCACCGACCAGGCCCAGGCCAAGTGATAAAGCAACTGCGCGGGGCAGCTGTCGGGGCTGTAGAGCCGGCGCAGGCTGACCTTCAGGTCCTCATCGGCCGCCACTTCGATGGCCCGCTCCAGCGCTGAGCGATTGAGCGGCAACAGGCTCTGCATGTCAGCCACCCCGCTTCAAGGTGAAACCGCTGCACCACGCTGCCTGGGCCTTGCTCGGGCGAATATCCGCCCAACCGCTCAGCTCGACCCGGCTGACACCATCGATATGCAGCTGGGCATCGATCCCCGAACGGGCCACTTCCACGCCAAGCCGCCGTCGCGGGTTGATCCAGGCCTCCAGGCGACGCTGGCACTCGGCGAGGATCGCCTCGTACTCAGGGCCGCTGTCGGCCAGGTACAGCACGGCATCGATGCGATAGGGCAGGATTTCGGCGCTGCGTACATTGACCCGGTCGGCGACCGGGCGTATGTCGTCATCGTTGAGATAAGCCGCCACCTGCGCCAGCAGCTCGGGGCTGGCCTCGCCATTGCCTTCCAGGCCCAGCACGGTGACATCCACCACGGCCGGCGACGGGCTTTCGGCGGTGGCGTCAGCCACCTGCCCCGAAGCGTTGCGGGCATGCAGGATGTAACTGTTGCGCGGGCCCGCGGTGGTCAGGCCTTCGTAGACCAGCTGCACCCGCTCACGCAGGGCATCGTCCGCCTCCAGCAGGGCCTCGACGGGCGGGACGCTGGCCAGGTCCTCGGCCTGGATCACCAGGCGCTGCAGGCTGACATTTGCCGCCAACTGGTCCAGGTCAGAGCCCTGGGCGTAGGCCAGCAGCAGCGCCTTGGCGGCATCGTTGATGCGCGCCCGGTTGAGCAGCTTGCGGTAGGTGCCGACTTCGAGCAGCTTGGTGACCGGGTCGCTCTCCAGATTGGCGCTCCAGGCGTCGCCCAGGTATTCGCGGAAGGTGTCCAGGTCGGCCTGATAGAGGGCTTCGTAGTCGAGGTCCTCCAACAGCTGTGGTGCAGGCAGTTTCGACAGGTCGACCTGGCTCATACGCTCACCTCCACCAACGCGTCGTCGCCCAGGTAGCGACCGCTCAAAGCCAGGCTGACCTGGCCGTCTAGCACCGCGACGACCTTGACCCGCTGCAATTGCAGGCGCGGCTCCCAACGGCCCAGCGCGCGGGCCACTTCGGCTTGCACGGCGCTTTTCCAGCCCTCGTTGACTGGCAGGTCGACGAAGCGCCGCAGCTGGCTGCCGTATTCAGGGCGCATGCGACGGCTGCCCAGCGGCGTGGTGAGGATGTCTTCGATGGACTGGCGCAAATGATCGATGCCGGCCAATGGCTGGCCGGTGCGGCGGTCCATGCCGATCATGGTGCACCGCCCTGTTCATGAGTGTGCATGGCATTCTCCTGATATGAAAAAGCCCGCGTGGGCGGGCTTGATTCAGTGTTTGTGATTGGCCGTGTTGCCGGCGGTATCGATAATCCGCCCACCGCCGTTGATATCGCCGCTGACCTGCAGCGCGCCGTCGATGGTGACGTTGCCAGTGAGGTTGATCGCTGCCGCCTCAAGGCTGATCGCAGCGTCGCTGACCTGCACGGTGCTGGCGCCGACCTTGATGGTCGCGCTGCCGCCAGGCAGCTGGATGTCGTAGTGGCTGGCCTGCCAGTCATAGCTGAGCGAACCCCCATCGGCGAAACGCCAGACCTCGGCATGCTCACGGTTATCCGCCGCACTGCCAGCATTGCCATACAGGCCGGGGAGGAACGTGCCCTGGGCCGGCTCGCCACTGGGGCTGAGCAGCACGCCCTGCTCGCCCAGGCTGGGTGCTCGCCAGTGCCGGGCCTGGCCGGCAGCCTGGGCATGCCAGCGCAGCCAGGCGCTGGTCCAGCCACTGCCATCGGATACCCGCACCCGAGCGGCTGCAAGATCGACCGCAACCACCCGGCAGGGAATGACCATGCACGCCAGCATGCGGTCATGCATGGCGCTGACGTAGCTCATGTCAGGTCCTCCGGGGCGATGTAGTGCGCCTCGTTGCCCAAGCCAATATCTGGCGCAAAGCCCAATACCAGGTTGCCGGGAGGCTGGTCCGGCCAGCTCCAGCGTGCCTCGCCAAGCAGCACCGGCTGGTCCCAGCGCACGGTCCAGGCGCTGCCCTCGAATTGCGCCTGCACGTTGCGGCTGGCTTCGACGAAGTCCAGTGCCCAATGCTGCTGACGCAGCAGATCCATCAGTTGTGCGGCAAGCAGGCTGCCCTGCAGACGCGCTTCGGGGTTGGCGCTATCAGCGGTGATATCCGCCTCGAAGGTGGCGATCAGCACCGAGCGGCCATCGCGTGGTGCCGCATCCGCCGTCATTTGCACAATGCCGTGGCGCAGCGCCGGTCGCTCTGGGGCATTTCCTACAGCTGTATAAGCATCGACCGAGGCCAGTTCCGGCATCGCCTCACGAATCGTTGCGGTCACGGCCGCATGCAAAGTGGCCAATTCGCTCATGCATATTCTCCTTATTGCTCGTCGGCCTGCGTGGTGTCGCGCAAGCCCAGGCGCCGTATCGCCCAACGTTCGTAAAGGCGCATGGCGACATCGGCGCCGCCGACGGCGGTCATGCAGCCAAATGCACTGGCCGCCCAGATCGACAGGCCGCCCGCATACAGCAGCATCACGGTCGACACGCCGCAGACCATGCAGGCCCCGGAGCGCAGCGCCAGCCGGCGCAGCAGCGACCAACCGGTGGCTCCGGCCTTGTCGGCCCGCCACATTTCGCCGCTCAGGCCGCCCAGCAATGCCAGGACGATTACCAGCCAGAGCGGCATCTCCAGTAACGCTTGTTGCTCGTTCGTCACTGTCCTGTCTCCTGTGTAATGCCTGTTGACGGGGCCAACAGGCGGGTTGTGGGTACGCTGCATATTTCAAAAACCTCGGCATTCCAAAAAGCCCGGCTCGCCAGGCTTTTCAGTAATGCGTTGTCGAACCGCCGGCCACGACTGGTGACGCCGCACGGTTGCGCTTCAAATTGGTGACTCCGACCGCGGCCGCCTGCCCGCCGGATAACTGATCGTGGTGCTTTACGCTGCACACCCGGGCCAGTTGCCAACCCTCTGGACAGTTGAGGCCTGTCCATCGCTGCCTGTGTAACAACCGGTTTCCGTCCGGCTTGAGACACAGGCTATGCATTAATGCATATGCAGTCAATGCATTTCTTCAAATTTCTATGCGCTGATTTTTGCTGATATGCATGCAGGCCATGCATGGCTTGCTTTGTAGGGATTTTCTGCAGGCGAAAAAAAACCCGCCGAGGCGGGTTTCTGGGGAGGGTGAGGCGTCAGCGAGCGTACATGCCCCACCAGAACACATGCCCGAGCAAGCTGATCTGTTCGTCCTGCATCTGCTGGAAGCTGTAGTCCTCATCGGGGTGTTCGTCACGGTTGAAGCTGCGCAGGCGGATACCGGTAGGCAGGCGGTAAACCTGCTTAACCCGCAGCTGGCCGTTATGGTTGATGGCGTAGAGGTCGCCATCGATGATATCGCCGATCGAGCATTTGCCTGTGTTCACACCGACCGTCGCGCCATCGCGCAGCACCGGCAGCATGCTGTTGCCGCGCACGGTCACACATTTGGCCTGGTCGAACTGCACGCCGTTGTGACGCAGGCTGCGCTTGCCGAACCGCAGCCGCGCTCGCTCGCTTTCTTCGATGACGAACCTTCCTGATCCTGCTGCCAATTCGACCTCGCGAAGAAAAGGTACCGACACCTCGTCATCCTCGACGGGGGTTTCATCGTCCCACAAGCTGATATCGCTGAGGTCAGCATGGCCGTGGGCCGGCAACGCCGCTTCGCGCGACTCGCCCAGCTCGGCGCGGCCACGCAGCTGCTCGGTGCTTACACCGAAGTATTCGGCAATCTTCGACACGTGTTTGTCTGAAGGGTCGACGATCTTGCCGCCGAGGATCCGCGACAAGGTGGATTGAGGGACGCCCGTGCGCCGGTACAGCTCCGTCGGGGACAGGCCGTGGCGGTCGAGCAGTTCTCTGAGTACGGTGGCTACATTGCGTTTTTGCATAACATGCATAATGCAGGCATGCGCCGGCAAATGCAATGCGCCTGGCTGCGCGCGCATGCCCCATGGCCCGCGCCTGCATCTGGTTGAAAAAGCCTGTACCATTGCCGGTTTGATAATCGCCAACCAGATCACCCGCTGTAAGGCCCTGAATGTCTGATCTTTCCGCACACACACCAATGATGCAGCAGTACTGGAAGCTGAAAAACCAGCACCCGGACCAGCTGATGTTCTACCGCATGGGCGATTTCTACGAGATCTTCTACGAAGATGCGAAGAAAGCCGCGAAACTGCTGGACATCACCCTGACCGCGCGCGGTCAGTCGGCCGGCCAGTCGATCCCCATGTGCGGCATTCCGTTCCATTCGCTGGAGGGCTACCTGGCCAAGCTGGTCAAGCTTGGCGAATCGGTGGTGATCTGCGAGCAGATCGGCGATCCGGCCACCAGCAAGGGCCCGGTGGAACGCCAGGTGGTGCGCATCATCACCCCCGGCACGGTCAGTGACGAGGCCCTGCTCGACGAGCGCCGCGACAACCTGATTGCCGCCCTGCTCGGTGACGAACGCCTGTTCGGCCTGGCGGTGCTGGACATCACCAGCGGCAACTTCAGCGTGCAGGAGATCAAGGGCTGGGAAAACCTGCTGGCCGAACTCGAGCGCCTGAACCCGGTAGAGCTGCTGATCCCCGACGACTGGCCACGCGACCTGCCCGCCGAGAAGCGCCCAGGGGCCCGTCGCCGCGCGCCGTGGGACTTCGACCGAGATTCGGCGCGCAAGGCCCTGTGCCAGCAATTCGCGACCAAGGACCTGAAAGGCTTTGGCTGCGACAAGCTGACCCTGGCCATCGGCGCTGCCGGCTGCCTGCTGACCTACGCCAAGGAAACCCAGCGCACGGCCCTGCCACACCTGCGCAGCCTGCGCCACGAGCGCCTGGACGACACGGTCATCCTGGATGGCGCCAGCCGCCGCAACCTGGAGCTGGACGTCAACCTGGCCGGTGGGCGCGACAACACCCTGCAATCGGTGATCGACCGCTGCCAGACCGCCATGGCCAGCCGCCTGCTGACCCGCTGGCTGAACCGCCCGCTGCGCGACCTCAAGGTACTGCAGGCGCGCCAGGACTCGATCCGCTGCCTGCTCGACGGCTACCGCTTCGAAAAGCTGCAGCCGCAACTCAAGGAAATCGGCGATATCGAGCGGATCCTCGCCCGTATCGGCCTGCGCAATGCCCGCCCGCGTGACCTGGCGCGCCTGCGCGACGCCCTTGGCGCCCTGCCCGAACTGCAGAACGCCATGAGCGAGCTGGAGGCGCCGCACCTGGCGCGCCTGGCTGCCATCACCGGGACCTACCCGGAACTGGCCAGCCTGCTGGAGCGTGCAATCATCGACAACCCGCCGGCGGTGATTCGCGATGGCGGTGTGCTCAAGGCGGGCTACGACAGCGAACTGGACGAGCTGCTGGCAATCAGCGAAAACGCCGGCCAGTTCCTCATCGACCTCGAAACCCGCGAGAAGGCCCGTACCGGCCTGGCCAACCTCAAGGTCGGCTACAACCGTGTGCACGGCTACTTCATCGAGCTGCCGACCAAGCAGGCCGAGCAGGCGCCGGGCGACTACATCCGCCGCCAGACCCTCAAGGGAGCCGAGCGCTTCATCACACCCGAGCTCAAGGCCTTCGAGGACAAGGCGCTGTCGGCCAAGAGCCGCGCCCTGGCGCGCGAAAAGATGCTCTACGACGCGCTGCTGGAAACCCTCATCAGCCACCTGGCACCGCTGCAGGACAGCGCTGCCGCCCTGGCCGAAATCGACGTGCTGAGCAACCTTGCCGAGCGTGCGCTGAACCTCGACCTGAACTGCCCGCGCTTCACTGACGAGCCGTGCCTGCGTATCGAGCAGGGCCGTCACCCTGTGGTCGAACAGGTGCTGACCACGCCGTTCGTGGCCAACGACCTGGGCCTGGACAACAGCACGCGCATGCTGATCATCACCGGCCCGAACATGGGCGGTAAGTCCACCTACATGCGCCAGACGGCCCTGATCGTGCTGATGGCGCACATCGGCAGCTTCGTCCCGGCAGCCAGCTGCGAGCTGTCGCTGGTCGACCGCATCTTCACCCGTATCGGCTCCAGCGATGACCTGGCCGGCGGGCGTTCGACCTTCATGGTCGAGATGAGCGAAACCGCCAATATCCTGCATAACGCGACCGACCGTAGCCTGGTGCTGATGGACGAAGTCGGCCGTGGTACCAGCACCTTCGACGGCCTGTCGCTGGCCTGGGCCGCCGCCGAGCGCCTGGCCCAGCTGCGTGCATATACCTTGTTCGCCACCCACTACTTCGAGCTGACCGTACTGCCGGAGAGTGAACCGCTGGTGGCCAACGTGCACCTGAACGCCACCGAGCACAACGAGCGTATCGTCTTCCTGCACCACGTGCTGCCTGGCCCAGCCAGCCAAAGCTATGGCCTGGCCGTGGCGCAGCTGGCGGGCGTGCCAGCGCCAGTGATCCTGCGCGCTCGCGAGCACCTGGGCCGGCTGGAAACCACCAGCCTGCCCCATGAAGCACCGGTGACGAAAAAGGCCAAGGACGAGCCGCAAGTCCCGCACCAGAGCGACCTGTTCGCCAGCCTGCCACACCCGGCCATCGAGAAGCTGGGCAAACTCGACCTGGATGACATGACCCCACGTCAAGCTATCGAAATGCTATATCAACTAAAGAACCTGTTATAACGGCGCCCACTACAAGCTGGTAGAATCCGCCGCGGTTTGCTGGTGCTGCAGGTTATTAGCCTGGCCTGCAGCCACATGCCCGTAAACCGCGCGGCCCTGAGAGGAAGGGCCGCCGCCGTCGCCTGAGGAGAGAACTAGAAATGACCTTCGTCGTCACCGACAACTGCATCAAATGCAAATACACCGACTGCGTGGAAGTCTGTCCGGTGGACTGCTTCTACGAAGGCCCGAACTTCCTGGTGATTCACCCGGACGAGTGCATCGACTGTGCACTGTGCGAGCCTGAGTGCCCGGCCGAGGCGATCTTCTCGGAAGACGAGATCCCCGCTGGCATGGAAAACTTCATCGAGCTCAACGCCGAGCTGGCAGAAATCTGGCCGAACATCACCGAGCGTAAGGACGCCCTGCCCGACGCTGAAGAGTGGGATGGCAAGACCGGCAAGATCGCCCACCTGGAGCGCTAAGCGCCCGGATACGAAAAAGGCCCGCAACGGGCCTTTTTTACTTTTCTGCGGGCAAAAAAAAGGGGCGGTTTGACCCGCCCACATTTTTTCCGTAGTCCCTGCTTGTCCCAAACATCATCCTGATGAAATCGCGTCTTGCGATGTCCTTGGCCTTCTCCCTGAAAGCCTGTGCATGTCCGTGTGCACAGTTCGAATACTAGCGAGTTCCCTGAGCCGGGCAACTGCGAGATTTCTCAGGATGTTACTGGGGACACATTTCCACATAGCCAAAAATCACTTATATTTCAGTGATTTACGAATAAACCAGACCTGAAATCGACTTTGATTTACTGGTAGTTGCACAGATGGCTTACATAAAGAGTAAGCAAAGGCTTACACGCCATGCTTCAGGGGTAGCGCCGTACACATTGCTCGCCACCAGATTTATCCCATCTCTACCGGCCTCTTCGCGGGCAAGCCCGTCACCCCAGAGAGGGCGCAGGCCTGAGCCCTGTGATGATCCTGTGGGAGCGGGCTTGCCCGCGAAGAGGCCAGTACTGGGTTACGAAATACCGAAAATAAAAAACGCCCCGAGGTCATCGGGGCGTTTGCATACGGTACAGCCTGGCTTACTGGAACAGCGACTCGCTGGAAAGCCCGTTCTTTTCAAGAATCTCGCGCAGGCGCTTGAGCCCCTCCACCTGGATCTGTCGCACACGTTCGCGGGTCAGGCCGATCTCCAGGCCAACATCCTCCAGGGTGCTGCTCTCATGCCCGCGCAGACCAAAGCGACGCACGACCACCTCGCGCTGCTTGTCGGTCAGCTCACCCAGCCACTGATCGATGCTCTGCGACAGGTCGTCATCCTGCAGCAGTTCGCACGGATCGGTCGGGCGATCGTCGGTCAGGGTGTCGAGCAGGGTCTTGTCCGAGTCCGGGCCGAGCGACACGTCCACCGAAGACACACGCTCGTTCAGGCCCAGCATGCGCTTGACCTCGGCGACCGGTTTTTCCAGCAGCGTGGCGATTTCTTCCGGCGACGGCTCGTGGTCGAGTTTCTGGGTCAGTTCGCGCGCGGCCCGCAGGTAGACGTTGAGCTCCTTGACCACGTGGATCGGCAGGCGAATGGTGCGGGTCTGGTTCATGATCGCCCGCTCGATGGTCTGGCGGATCCACCAGGTCGCATAGGTCGAGAAGCGGAAACCGCGCTCCGGGTCGAACTTTTCCACCGCACGGATCAATCCCAGGTTGCCCTCCTCGATCAGGTCGAGCAGCGACAGACCACGGTTCACATAACGACGGGCGATTTTCACAACCAGACGCAGGTTGCTTTCGATCATGCGTTTGCGGCCGGCAGGGTCACCCTTTTGCGACAGGCGCGCAAAGTGCACTTCCTCTTCCGGCGAAAGCAGAGGCGAGAATCCAATCTCGTTGAGATACAGCTGGGTGGCATCGAGCGCCCGGCTGTAATCGATGTACTTGTGTTGCTTGAGCGAAGAGCCTGATTTGGCCCTGGTCCGAACCGAAGGTACAGCAGGTTCGTCTGACACCACATCCGTTTCCAAAACGATGCCCGTCTCCATGAGGAGGACGTCATCGTCGATGTCAAACTCCGGCGCTTCTTTACTGAGAGCCATTGTTATAGTCCTTTGCTGAGTTCGAACTCAGACTCATGCGGCGCCTGTCTCCCTGGCAACGCAGGAGCCTGTCCCCTTTACGTCACAGGAACAGGCCGGGCACAACGATCAACGACGTGGCAGGAACTGGAGTGGATCGACGGGTTTACCCTGGCGGCGAATCTCGAAATGCAGCTTCACCCGATCAGTGCCCGTGGACCCCATTTCAGCAATCGACTGCCCTGCCTTGACCTGCTGCCCCTCCCGAACCAACAGCCTGCGGTTGTGACCGTAGGCACTGACGTAGGTATCGCTGTGCTTGATGATGATCAGTTCGCCGTAGCCCCTCAAGCCACTCCCGGCGTAGACCACCGCACCATCAGACGCAGCAAAAACAGGCTGTCCCAAATCACCGGCGATATCAATGCCTTTATTCAAACTACCGTTTGAAGCGAATTTTCCAATCAGCACGCCATTGGCTGGCCACGCCCAGTTGCCCACCGCCCGCTCTGCCGCGGGCACCGTGGCAACCACCGGAGCAGGCGTGGCGGGCGTTGTTGGCGTCGGCTTTCCGCCGTTTTGCGGGGTGTTGATAGGCGTTCCGGCAGGGCGACGAATGACCGTTGTTCGGCTCGAGGAGGACGGGCTGGAGACCACCGTGGTACTGCTGGCAGACCCGCTGCTGAAACGGATCGCCTGGCCCGGGCGAATGGTATAGGGGGCGGGAATGCCGTTACGCGCGGCCAGCTCCTTGTAGTCCCAGCCATAGCGGAACGCGATGGAGAACAGGGTATCGCCAGGTTTGACGACGTACTGCCCCGAGGTCACTGCAGGTCGCTTGGGCGCAGCAGTGTTGCGATCGACCACGCGCGCACCGCTGGAGCCTGTGCTGGAGCAACCTGTCAGCAGGGTGCCCATGGCCAGTGCAATCACCAGAAGCTTGAAAACCGACCGATCCTTTCGCTGCCGAATGACTGTGTGCCCCACCCGCGCTCCCCTCATGGTGCCGAAAATCGATAATACGATATGAAATGCAATATTGTTGCAATTATAACCAAGCCAGGCGGCATTGGCAGGGCCCAGGCCCCGCCAGATAGACAGGGCCATGCTGCAAGAATTCGTTGCGGCTGCAAATATTCCTGCCGCCTCAGGCCAGCGGGCCATTGAGCAGCGGCACGAAACGCACTGCACCCAGCACGCGACGGGAGAAGCCGTGCTCTTCGCGCACGATCAGCATCAGCTGTTGCACCTCGCCGGCAGGGCCGACCGGAATCACCATCCGCCCTCCCGGTGCCAGTTGGTCGAGCAGCGCCTGCGGCACTTCCGGGGCCACCGCAGTAACGATGATGCCGTTGTAGGGTGCCAGCGCCTGCCAGCCATCACAGCCGTCGCCCCAACGGAACACCACATTGCGCAGGTTGAGCTCGACCAGGCGTTCTTTGGCCCGATCCTGCAACACCTTGATCCGCTCCACCGAGAACACCCGCTCGACCAGCTGGGCCAGGATCGCGGTCTGGTAGCCGGAACCAGTGCCGATCTCCAATACCTTGTCCAGCGGCCCCGCCTCCAGCAGTAGCTCGCTCATGTGCGCCACCATGAACGGCTGGGAGATGGTCTGGTTGTGCCCGATCGGCAGCGCCGTGTCTTCGTATGCCCGGTGCGCCAGCGCCTCGTCGACGAACAGGTGGCGTGGGGTACGGCGAATCACGTCAAGCACCTTGGCGTTCGACACGCCTTCCTCATAGAGGCGCTGGATCAGCCGCTCGCGGGTCCGCTGCGAGGTCATGCCGATACCGCCACGGCGCTGCAGATCGTCCTGTTCACGCATCAGAGCAGGCCCTCCAGCCAGCCGTCGAGCTGTTCGAAGGCATCGTTGAACGTGCGGTCCAGCTGCAACGGGGTGATCGACACGTAACCTTGCATGACAGCATGGAAATCGGTGCCTGGCCCGCCATCCTCGGCATCACCGGCCACGGCGATCCAGTAGCCTTCCTTGCCACGCGGGTTGACCACCTTGGTCGGCGCCGCCGCCCGCGCCCGGTGACCGAGGCGGGTAAGCTGGATGCCGCGGATGTGCTCCAGCGGCAGATTGGGGATATTGACGTTGAGTACAGTGCGCGGCGGCAGGTGCAGGCGCGGCAGCGCCTCTACCAGGCGGCGGGCAATGTAGGCGGCGGTCGGCAGGTTGTCGGGCAGCCGCGACAGCAGCGAGAACGCCAGCGAGGTGCCGCCCAGGAACCGGCCTTCCAGTGCGGCGGCGACCGTACCGGAATAAATCACGTCATCACCCAGGTTGGCCCCCAGGTTGATGCCCGAGACGACCAGGTCCACAGGCTCCGGCAACAGACCGTTGAGCCCCAGGTGCACGCAATCGGTAGGTGTGCCGTTGAGGCTGATGAAGCCGTTGGCCAAGGTCTGCGGGTGCAGCGGCCGGTCCAGCGTCAGCGAACTGCCAGCGCCGCTCTTGTCTTGGTCCGGGGCGATCACCACGCACTCGGCATAATCCGCCAGCGCACTGTGTAGCGCGGCGAGGCCCGGTGCCGTAACACCGTCGTCATTCGAAATCAGAATACGCATGGGCTGTCCGTCTGCCCTGCCGGCACCAGATCGACGAGTTCGCGCACCACCACGGTGGCGAAGCATCCGGCCGGAAGGACGAATTCCAGTTGCAGGATATCAGGCTCGGGATAATGCCACGTCAGGCCGCCAATAGGGAGCCGCAGGATGCGCCGTTCGTGACTCATGCCCGCATATGCCAGCCACTGGCACAGTGCCAGGTGACGCTCGCCGACTGCCGTCTCAAGCCCGAAGGTCGCGCCAGCCGCGGGCGAAGGGCCTTCCCCCCACATCGGACCAGTCGGATGCAAATCAAGAATCGCCAGGCGAGGATCGGAACATTCCTGCTCTCCAGCAGGAAAGAAGCTACGGCTATCGGTGAACGCCAACAGGTCCCCGACCTGGGCGCGCTGCCAGCTGCCATCAGCGACCCGCGCCGCCAGCACTTGGTTGAACACGTAGCTGCGCGCTGCCGAAAGCAGGCGCGAACGCACGTTGCGCTGTTCCGGCAGAGCCTTGCGCGCGGCCCAGTCCTGAGCGTCGTGGACGTTGCCGCCACCGTGACCGAAACGCTGGCTGCCGAAGTAGTTCGGCACGCCCTGTTGCTTGAGTTGCTCCAGGCGAGCATCCAGGGCCTGGCGCTCAGCCGCCAGGGCGGTCAGACGCAGGGTGAAACCGTTAGCTGAATGGGCACCGCGCTGCAGCTTGCGCTGGTGACGCACCTGCTTCAGCACCCGCAGGGTGTCATCTTCGGCACGCGACAGATCCGGGTCGGCCTTGCCCGGCAGGTGCAGGCTGAACCACTGGCGGGTCAGGGCCTGGCGATCCTTGAGGCCGGCATAGCTGATGGCGCGCACCGGTACACCGGCGGCGCGGGCCAGGCGGCGGGCAGCTTCTTCGGTGTTAAGGTCGCGCTTCTCGACCCACAGCCACAGGTGCTCGCCCTGGCCGGACAGCGGGATGTCCAGCACTTCGTCGACCTGGAAGTCATCAGCCACGGCCTTTAGCACGGCGCTACCCAACGATTCGCCCGACGCGCGCGGGCCCAGCAGGTCCAGTTCGGTCATGCTGGCAGCAGCAGGGCAACCGCATGCACGGCGATGCCCTCCTCACGGCCGGTAAAACCGAGCTTTTCGGTGGTGGTGGCCTTGACGTTGACCTGGTCGAGTTCAACCTGCAGGTCTTCGGCAATCAGCTGGCGCATGGTTTCGATGTGCGGGGCCATTTTCGGGGCCTGGGCGACGATGGTGGCGTCGACGTTGCCGACCTGCCAGCCCTTGGCCTTGACGATAGCGACCACGTGACGCAGCAGCACGCGGCTGTCGGCGCCCTTGAACTGCGGGTCGGTGTCGGGGAAATGCTTGCCGATGTCGCCCAACGCAGCAGCGCCGAGCAAGGCATCGCTCAGGGCGTGCAGCAGCACGTCACCGTCGGAATGGGCCAGGAGGCCGTATTTGTGGGGGATACGCACCCCACCCAGGGTAATGAAATCACCGTCGCAGAAACGGTGCACATCGTAGCCGTGGCCAATACGCATAGAAAAACGCCCTGATTGAGTCAGGGCGTGATTCTACCTGCTTTAGCCACTATTGGGGCCGCCATGTAGGCGCGGCCTTGCGCCGCGAAAGGGCTGCGCAGCAGCCCTGGCGATAGAGGCAGTGGCGCCGAAATCCTGGGGCCGCTTTGCGGCCCTTTCCGACCGGTCCGGCGCCCCGGCAAGGCCGCTCCTACAGGCGCCCCATTGCCTTCGCATGATGGCGCAGGTGCTCGTCGATGAAGCTGGCGATGAAGTAGTAGCTGTGGTCATAGCCAGGCTGCAAGCGCAGGGTCAGTTCATGCCCGCCTTTGCGTGCGGCCTGCTCCAGCGCTTCAGGCTTGAGCTGCTTCTCGAGGAAGTCATCACGGTCGCCCTGGTCCACCAGCAGCGGCGGGCACTCGCCTGCAGGCGTCTGCGCCAGCAGCACACTGGCATCCCATTCACGCCAGCGCGCACGGTCTTCACCCAGGTAACGGCTGAAGGCTTTCTCACCCCACGGGCAATCCATCGGGTTGCTGATCGGCGAAAATGCCGACACCGAACGATAGCGCCCCGGGTTGCGCAAGGCGCACACCAGCGCGCCATGCCCCCCCATGGAGTGGCCGCTGATGCTGCGCTGCTCGGACGCCGGGAAGTGCGCCTCGATCAGGGCCGGCAACTCCTGCACCACATAGTCGTGCATGCGATAGTGCTGGGCCCAGGGTTGCTGGGTAGCGTTGAGGTAGAACCCGGCGCCGAGGCCGAAGTCCCACGCACCATCAGGGTCGCCCGCCACTTGCTCGCCACGCGGGCTGGTGTCGGGGGCGACAATGATCAAGCCGAGCTCGGCGGCCAGGCGCTGGGCACCCGCCTTCTGCATGAAGTTCTCGTCGGTGCAGGTAAGGCCGCTGAGCCAGTACAGCACTGGCAGCTTCTCACCCTGCTCTGCCTGTGGTGGCAGGTAGACGGCGAACACCATGTCGCAACCCAGCACCTTGGAGTGATGCCGGTAACGCTTGTGCCAGCCGCCGAAGCTTTTCTGGCAGGAGATGTTATCCAGGCTCATGGCTGACCTCAGAAGTGGATCACGCTGCGGATGCTCTTGCCTTCGTGCATCAGGTCGAAGGCCTTGTTGATGTCCTCCAGGCCCATGGTGTGGGTGATGAAGGTATCCAGCGGGATCTCACCCTTCTCGGCCATGTCCACGTAGCTTGGCAGCTCGCTGCGGCCACGCACGCCGCCGAATGCCGAACCACGCCAGACACGGCCGGTCACCAGCTGGAACGGACGGGTGGCGATTTCCTGGCCGGCACCGGCGACGCCGATGATCACCGACTCGCCCCAGCCCTTGTGGCAGCACTCCAGGGCCGCGCGCATCAGTTGCACGTTGCCGATGCACTCGAAGGAGAAGTCCACGCCACCGTCGGTGAGATCGACGATCACTTCCTGGATCGGGCGGTCGTACTCTTTCGGGTTGATGCAGTCGGTAGCGCCCAGCTGGCGGGCGATTTCGAACTTGGCCGGGTTGATGTCGATGGCGATGATGCGCGAGGCCTTGGCCTTGACCGCACCAATTACGGCCGACAGCCCGATGCCACCCAGGCCGAAGATGGCCACGGTGTCACCTGGCTTGACCTTGGCGGTATTGAGCACCGCGCCGATACCGGTGGTGACGCCGCAACCGAGCAGGCAGACCTTCTCCAGCGGTGCTTCTTTCTGGATCTTGGCCACGGAAATTTCCGGCAGCACGGTGTACTCGGAGAAGGTCGAGGTGCCCATGTAATGGAACAGCTGCTGGCCCTTGTACGAGAAGCGGGTGGTGCCATCCGGCATCAGGCCCTTGCCCTGGGTGGCACGGATGGCCTGGCACAGGTTGGTCTTGCCCGAGAGGCAGAACTTGCACTTGCCGCATTCCGGGGTGTACAGCGGGATCACATGATCGCCCACTGCCACCGAGGTAACGCCCTCGCCCACGGCTTCGACGATCGCACCGCCTTCATGGCCGAGGATCGACGGGAAGATGCCTTCCGGGTCGGCGCCGGAGAGGGTGTAGGCGTCGGTGTGGCAGACACCGCTGGCGACCACGCGCAGCAACACCTCACCGGCCTTGGGCATGGCCACGTCGACTTCGACGATTTCCAGGGGTTTCTTGGCCTCGAAGGCAACGGCGGCACGGGACTTGATCATCACAGGGTCTCCAGACAATGGGGATCGATTCAGTCCAGCAGTGTAATCCACGCGCTTTTGATGAATAATCCAGTAAAAGCCAAAACATTATTGCCATACAGGGATAATCCATGAGCAGCCGCTGGGAAGGCATCGACGAGTTCGTCGCCGTGGCCGAGTCGGGTCAGTTCACGGCTGCGGCCGAGCGCCTGGGCGTGTCGTCATCCCACATCAGCCGGCAGATCGCCCGCCTTGAAGAGCGCCTGCAAACCCGCTTGCTGTACCGCAGTACCCGCCGGGTGGCCTTGAGTGAAGCCGGGCAGACCTTTCTGCAGCACTGTCAGCGCCTTCAGGACGGTCGCGAGGAAGCGCTGCGCGCCATGGGTGACCTGGCCAGCGAGCCCAAGGGCCTGCTGCGCATGACCTGTGCGGTGGCCTATGGTGAACGCTTCATCGTGCCGCTGGTAACGCGCTTCATGGCGCTGTATCCGCAATTGCGGGTCGAAGTTGAACTGAGCAACCGCACCCTCGACCTGCTGCACGAAGGCATGGACCTGGCGATTCGCCTGGGCCGGCTGGCCGACTCGCGGCTGGTGGCCACGCGCCTGGCGCCGCGGCGCATGTACCTGTGTGCCTCGCCAGCGTACCTGGAGCGCTACGGGCGGCCGCACAGCCTGTCGGAACTGGCCCGGCACAATTGCCTGATCGGTAGCTCTGACCTGTGGGGGCTGCAGCAGGATGGCCGCGAGATCAGCCAGCGGGTGCAGGGCAACTGGCGCTGCAACAGTGGCCAGGCCGTGCTGGATGCGGCGCTGTTGGGGATGGGGTTGTGCCAGTTGCCGGACTATTACGTGCTCGAGCACTTGAACAGCGGCGCACTGGTTTCGTTGCTGGAGGGGCATCAGCCGCCGAATACGGCGGTTTGGGCGTTGTATCCGCAGCAGCGGCACTTATCGCCGAAGGTAAGGCGGTTGGTGGATTACCTGAAGGAAGGGTTGGCGGAGTTGCCTGAGTATCGGGTGACCTGATCGAATGCCGGGACCGCTGCGCGGTCCTTTCGCGACACAAGGCCGCGCCTACAGGGAAATGCGATCTCCTGTAGGAGCGGCCTTGTGTCGCGAGAGGGCCGCAAAGCGGCCCCGGCAATTTCAGCGCCTGCCCGCCCAGCGCTGGCGCAGCCACTCCAGATCTTCTGGCCGGGTGACCTTGATGTTGTCGCTGCGCCCTTCGACCAGCCGCGGCGCCTGCCCCGACCACTCGATGGCCGACGCCTCGTCGGTCACCACCACATCCGAAACCAGGCTTTCGGCCAAGGCCCGATGCAGCGCGCCCAGGCGGAACATCTGCGGTGTATAGGCCTGCCAGATGGTGCTGCGGTCCACCGTCGCGGCGACCCGCCCATTGGCATCGGCGCGCTTGAGGGTATCGCGCGCCGGCACCGCCAGCAGCCCGCCTACCGGGTCGTCAGCCAACTCCGACAGCAGCTTGTCCAGGTCACTACGCGCCAGGTTCGGCCGAGCCGCATCGTGCACCAGCACCCAGTCGTTGTCCGACGCCCCCTGGGCATGCAGCAGCAACAAGGCATTGAGCACCGAGTCGGCACGTTCGTCACCACCCGCTGCACGTTGGATGCGCGGGTCGCTGGCGCAACGCAGGCCAGGCCAGTACGGGTCATCTTCGGCAATGCTGACCACCACGCCCTTGAGCGAGGGGTGGCCAAGAAAACAGTCGAGGCTGTGCTCAAGGAGGGTCTGCCCGGCCAGCTCCAGGTATTGCTTGGGGCGGTCGGCAGCCATGCGGGCACCGACGCCCGCAGCAGGAATTACGGCCCAGAAGGCCGGCAAAGATTCATTCATTTTTGCGGCAGCTGGAAGAGGGTTTCGCCCTCTTTGACCATTCCCAGTTCATGACGAGCCCGTTCTTCGACGGTCTCCATACCCTTCTTCAACTCCAGCACCTCGGCATCGAGCACGCGGTTACGCTCCAGCAGCCGCTCGTTCTCGGCGTGCTGTTCGTCGATCTGCTGCTTGAGCTCGGCCACTTGCGCCAGGCTGCCGTTACCCACCCAAAGGCGGTACTGCAGGCCACCGAGCAGCAGGAGCAGGACAAGGAACAACCAATAGGGACTGCGCATCAAGGTATCCAGGTTAAAGACCGCCGCACACGGGCGTCATATAGCACGAAGCCTGGCCGAGGCCAGGCTTCGTTGACAGAAACCCGCATGAAGCGTCAGAAATTTCAGATCGAAAGTTCCGACAGCCTCGGCTGCTGTCTTTTTACCATCTCTTGCTTAACCGCGAAACTCGGCACGACCACGGTAAACCGCTTTGGCGCCCAGTTGCTCTTCGATGCGCAGCAGCTGGTTGTACTTCGAGACGCGGTCGGAGCGGCACAGCGAGCCAGTCTTGATCTGGCCGGCAGCGGTACCCACGGCCAGGTCAGCGATGGTCGAGTCTTCGGTTTCACCGGAACGGTGCGAGATCACCGCAGTGTAGCCGGCAGCCTTGGCCATCTGGATGGCTTCCAGGGTTTCGGTCAGCGAGCCGATCTGGTTGAACTTGATCAGGATCGAGTTACCGATACCCTTCTCGATGCCTTCCTTGAGGATCTTGGTGTTGGTCACGAACAGGTCGTCGCCGACCAGTTGCACCTTCTCGCCGATCTTGTCGGTCAGGATCTTCCAGCCAGCCCAGTCGGACTCGTCCAGGCCGTCTTCGATCGAGATGATCGGGAAACGCTCGGTCAGGCCTTTCAGGTACTCGGCGAAGCCTTCGGCATCGAACGATTTGCCTTCACCGGACAGGTTGTACTTGCCGTCTTCGTAGAATTCGGAAGCCGCGCAGTCCAGGGCCAGGGTCACGTCGGTGCCCAGCTTGTAGCCGGCTTTTTCAACGGCTTCGGCGATGGCGCCCAGGGCGTCTTCGTTGGAGGCCAGGTTCGGAGCGAAGCCACCTTCGTCACCTACGGCGGTGTTCAGGCCACGGGCCTTCAGCACAGCTTTGAGGTGGTGGAAGATCTCGGTGCCCATGCGCAGGCCATCGGAGAAGGTCTTGGCGCCCACCGGCTGAACCATGAACTCCTGGATGTCGACGTTGTTGTCGGCGTGCTCGCCACCGTTGATGATGTTCATCATCGGAACCGGCATCGAGTACTGGCCCGGGGTGCCGTTCAGGTTGGCGATATGCGCGTACAGCGGCAGGTCCTGATCCTGTGCAGCAGCCTTGGCGGCAGCCAGGGACACCGCCAGGATGGCGTTGGCGCCCAGCTTGGCCTTGTTCTCGGTACCGTCCAGCTCGATCATGGCGCGGTCCAGGGCCTTCTGGTCGGAAGGATCCTTGCCCAGCAGCAGGTCGCGGATCGGGCCGTTGATGTTGGCGACGGCCTTCAGCACGCCCTTGCCCAGGTAACGGCTCTTGTCGCCATCACGCAGCTCCAGCGCTTCGCGCGAGCCGGTGGAAGCACCGGACGGCGCGCAAGCGCTGCCGATGATGCCGTTGTCGAGCAGTACATCGGCTTCCACAGTGGGGTTGCCACGCGAATCGAGAACTTCACGACCTTTGATGTCGACGATTTTTGCCATTGTTGTAAGCACTCCAGAATTGACGAAAACAACGCAGCTTAGGGAATTCTTGCCTTGCACCAGGCGGGGACGCAGCAGGCAGGCCTGGCAGAAGCAACCCCTGACCGAGCGGTCAGGGGTAGATCGGGGCGTACTTTACCCGAGAAATGAGCTTTGCGCGGTTTTAACCGTCGGAAAACTCACCAAAGACCTGAAAAAATCAGGCCTTGTTCTTCTGGGCCAGGGCCGCCTTGACGAAGCCGCTGAACAGCGGGTGACCGTCACGCGGAGTGGAGGTGAACTCCGGGTGGAACTGGCAGGCAACGAACCATGGGTGATCCTTGGCCTCGACCACTTCGACCAGCGCGCCGTCTTCGGAACGACCGGAAACCACCAGGCCGCCATCGACCAGCTGTGGCAGCAGGTTGTTGTTGACTTCGTAACGGTGGCGGTGACGCTCGGTGATGACGTCCTTGCCGTAGCAGTCGTGCACCTTGGAACCGGCAGCCAGCTGGCAGTCCTGTGCGCCCAGGCGCATGGTGCCGCCCAGGTCGGACGCTTCGGTACGGGTCTCGACGGCACCGGTGGCGTCGGCCCACTCGGTGATCAGGCCGACCACCGGGTGGCCGCTGTTGCGGTCGAACTCGGTGGAGTTGGCGTCTTTCCAGCCCATCACGTTACGGGCGAACTCGATCACGGCCACCTGCATGCCCAGGCAGATGCCCAGGTACGGAACCTTGTTCTCACGGGCGTACTGTACCGCAGTGATCTTGCCTTCCACGCCACGCAGGCCGAAACCGCCCGGGACCAGAATGGCGTCGGCACCTTCGAGCAGGCTGGTGCCCTGGTTCTCGATGTCTTCGGAATCGATGTAACGCAGGTTGACCTTGGTACGGTTGGTGATGCCGGCGTGACTCATCGCTTCGATCAGCGACTTGTACGCATCCAGCAACTCCATGTATTTGCCGACCATGGCGATGGTCACTTCCTGCTCAGGGTTGAGCTTGGCATCGACCACTTTGTCCCACTCGGACAGGTCGGCGCTGTTGCACTGCAGGCCGAAGCGCTCGACGACGAAGTCGTCCAGGCCCTGGGCGTGCAGAACACCTGGGATCTTGTAGATGGTGTCGACGTCTTCCAGCGAAATCACCGCACGCTCTTCGACGTTGGTGAACAGCGCGATCTTGCGGCGCGACGAGGCGTCGACCGGGTGGTCGGAACGGCAGATCAGCACGTCAGGCTGCAGGCCGATGGAGCGCAGCTCCTTGACCGAGTGCTGGGTCGGCTTGGTTTTGGTCTCACCGGCAGTGGCGATGTAAGGGACCAGGGTCAGGTGCATCAGCATGGCGCGCTTGGAGCCTACTTCGACACGCAGCTGGCGAATCGCTTCGAGGAACGGCTGCGACTCGATGTCACCCACGGTACCGCCGATTTCCACCAGGGCCACGTCGGCATCGCCGGCGCCCTTGATGATGCGACGCTTGATCTCGTCGGTGATGTGCGGGATCACCTGGATGGTCGCGCCCAGGTAGTCACCACGACGCTCTTTACGCAGCACGTGCTCGTAGATGCGGCCGGTGGTGAAGTTGTTGTTCTGGGTCATGGTGGTGCGGATGAACCGCTCGTAGTGGCCCAGGTCGAGGTCGGTCTCGGCGCCATCGTGGGTGACGAACACTTCACCATGCTGGAACGGGCTCATGGTGCCCGGATCGACGTTGATGTACGGATCCAGCTTGAGCATGGTGACCTTCAGGCCCCGCGCTTCCAGGATGGCCGCCAGGGAAGCCGAGGCAATGCCTTTCCCCAATGAAGAAACAACACCGCCCGTGACGAATATGTAGCGCGTCATGAAAAACCCTAGAAGTCTGCGTTAAGGCGGCCAGCGCCGCCGGAGAAAGCGAAGGAAGGCCGAAGCCCCCGATCACCTGCGTCAATCACAGTGCATCTCGAAAAACTGCCGCGTCTGTACAGACCAGGGGTATCCCCGGCATGGAGCTCGCTCGTCATTTCCAGAATCAGCCCAGCAAAAAACTGCTTGGTAATCGGCAACTGCTGTGTTTCCGGGGAAGCCACAGAAGTTGTATCAAGAAGGGAGGGTAGTCTACCGGAATGTACCCTTCAGCTCAAACCTTGCGCGTTCGTCGGCGGCTGCCAATGAAGCTGGCAATCGGCCTGCGCCAGCGAAGGCAGATTGGCCACCGCCAGCAGGCGCTCGCCGCGATATAGCAGTGGCAGGCGCGGACGCACGAAGTGCGGGACCTGCAGCTCGTTGAGCAGGCGCTTGAGGTCGCGTCGGCCGCGGCCGGGGATATCCAGGACCTCGCCGCCCTGGCGATAGGCGATACGCAGTTCGCTCAGAGGCTGGGCGACATCTAGACGCACACTGCCGTTGCCCGGCAGTGCCAGGGCCTCGCCAGGATCGCGCCAGGGCACCTCGCCCGCCGGCTGCTTCAACCAGTCGCCACTCAGCCACCAGATGCGACCGTGACTGCGTATTAACCGACCATCGGCAAGCCGCCAGATCGGTTGTGCATCTGCCGCGGCATCGCGCAGGTCCGCCCAACCTGCCCAATGACGGGTATCGGGCAGGCGGGTTCGCTGGCTCAGCCAGTGCTGCAGGGCATTGCGCTGCCGCGCAGGTGACAAACGGGTGAGCACCGCCAGATCGAGCGACTGCAGGGCAGCCCAGGCCGGCGCGCCGCCCTCCCCGGCCTTGGCCAGATCGCCCAGCGCCAGTTCATCGAGCAGCCCCAGCGCCTCGCCCAGGTGCTCTGCACAACGGGCGAAGTTCTGGCTGGCCTGCGGCCAACGCTGTTGCAAGTGCGGAAACACCTGCGCGCGCAGATAGTTGCGGTCGAAGGCGCAATCAGCGTTCGTTGGATCTTCGATCCATACCAGCCCTTGGACCTGGGCGTAGGCATGCAGCTGCTGGCGCGAGGTGGCCAGCAACGGCCGGACCAGGCTGCCCTGCCCTAGGGCGCGCTGTTCGGGCATCGCCGCAAGGCCACGCAAGCCGGCACCTCGCAGCAGGCGGAAGAGCAAGGTTTCGGCCTGGTCGTCGCGGTGCTGGGCGGTGAACAGGATGTCACCGGGACCTAGCACGTTCGTGAAGGCGGCGTAGCGAGCGTCGCGGGCAGCCTGTTCGAGGCTGGCGCCGGGGGGGACCTGGACGCGGATGACCTGGAGATCGATACCGAGCTTGTCGCAGATGGCTTGGCAGTGAGCGGGCCAGGTGTCGGCAGCAGGTTGCAGACCGTGATGGATATGGAGGGCGCGTAGTGGCGGGGTTGCGCAGTTGCGGGCGTGCTCAGCCAGCAGGTGCAGAAGGACAGTGGAATCGAGGCCGCCGGAGAAGGCGATGTACCAGGTGGGGGCGTTGAGCCAGGGGGTGAGGTTGATCATGTGCGCCTCACTCGGCTTGATAACCAAATCCCCGTGGGAGCGGGTTTACCCGCGAACACCGGCGAAGCCGGTGCCGTACACCGCGTCGTCTTCTTCGCAAACCCGCTCCCACAGGGGCCGCGCAGCGGCCCCGGGATCTATCAGAGACCGTAGCTCATCAGGCGGTCGTAACGACGGGCCAGCAGCGCGTCGTTGTCGAGCTTGCCGAGCATGTCCAGTTGCTGCACCAGATCGGCACGGATGCTTTCGGACATCTTGGCCGGGTCACGGTGGGCGCCGCCCAGCGGCTCCTGGATGACCTTGTCGACGATGTTCAGGCTCTTGAGGCGCTCGGCGGTGATGCCCATGGCTTCGGCGGCGTCGGCAGCCTTGTCGGCCGTCTTCCACAGGATCGAGGCGCAGCCTTCTGGCGAGATCACCGAGTAGGTGGAGTACTGCAGCATGTTCAGCTGGTCGCACACACCGATGGCCAGCGCACCGCCGGAACCGCCCTCACCGATCACGGTGGCAATGATCGGGGTCTTCAGGCGGGCCATGACGCGCAGGTTCCAGGCGATCGCCTCGCTCTGGTTGCGCTCTTCGGCGTCGATGCCCGGGTAAGCGCCCGGGGTGTCGATGAAGGTCAGGATCGGCATCTTGAAGCGCTCGGCCATTTCCATCAGGCGGCAGGCCTTGCGGTAGCCTTCAGGGCGCGGCATGCCGAAGTTGCGGCGAACCTTTTCACGCACTTCGCGGCCCTTCTGGTGGCCGATGACCATCACGGGCTTGCCGTCCAGACGTGCGGTACCACCGACGATGGCAGCATCATCGGAGAAGTGGCGGTCGCCGTGCAGTTCTTCGAACTCGGTGAAGATGTGCTCCAGGTAGTCCAGGGTGTACGGACGACGTGGGTGACGGGCCAGGCGGGCGATCTGCCAGCTGGTCAGGTTGCCGAAGATGCTTTCGGTCAGGGTGTTGCTCTTGTCTTGCAGACGGGCAATTTCATCGCTGATGTTCAGCGAGTTGTCGTTACCCACCAGGCGCAGGCCTTCGATCTTGGCTTGCAGGTCGGCAATCGGCTGTTCGAAATCGAGAAAATTCGGGTTCATAGTCATCCGTCTTGGGTCTACGGCCAGGCGGCCGGCCGGTTGATCCGTTTGGCGCCCTACCTTAAGGGATCAGGCGCATATAGGTCGAGATTAAATTTCGTCGATTCAACGATATTGCAGGAAGACGTTCTCACGCCCGAACTGGTCACGCAGTGCCTGAATCAGGCCATCGGCCGGGTCGATCGACCATTGCTCGCCAAACTGCAACATGGCCTTGGCATCGCTGCCGGTGTACTCCAGCGTGATCGGGCAGGCACCACGGTGGCGGGTGATCAATTCGCCCAGCCACTTCAGGCGGTCGCCCTTGAGCGCCTCGTGTGCCACCTTCAGGCGCAGGCTCTCGGCCAGCTTGGTGCGTGCGTCTTCCATGGTCATCACCTGCTTCACCCGCAGGCGCAGCCCACCGGAGAAGTCATCGTTGCTGACCTCCCCTTCGACCACCACCATCGCATCGGCCTGCAGCAAGGACTGTGCCGCCATGAACGCATCGGCAAACAGCGACGCCTCGATGCGCCCAGAGCGGTCATCCAGGGTGACGAAGCCCATCTTGTCGCCCTTCTTGTTCTTCATTACCCGCAGGGCAATGATCATGCCGGCAATGGTCTGGGTCTCGCGCGACGGTTTGAGGTCGACGATGCGCTGGCGGGCAAAACGGCGGATCTCGGTCTCGTATTCATCGATAGGGTGACCGGTGAGGTACAGGCCCAGAGTGTCCTTCTCGCCCTTCAGGCGCTCCTTGAGTGTCAGCTCGCGCACCTTGCGGTGGTTGGCGTAGACGTCGACATCCGCCTCGTCGAACATGCCGCCGAACAGGTCGACGTGACCACTGTCAGCGGTATGGGCCGCCTGCTCGGCTGCCTTGATGGCTTCGCCCAGTGCCGAGAGCAAGGTCGCACGGTTGAGGTCGATGTTGGCGTGGTAGGCCTTGATCTCATCATGGAAATGCGGGCCCAGGCGGTCCAGCGCACCGCTGCGCACCAGCGCATCGAGGGTACGTTTGTTGACTCGCTTGAGGTCGATGCGCTCGCAGAAGTCGAACAGATCCTTGAACGGGCCACCCTGGGCACGCGCCTCGACGATGGCTTCCACCGGGCCTTCGCCGACGCCTTTGATTGCCCCCAGGCCGTAGACGATACGGCCGTCGTTGTTCACGGTGAACTTGAAATCGGAGAAGTTCACGTCCGGCGCATCGAGGCGCAGCTTCATGCTGCGCACTTCCTCGACCAGCACCACCACCTTGTCGGTGTTGTGCATGTCTGCCGAGAGTACTGCGGCCATGAACGGTGCCGGGTGGTGGGTCTTCAGCCAGGCAGTCTGGTACGACACCAGGCCATAGGCGGCGGAGTGGGACTTGTTGAAGCCGTAGCCGGCGAACTTTTCTACCAGGTCGAAGATGTTACCTGCGAGATCCGCATCGATATTGTTGGCGACGCAACCCTCGATGAAACCGCCGCGCTGCTTGGCCATTTCTTCAGGCTTTTTCTTACCCATCGCCCGGCGCAGCATGTCGGCGCCGCCGAGGGTATAGCCCGCCATCACCTGGGCAATCTGCATCACCTGTTCCTGGTACAGGATGATGCCGTAGGTCGGGGCCAGCACGGGCTTGAGGCCTTCGTACTGGTAGTCCGAGTGCGGGTAGGCCAGCTCGGCGCGGCCGTGCTTGCGGTTGATGAAGTCGTCCACCATGCCCGACTGCAACGGGCCCGGGCGGAACAGTGCCACCAGTGCGATGAGGTCTTCCAGGCAGTCAGGCTTGAGCTTCTTGATCAGCTCCTTCATGCCGCGGGATTCGAGCTGGAACACCGCCGTGGTCTCGGCTTTTTGCAGCAGCTCGTAGGTCTTGCGGTCGTCCAGCGGGATGAAGTCGATGTTCAGATCGGGCAGGTTCCGCTTGGCCTGCTCGCGGTTGATGATCTCCATCGCCCACTTGATGATGGTCAGGGTGCGCAGGCCGAGGAAGTCGAACTTCACAAGGCCCGCAGCCTCGACGTCATCCTTGTCGAACTGGGTTACCAGGCCGCCGCCCTCTTCGTCACAGGCGATCGGCGAGAAGTCGGTGAGCTTGGTCGGGGCAATCACCACGCCACCGGCATGCTTGCCGGTACCACGGGTGACACCTTCGAGCTTGAGCGCCATGTCCCAGATTTCGCGGGCATCCTCGTCGCCCTTGAGGAAGTCGCGCAGGATCTCTTCCTGCTCGTAGGCTTTCTCCAGGGTCATGCCCACTTCGAACGGGATCATCTTCGACAGGCGGTCGGCCAGGCCGTAGGACTTGCCCTGCACCCGCGCCACGTCGCGCACCACCGCCTTGGCGGCCATGGTACCGAAAGTGATGATCTGGCTCACGGCGTTGCGGCCATAGGCTTCGGCCACGTAATCGATCACCCGGTCACGGCCATCCATGCAGAAGTCGACGTCGAAGTCGGGCATGGAAATACGTTCAGGGTTGAGGAAGCGCTCGAACAGCAGGTCGTAGGCCAACGGGTCGAGGTCGGTGATCTTCAGCACGTAGGCCACCAGCGAACCGGCACCCGAACCCCGGCCTGGGCCGACCGGCACGTCGTTGTTCTTGGCCCACTTGATGAAGTCCATAACGATCAGGAAGTAACCGGGGAAGCCCATCTGGATGATGATGTCCAGCTCGAACTTCAGGCGGTCCAGATAGACCTGGCGCTTCTCTTCGTAATTGGGCGTGGTCTCCTTCGGCCAGAGCACCGCCAGGCGTTCTTCCAGGCCCTCATGGGACACATGGCGCAGGTAGTCGTCGATACTCATGCCGTTGGGCGTCGGGAAATCAGGCAGGAAGTATTTGCCCAGCTGCACCTGGATGTTGCAACGCTTGGCGATCTCGACGGTGTTGGCAATGGCATCAGGCAGGTCGCTGAACAGCTCGGCCATTTCCTCGGCCGACTTCAGGTACTGCTGGTCGCTGTAGCAACGCGGGCGGCGCGGATCGTCGAGGGTCCAGCCTTCGCCGATACAGACGCGGGTTTCGTGGGCATCGAAGTCAGACTGCTTGATGAAACGGACATCGTTGGTAGCCACCAGCGGCGCGCCAAGCTGGTCAGCCAGGGCCACGGCGGCGTGCACGTACTCTTCGTCGCCGGCGCGGTTGGTGCGCTGCACCTCAACGTAGAAGCGCTCCGGGAACATGCCCATCCAGTCGCGCAGCAGGGCCTGGGCTTCATCCTGGCGGCCATTCATCAGGGCCATGCCGATATCGCCTTCCTTGCCCGCGGACAGGGCAATCAGCCCTTCGCTGGCGGGGGCGATCCACTCACGCTGAAGGATCACCAGGCCGTTGCGCTGGCCGTCGGTCCAGCCGCGCGAAATCAGCTCGGTGAGGTTGCGGTAGCCCTTGGGGTCCATGGCCAGGAAGCAGATACGCGACAGCGGTGCTTCCGGATCGGCCCCGGCCAGCCACAGGTCGGCACCGCAGATCGGCTTGATCCCGGCGCCCATGGCGGTCTTGTAGAACTTGACCAGCGAGCACATGTTGCTCTGGTCAGTGATCGCCACCGCCGGCATGTTCATCCCCGCCAGTGCCTTGGCCAGCGGTTTGATCCGCACCAGGCCGTCTACCAGCGAGAATTCGGAATGGACGCGCAGGTGAACGAAGGGAACCGACATGGAAAGTCCTGTAGCAATGCTTAACGACAAGGGCGGGATTGTAGCGTAATTGAGTGGGGGATTTGGCGGCTGCTTTGCAACACGATCTCTGTAGGCGCGGCTTTAGCCGCGAATCAGGCGCCGCGGTGGTTGGCACCGGCTGTGCCGGCGTTCGCGGCTGAAGCCGCTCCTACAAAAGCGATTGGGCCGCATAGCGGCCCCAGTTAATCAGATCAGGGAATCGGTGATGCTCTCGCGGGCTTCCCAGGCTGCCCGCACCGGGGCGAAGGAACGCCGATGAATGGGGGTAGGCCCAAGGCGCGCCAGGGCTTCGAGGTGCACCGGCGTAGGGTAGCCCTTGTGCCCGCCTATCCCATACCCCGGATAGATCAGCTCGAACGCGCTCATCTCCCGGTCGCGGGTAACCTTGGCCAGGATCGACGCTGCGGCAATCGCCGGCACCTGGCTATCTCCCTTGACCACCGGTGCTGCCGGGACCGCCAGTTTCGGGCAACGGTTGCCGTCGATCAGTGCCAGCTTCGGGGTAACGTGCAGCCCTTCCACCGCTCGCTGCATGGCCAGCATGGTGGCCTGGAGGATGTTGAGCCGGTCGATTTCCTCGACTTCGGCGCGGGCGATGCAGAAGCTCAGGGCTTTTTCGCAGATCTCGTCGAACAGCGCCTCGCGCCTGGCTTCGGTGAGCTTCTTCGAATCGTTGAGACCGACAATCGGCCGCGCCGGGTCGAGAATCACCGCAGCCGTGACCACTGCACCGCACAGGGGGCCGCGGCCTACTTCGTCTACGCCGGCAACCAGGTCTTCGACCAGGTTGAAGTCCAGTCCAATCTGCATGTCAGCGGTCCTTGAGCAGGGCCAGCACCGCGTCGGCCGCCTGATTGGAGGCGTCGCGGCGCAGGGTACGGTGTATCGCGTCGAAGCGTTCGGTTTGCTGGGCGCCGTCGGTGACCAGCGGTGCCAAGGTCTGTGCCAGGGCTTCGCTGGTCGCGGCTTCCTGCAGCAGCTCAGGCACCAGTTCGCGCTGGGCGAGCAGGTTGGGCAGCGATACGTAAGGGCTTTTCACCAGACGCTTGAGAATCCAGTAGGTCAGCGGGGCCAGGCGATAGGCAACGACCATCGGGCGCTTGTACAGCAACGCCTCCAGCGTGGCGGTACCAGAGGCGATCAGCACCGCGTCACAAGCAGCCAGCGCCCGGTGCGACTGGCCATCGAGCAAGGTCAACGGCAGATCGCGGCCTTCGAGCATCTGCTCGACCTGGGCACGCCGCGCCGCGTTGGCGCACGGCAACACGAAACGCACGCCAGGCACCAGCTCGCGCAGGTGCTGGGCGGCGTCGAGGAACAGTACCCCCAGGCGCCCGACCTCACCACCACGGCTACCCGGCATCAAAGCCACCAGCGGCCCATCGGCCAGGCCCAACTCGCTACGCGCTGCCTGACGGTCTGCCGCCAACGGAATGGTATCGGCCAGCGGGTGGCCGACGAACCGCACCGGTACGCCCTGTTCCTCATAGAAGCGTGCTTCGAACGGCAGCAGCGTGAGCATCAGGTCGCAACCTTCGCGAATTTTCAGCACGCGCTTCTGCCGCCAGGCCCAGACCGACGGGCTGACGTAATGGACGGTCTTGATCCCCGCCTGGCGCAGTTTCAGTTCGATATTGAGGGTGAAATCGGGGGCGTCGATACCAATGAACACATCGGGCTTTTCGCCGATCAGGGTCTGGATCAATGCCTTGCGGCGCTTTAGCAGCTCACGCAGGCGCCCCAGCACTTCGACCAGCCCCATGACCGCGAGGCGCTCCATGGGGAAGTATGACTGAAGGCCTTCGGCCTCCATCAACGGGCCACCCACACCGATAAAGCGGACATCGGGATGGCGCGCCTTGAGGGCGCGCATAAGCCCGGAACCGAGAATATCGCCGCTGGCCTCACCCGCGACCAGGGCTACGCAAAGCTGCGCCATGTCAGCGGGTAATGCCGCGGGCGGAGTTCACGATCGACTGGCGGAACAGCTCGACCTGCTCGTACTTGGCGGCCAGCTCGTCCAGTTCCTTGATTGCCTCTTCCACGGTCAAACCCTGGCGATAGACGATCTTGTAGGAACGACGCAGGGCATGGATGACCTCGTCGCTGAAGCCACGGCGGCGCATGCCTTCGAAGTTCATGCTGCGGGCCTCGGCAGGGCTGCCGAACACCGTGACGAAGGCAGGTACATCCTTGCCAATCGCCGTACCCATGCCGGAGAACGCATGGGCGCCAATATGGCAGTACTGGTGCACCAGGGTGAAACCGGACAGGATCGCCCAGTCGCCCACGTGCACATGCCCGGCCAGCGCCGTGTTGTTGACCAGGATGCAGTGGTTGCCAATGACGCTGTCGTGACCAATGTGGGCATAGGCCATGATCAGGTTGTGATCACCCAGCGTGGTTTCCGCACGATCCTGGACCGTACCACGGTGAATGGTCACACCTTCACGGATAACGTTGTGGTCGCCGATCACCAGA
This sequence comes from Pseudomonas sp. URMO17WK12:I7, assembly GCF_003269045.1. Lineage (NCBI taxonomy): Bacteria > Pseudomonadati > Pseudomonadota > Gammaproteobacteria > Pseudomonadales > Pseudomonadaceae > Pseudomonas > Pseudomonas sp. URMO17WK12:I7. The sequence goes on along the minus strand of NZ_QLTL01000002.1, from coordinate 362,565 downwards.
CGCGTCGGCTCACCCTTGTACTTGAGGTCAGGGGTGTCTTCGCCAATCGAGGAAAACTGGTAGATGCGGTTGTGCTTGCCAATCCGGGTCGGCCCTTTGAGCACCACGTGCGGGCCAATGACCGTACCCTCACCGATTTCGACATCCGGGCCGACGATCGACCACGGGCCAACCTCGACGCCGTCGGCCAGCTTGGCCGACGGATCGATGATCGCCCGCGGATCAATCGAACTCATAGGGAGCGTTCCGCACAGGTGATCTCGGCCGAGCATACCGGCTTGCCGTCGACCAGAGCACGGCACTCGAACTTCCAGATCATGCTTTTGCGGCTGAGGAACTTGGCTTCCAGTACCAACTGGTCACCCGGCAGAACCGGTTGGCGGAAACGCAGCTTGTCGGAACCGACGAAGTAGTACAGGGTGCCATCGGCCGGCTTGGCATCGAGCATCTTGAAACCAAGGATGCCGGCCGCCTGGGCCATGGCTTCGATGATCAGGACGCCCGGCATGATCGGGTGCGCCGGGAAATGGCCATTGAAGAACGGCTCGTTGATGCTGACATTCTTGTAGGCACGAATGCTCTGGGCCTCGAAGTCCAGATCCGTCACGCGATCTACCAGCAGAAACGGGTAGCGGTGAGGCAGGTATTCGCGAATCTCGTTGATGTCCATCATTTCGGGGGGAAGCCTGTAATAAGAATAGGGAGCGCAGGTGCTGACCACACGCTCCTTTTGCAGTCCAAAGAGGAGCCAGCTAGCGACTGTTCACTCTTGCTCAGGAAATGGTATCAGCCTTCTGATGTCGGCTGGCCACCTGAGGTCACGGTATCGACACGTTTTTCCAGCTGCTGGAGACGCTTGGCCATGTCGTCGAGCTGGCGGATACGCGCCGCGCTCTTGCGCCAGTCAGCCAAAGGCTGCATGGCCGTGCCGGATGAATAGGAGCCTGGTTCGGTGATCGAGCGGGTCACCATGGTCATCCCGGAGACAAATACGTTATCGCAGATATCGATATGCCCCACCAGGCCAACGCCACCCGCCAGCATGCAATGCTTGCCGATGCGCGTGCTGCCGGAGATACCCACACAAGCAGCCATGGCCGTGTGATCACCGATCTGCACGTTGTGGGCGATCTGGATCTGGTTGTCGAGCTTGACCCCGTCGCCGATCCGCGTGTCGGACAGCGCGCCACGGTCTACCGCAGTATTGACACCGATTTCCACGTCATCACCAAGGGTGACGCCGCCAATCTGGGCGATCTTGCGCCAGATGCCCTTTTCGTTCGCGAAGCCGAAGCCCTCGCCACCGATCACGGCACCCGACTGAATGACCACACGCTTGCCGATGGTCACGTCGTGATACAGCGTGACCCGCGGTGCCAGCCAGCCGCCTTCACCGACCACACAACGGGCACCGACGAAGCAATGTGCGCCAATGCTGACATTGGCGCCGATGCGCGCACCGCTTTCGATGACCGCAAACGGCCCGATACTGGCGCTGGCATCCACCTGGGCATCATCCGCCACCACGGCGCTGGGATGTATACCCGCCACAGCCTTGGGTTTGGGGTCGAACAGGTGGGAAATGCGCGCATACGCCAGGTACGGGTCGGCCACGATCAGGGCATTGCCGGCAAAGCCTTCGGCGTCCGCAGCCTTGAGCAGCACCGCAGCGGCCTGGCAGTTGTCCAGGTATTTGCGGTACTGCGGGTTGGCGAGGAAGCTCAATTGACCGGGGCCGGCCTCCTGCAAGGTGGCCAGCCCGGTAATCGGCAGCGCCTCAGGGCCTTTGAGTGTGGCCCCGAGGGCCTCGGCCAGCTGGCCGAGCGTCATGGTCACGGTCATATCAACGCGCTTGGTTCATGCGCTCGATGACTTGGCGGGTGATGTCGTACTGAGGTTTGACATCGATGACCGCGCCGCGCTCGAGAACCAGGTCGTAGCCGCCCTTCTTGATCACTTCCTCGACAGCACCGTCCAGCTTGGGCTTCAGTTGCTTGAGCATGTCGCGATCGGCAACGGCCTTGGCCTCGTTCAGTTCCTTGGACTGGAACTGGAAGTCACGGGCTTTCTGCTTGAATTCGAGCTCCAGGCGTTCACGCTCCTGCTGCTGCATCTTGTCACCGCCCTTGATCAGACGGTCCTGGATGCCCTTGGCGCTGCTTTCCAGGCTTTTCAGCTTGGTCAGTTGCGGGCCGAACTTCTTCTCGGCATCGACCGCGTACTTCTTGGCGGCATCGGATTCGAGCAGAGCCATCTGATAGTTCAGCACGGCGACCTTCATTTCGGCGAAAGCCGGGGTGGCGACCAGCGCCGCGGCCACTACGGCCAGTTGAGCCAATTTACGCACGATGCACTCCTGGAAAAACCGTTGTCGTTAAGCAAGGGCCGACCTTAGAAGGTCTGGCCCAGAGAGAATTGGAACACCTGGGTATCAGCATCGTCCGGCTTCTTCACCGGCATCGCCAGGCTGAAGCTCAACGGGCCCAGAGCAGTAATCCAGGTCACACCCAGGCCGACCGAACTGGCCATGCCCGAGAAACCGACCTTTTCGCAATCCGGTTTGCTGCCGCAGTTGGTGTCGAACACGTTACCCACATCCCAGAACACGGAGGTGCGCAGGGAACGCTGGTCCTTGACGAACGGCAGCGGGAACAGCAGCTCGACACCACCTTGCACGAGCACGTTACCACCGAACGGCAGCGGATCCTGATCCGGGTCGGCAATGGTGCCTGGGTTCTTGCCGGTACTAGGCGTACTGCGTGGACCCAGGCTGCTGTCCTTGAAGCCGCGAACAGAGTTGAAACCACCCGCGTAGTAGTTCTCGTAGAACGGCAGGCCCGAAGTGCTACCGAAACCATCACCATAGCCCAGTTCGGTGTGCAGGCGCAGGGTGTAGTCGTTGGTGATTGGCTTGAACAGCTGGCCGCGGTAGTCGAGCTTGTAGAACGACAGGTCGCTGCCCGGGATGGTGCTCTCGAGCGTCAGGCTCTGGGAGTGACCGCGGGTCGCCAGCACACCTTTGTTCAGGGTCGACTCGGACCAGCCGATCGATGCCTTGAAGTTGGTGAAGCTGTCACCTTCCTGCTTGAGGAAGTCGAAGATCTCGTCAACGGTGTATCTACCGGTCTTGATCTTGTCCTGCTGAACGCTCAGGCCATAGGTCAGACGCGAGGTTTCGCTGATTGGATAGCCAAGGCTCACACCGGCACCCAGGCTGTCTACGGCATAGCTGGCCACGTCGACATCAAGGTCGCTGTAGTCGGTGCTGCGGTAGAAGGCGTTGTAACCCAGGCTCACGCCGTCGGCAGTGAAGTAGGGGTCAACGAAGCCGAAGTTGTAGCGGGTCTGGTATTCCGAACGGGTCAGGCCAATGGACACCTTGTTACCGGTACCGAGGAAGTTGCTCTGGCTGATCGAACCACCCAGGATCAAGCCGGCGCTCTGGGCAAAACCGACGCTGGCAGTGATCGAGCCGGAGGCCTGCTCTTCGACGCTGTAGTTGACGTCGACCTGGTCGTCGGTGCCTGGCACCGCCGGGGTCTCGACGTTGACTTCCTTGAAGAAGCCCAGGCGCTCGAGGCGGGTCTTGGACTGGTCGATCAGGTAGGTCGAAGCCCAGCCACCTTCCATCTGGCGCATTTCGCGACGCAGCACTTCGTCTTCGGTCTTGGTGTTGCCGCGGTAGTTGATGCGGTTGACGTAGGCTCGCTTGCCCGGGTCGACCACGAACATGATGTCGACGGTGTGGTCCTGGTCGTTCGGCTGTGGCACGCCGTTGACGTTGGCGAAGGTATAGCCTTCGTTGCCCAGGCGGCGAGTGATCAGCTCGGAGGTGGTGGTCATCACCTTGCGCGAGAACACCTGGCCCGGCTGCACCAGCAGCAGCGACTTGACCTGGTCTTCCGGCACCTTCAGGTCACCCGAGAGCTTGACGTCGCGAACGGTGTACTTCTCGCCTTCGTTGACGTTGACGGTGATGTAGACGTGCTTCTTGTCCGGGGTGATCGACACCTGGGTGGAAGCGATGTCCATATTGATGTAGCCGCGGTCCAGGTAGTAGGAACGCAGGCGCTCCAGGTCACCGGAAAGCTTTTCGCGGGCGTACTTGTCGTCGTTCTTGAAGAACGACAGCCAGTTGGTGGTCTTCAGCTCGAACAGCTGCTCCAGCTCGTCATCGCTGAACACGGTGTTGCCAACGATGTTGATGTGCTGGATGGCAGCGACGGTGCCTTCGTTGATCTTGATCTTCAAGGCCACGCGGTTGCGCGGCTGCGGCACCACCTCGGCGTCGACCTCGGCCGAGTAGCGGCCCTGGGCCACGTACTGGCGCTGCAGCTCGTTGCGCACGCCTTCGAGGGTGGCACGCTGGAAGATCTCGCCTTCGGCCAGGCCCGACTGCTTCAGGCCTTTCATCAGGTCTTCGGTGCTGATCGCCTTGTTGCCTTCGATCTCGATGCTCGACACCGATGGGCGCTCGACCACGTTGATGATCAGGACGTTGCCATCGCGGTTGAGCTGGATGTCCTGGAAGAAGCCGGTCTTGAACAGCGAACGGGTGGAGTCGACCAGGCGGCGGTCGTCAGCCTGGTCGCCGACGTTGAGCGGCAACGCGCCGAACACGCTGCCAGCGGATACCCGCTGCAGGCCGTTGACACGAATATCGGAGATGGTGAAGGACTCGGCGTGAACTTCAGCGATCATCAGTGCGGACATGACCGCAGTTAGCAGCAGACGTTTCATGAAGTCCTTTTATTCCAACTGGCAATAAACAACCCGCCGCATGAAGGCGGCAGGTTCGCAATTGAGCGAATCTTTTAAAGTCGACCCAGATCGTTGATCAGGGCGAGCAACATCACCCCTACGACCAAACTGATACCGATCTGGATCCCCCAACCTTGCACCCGTTCCGACAGCGGACGACCGCGCGCCCACTCGACGAGGTAAAACAGCAAATGCCCCCCATCCAGTACCGGAATGGGCAGCAGGTTAAGAACCCCCAGGCTTATGCTCAGGTAGGCCAGGAAATTCAGGAAATCCCCCACGCCGGACTGGGCTGAAGCGCCCGCCACTTTAGCAATGGTTATCGGTCCGCTCAAGTTTTTTACCGAGAGCTCCCCGAACAGCATTTTCTTCAGCGACTCGAGGGTCAGGACACTCATGTTCCAAGTACGCGAGAGGCCCTCGCCAACGGCATCCAGCGGCCCATAGCTGACTTCGCGGAGCATGCTCGCGGGCCATTCGGCGCCCTTCACACCCGCCCCGAGATAACCACCGGCAGCCTTGCCTTCGCCTTTATGAGCCAGTGTCACCGGCACATCCAGGGCCGCGCCATCGCGCTCGACGCGCAGCACCACGGGGGCGTCCGGACGAGCGCGAACGCTGTCCACCACCTGCTGCCAATCACTCAGTGCCGCGCCGTCGAGCGCAAGCAACTTGTCGCCAGCCTTCAGACCAGCGGCAGCGGCCGGGCCTTTCGGATCGATCTCGGCCAGTACCGGCGCAACCGCCGGCCGCCATGGGCGCAGGCCCAGGGACTGGATTGGGTCCGGCTCGTCGGCCCCCTTGAGCCAATGGTCCAGCTTCACCTGCAGCTGGCGCTCGGCACTGGCGCCTTCGTCGCGCACCCCTACCTGCAGCGTGCCACTCTCGCCCAGGCGTCGAACAAGCTGCAGATTGACGGCCGACCAGCCATTGGTCGCCTTGCCATCGATAGATACAATTTCCTGACCAGCGGCCAGGCCTGCGGACGCTGCCAGGCTCCCGGATTCGACCGCGCCGATTACCGGGCGGACCTGCTGGGTGCCGAGCAGGGCCAACAGCCAGAAGAAGACGATGGCCAGGAGGAAGTTGGCAATGGGGCCAGCAGCCACGATCGCGATGCGCTGACGCACCGACTTGCGATTGAAAGACTGGTGTGCGAGCGCAGGAGGAACTTCCCCCTCACGCTCGTCGAGCATCTTGACGTAGCCGCCCAGCGGGATCGCCGCCACCACGAACTCGGTGCCTTGGCGGTCATGCCAACGCAGCAGCGGCGTACCGAAGCCGACGGAGAAGCGCAGCACCTTGACTCCGCAGCGCCGGGCAACCCAGAAGTGGCCGAATTCGTGGAACGTGACCAACACACCCAGGGCCACCAGGGTGCCGACAATCATGTAGAGCGCAGTCATATCTATCTCCGAATGACGTTCAGCAGAACCCTGGAAGAGCGACCAGCCTCAACGGCCGTGACGCCTCAGCCACTCACGAGCCAGCTCGCGGGCGCGCTGGTCGGCAGCGAACACCGCTTCCAGCGACAGCAGCGGTACCACAGGTTCCTGATCTAGCACTTGTTCGATCATACCCGCGATCTCCGGGAAGCGGATACGCCGCTGGAGAAATGCCTCGACCGCGACCTCGTTGGCCGCATTGAGCACCGCAGGTGCACTGTTCCCGGCCTCTGCCGCCGCGCGCGCAAGGCGCAGGCAAGGGAAGCGCTGTTCGTCTGGCGCCTGGAAGTCCAGGCGTGCGATGGCGAACAGGTCCAGCGGGGCAACCCCGGAATCGATGCGCTCTGGCCAGGCCAGGGCGTTGGCGATCGGGGTGCGCATGTCCGGGTTGCCCAGCTGGGCCAGCACCGAACCATCGACGTAGTCGACCAGCGAATGGATCACGCTTTGCGGATGCACCACCACTTCGACCTTGGCCGGTGCTGCGTCGAACAGCCAGCAGGCCTCGATCAGCTCCAGGCCCTTGTTCATCATGCTGGCCGAGTCCACCGAAATCTTCCGGCCCATGGACCAGTTGGGGTGAGCACAAGCCTGTTCCGGCGTGACATCGACCAAGGCTGCCTGGGGCGTTTCGCGGAACGGCCCACCCGAGGCAGTCAGCAGGATGCGGCGCACGCCGACCTGGCTCAGGCCACGGGCATAATCGCCAGGCAGGCACTGGAAGATCGCATTATGCTCGCTGTCGATTGGCAACAGCACGGCGCCACTGCGACGCACAGCTTCCATGAACAGTGCGCCGGACATCACCAACGCTTCCTTGTTGGCCAACAATACTTTCTTGCCCGCCTCGACCGCAGCCAAGGTAGGGCGCAGACCGGCAGCGCCGACAATGGCCGCCATCACCGCATCCACTTCGGGGGCTGCTGCCACCTCACAGAGGCCCGCCTCCCCTTCCAGTACCTGGGTAACGCAGCCAGCGCCAGCCAGGCCATCACGCAGGCGCGCGGCGGCTTCACCATTGGGCACCACGGCATAGACCGGGCGGTGTTGAACGCACAGGGCCAACAGCTCGTCGATGCGCGAATAGCCGCTCAGGGCGAAAACCTGGTAGCGCTCGGGGTGCCGTGCAATCACATCGAGGGTGCTGAGGCCGATCGAGCCAGTAGCACCCAGGACGGTAATGCGCTGCACGCCACTCACATCACACCCCATTCTGCAGCCCACAGCAGCACGGCAAAGATCGGGATTGCTGCCGTCAGGCTGTCGATGCGGTCAAGCACGCCACCATGGCCAGGCAGCAGGTTGCTGCTGTCCTTGATGCCGGCACGTCGCTTGAACATGCTTTCGGTCAGATCACCGATCACCGACGACATGACCACCAACGCGGCGCCCAGCAGCCCCAGCAGAAGCTGACCGAAACCCCAGTCACGGCTGATGCCGACCACCAGGGCGATCACCAGGCTGACCGCCAAGCCGCCGTACACGCCTTCCCAGCTCTTGCCTGGGCTTACCTGCGGCGCCAGCTTGCGCTTGCCGAAGGCACGCCCGGAGAAATAGGCACCGATATCAGCGGCCCAGACCAGCACCATGACCGACAGGATCAGCCAGTTACCCAACTGCCAGTGCTTGAGCAGGATCAGCCCTTGCCAGGCCGGCAACAAGATCAGCAGGCCGATCAGCAGTTTGCAGGCTGCGCTGGCCCACAGCTCGCTGCTGCGTGGATAGGTCAGCACGAGCCAGGTGGCCAGCCCCCACCAGATGACCGAAGCCCCGAGCACCCAGGGCGCCAGGTCCGGCATGAGGTGGAGCAGCATCAGCGCCCCGGCGACTACAGCGGCGTAGGCGATGCGCAGAGGCTGGGCTACGAGCCCGGCCAGACGCGCCCACTCCCAGGCACCGAGGGTCACCACGAAGCCGATGAACAGGGCGAAGTCCCCGCCGTTGAGCAGGAAAAAACCACCCAGCGCGACCGGCAACAGGATCAGCGCAGTAATGATGCGTTGTTTAAGCATTAAGCACGAGCTCCAGCCTCGACCTGCTCGCTGGTCTTACCGAAGCGGCGCTGGCGCGAAGCGAAATCGGCCAGGGCTTTGCGCATGGCCTCGTGTTTGAAATCCGGCCAGTAGAGGTCGGAGAAGTACAGTTCGGCATAAGCCAGCTGCCACAGCAGGAAGTTGCTGATGCGATGCTCGCCACCGGTGCGGATACACAGGTCGGGCAACGGCAGCTCGCCTGTGGCCAGGCAGGTCTGCAACAAGCCTGGGGTGATATCGTCCGGACGCAGATGGCCGGCCTGCACCTCACGCGCCAGACGCTGGGCAGCCTGGGCGATATCCCACTGTCCACCGTAGTTGGCGGCGATCTGCAGGATAAAGCGATTGCTGCCCGCGGTAAGCGCTTCAGCCTCGCGCATGGCAGCCTGCAGCTCTGGGTGAAAACGCGAACGGTCACCGATGATGCGCAGGCTGATGTTGTTCTCGTTGAGACGCCGGGCCTCACGACGCAAGGCTGAGAAGAACAACTCCATCAACGCACCGACCTCTTCGGCCGGGCGCTGCCAGTTCTCGCTGGAGAACGCGAACAGGGTCAGCACTTCGACCCCGGACTCGGCACACACCTCGATGACTGCGCGCACCGCATCGACGCCAGCCTTGTGCCCGGCGACGCCGGGCAACAAGCGCTTCTTCGCCCAGCGGTTGTTGCCATCCATGATGATCGCGACATGACGCGGCACCGAGGACGGTGCCGCCAACTTGGACTTTTCCATTAAAAAACCTCGGCCTTAAACGGCCATCAGGTCCTTTTCCTTGGCTTTGTAAGCAGCATCGACTTCAGCAATGAACTTGTCGGTCAACTTCTGGATTTCATCAGCGGCGCGACGCTCTTCGTCTTCGCTGATTTCCTTGTCCTTGGTCAGCTTCTTCAGGTCACCCAAGGCATCGCGGCGCACGTTGCGCACGGCCACCTTGGCATCCTCGGCAACGCCGCTGGCCTGCTTGGTGTAGCCCTTGCGGGTCTCTTCGGTCAGGGCCGGCATCGGTACACGGATGGTGGTACCGGCGCTGGACGGGTTCAGGCCCAGGTCGGAGGTCAGGATGGCCTTCTCGATGGCAGCGCTGAGGTTCTTGTCGTGAGCGACGATCTTCAGGGTACGGGCATCTTCGACGGTGATCGCGGCCACCTGGTTGAGCGGCATCTCGCTGCCCCAGGCAGTGACCCTGACGGTATCCAGGATGCTTGGGTGAGCGCGACCGGTGCGGATGGCAGCCAGGTTGCGAGCCAGGGCTTCGAGGGACTTGCCCATGCGGTCCTGGGCGTCTTTCTTGATATCGTTGATCATTTTTGAACTTCCTCGATCAGGGTTCCTTCCGCGCCGCCGTGCACGATGTTCAGCAGGGCGCCGGGCTTGTTCATATTGAAGACGCGCAGCGGCATCTTGTGGTCGCGGCACAGACAGATTGCCGTCAGATCCATCACACCCAGCTTGCGATCCAGCACTTCATCGTAGGTCAGATGATCGAACTTCTCGGCATGCGGGTCCTTGAATGGATCTGCAGTGTATACACCATCGACCTTGGTTGCCTTCAATACCACGTCGGCATCGATTTCGATGGCGCGCAGGCAGGCGGCGGAGTCGGTGGTGAAGAACGGGTTGCCGGTACCGGCAGCGAAAATTACAACTTCCTTGGCGTTCAGATGGCGCATGGCCTTGCGGCGATCATAGTGATCGGTCACGCCAACCATGGAAATAGCCGACATGACAATGGCGGTGATGTTCGCCCGCTCCAGCGCGTCACGCATGGCCAGGCCGTTCATTACGGTCGCCAGCATGCCCATGTGGTCGCCGGTGACGCGATCCATGCCGGCTGCACTGAGCGCCGCACCACGGAACAGGTTGCCACCGCCGATCACCAGACCTACCTGAACACCAATGCCGACCAGTTGGCCGACTTCCAGCGCCATGCGATCCAGGACCTTGGGGTCGATCCCGAACTCTTCCGAGCCCATCAGGGCCTCGCCGCTAAGTTTGAGTAGAATGCGTTTATAGCGAGCCTGATGACCACTGCCCTGCTGAGCCATTGCGAATCTCTCCTGCGGCGTTTGTAAAAAATTCTGGCGGGCTTGTTGAGCCTGCATGTAACTCTAACGAGACGCAGCGACTGCGTCAGCGAGCAACGGTCTCGTAAACCGCTCCCGCTTTGACAAAGAGGCTGCGCGCGTGAGCGGGCAGCCTCTTTGGGGCGACAGACGGGGCTGTCTTACTGCTTGGCAGCTGCTACCTGAGCGGCAACTTCAGCAGCGAAGTCGTCGACCGGCTTCTCGATGCCTTCGCCAACCTTGAAGTAGGTGAAGGAAACGATTTCAGCGCCAGCTTTCTTGGCCAGCTCGCCAACTTTGACTTCCGGGTTCATGACGAACGCTTGCTCTTTCAGCGAGGCTTCGGCTTTGAACTTGGTGATACGACCGTTGATCATGTTCTCAACGATGTTTTCCGGCTTGCCGGCGATCTTGTCGGCGTTCAGCTGCAGGAAGACGTTCTTCTCGCGCTCGATGGCCTCGGCGGAGATTTCCGACGAATCCAGGAACTCTGGGTTCGAAGCTGCAACGTGCATGGCGATGTTCTTGGCCAGCTCGATGTCGCCGCCCTTCAGGACAACGGCAGCGCCGATCTTGTTGCCGTGCAGGTAAGCACCGACAACGTCACCTTCAACGCGTACCAGGCGACGGATGTTGACGTTTTCGCCGCACTTGGCAACCAGGGCTTCACGAGCAGCTTCACGCGAGGCGATCAGGGGAGCCGCGTCGGTCAGCTTCTGAGCGAAGGCTTCTTCCAGGCTTTCGGCCACGAAGTTCTTGAAGTCGTCTTGCAGGGCCAGGAAGTCGGTCTGCGAGTTCACTTCCAGCAGGACGGCGGCCTTGCCGTCGGTCTTGACGGCGATGGCGCCTTCAGCAGCCACGTTGCCAGCCTTTTTGGCGGCCTTGATGGCGCCCGAGGCACGCATGTCGTCAATGGCTTTTTCGATGTCGCCGTCGGCCTTTTCCAGGGCCTTCTTGCAATCCATCATGCCTTCGCCGGTACGCTCGCGCAGTTCTTTGACCAGCGCTGCAGTAATTGCTGCCATTTCAAAATCCTCTTGGAAAGTTTTTCAACCATTCCACCCGCTTTTCACGGGCGTTAAATTCTGCAAATCGCTGCCTTTATATCAGCTCGCCCATCATGCGGGGCCGTTGCTGACAGCAGGATTTCAAGGTGGCAAAAAGGGGGCAGAGCCCCCTTTTCGCGTGCCAAGTAGACGCTAGCGCCTATTACTCAGCAGCAGGTGCAGCCGCTTCTTCAGCGTAGACTTCAGTGCCGCCGGCAACGTTGTTGCGGCCGCGGATGACGGCGTCAGCCATCGAAGTCATGTACAGCTCGATAGCGCGGATGGCGTCATCGTTACCTGGGATAACGAAGTCAACGCCTTCTGGGCTGCTGTTGGTATCGACAACGCCGATAACCGGGATGCCCAGCTTGTTGGCTTCGGTGATAGCAATGCGCTCGTGGTCAACGTCGATCACGAACAGGGCATCAGGCAGGCCGCCCATGTCCTTGATACCACCCAGGCTGCGGTCCAGCTTTTCCAGATCGCGCGAACGCATCAGGGCTTCTTTCTTGGTCAGCTTGGCGAAGGTGCCATCTTCGGCCTGGGTTTCCAGGTCGCGCAGACGCTTGATCGAAGCACGGATGGTCTTGTAGTTGGTCAGCATGCCGCCCAACCAACGGTGGTCAACGTATGGCGAACCTGCACGAGCAGCTTGCTCGGCAACGATCTTGCCGGCGGAACGCTTGGTGCCGACGAACAGGATCTTGTTCTTGCCCTGGGCCAGGCGCTCTACGAACGACAGAGCGTCGTTGAACATCGGCAGGGTTTTTTCCAGGTTGATGATGTGGATCTTGTTACGCGCGCCGAAAATGTACTTGCCCATTTTCGGGTTCCAGTAACGGGTCTGGTGGCCGAAGTGCACACCGGCCTTCAGCATATCGCGCATGTTGACTTGGGACATGATAGTTCCTTGATAAGTCGGGTTGGGCCTCCACGTATCCCAATGACCAACCCGCGAATCATTCGACTCGGGGCACCCAGGTCATCGTGTCGACACGTGTGTGGGTTTGGCGCTGACGGGATCGACCCCGAAAGCGGCGCATTTTATACCACAGACCGCGAGCGAACGGAACCCGGTTAAAGTCGCGTCCGTCAGCAGTTTTTGCAGCACCCCGGCAAACAGGCCAGAATGCCTTCTATAGACCGCAGCATGGCCGCCTTTATCCCGACAGAAGGCCGCCCTGCTCTGCTAGAATCCGGCCTTTCCCGTTTGTTCGCGCCGCCTGCGGCGCCGTAGAGAGCCTGTAATGACCGTCACCATCAAGACTGCAGAAGACATCGAGAAGATGCGCATCGCCGGCCGCCTGGCCGCCGAGGTGCTGGAAATGATCGAAGAACACGTCAAGCCCGGTGTCACCACCGAAGAGCTCGACCGCCTGTGCCACGACTACATCGTCAACGTCCAGCAGGCCATCCCGGCGCCCCTCAACTACAAGGGCTACCCGAAGTCGATCTGCACCTCGATCAACCATGTGGTCTGCCACGGCATCCCCAACGACAAGCCGCTCAAGGACGGTGACACGCTCAACATCGATGTCACCGTGATCAAGGACGGCTATCACGGCGATACCAGCCGCATGTTCCACGTCGGTACCGTACCGGTCTGGGCCGAGCGCCTGTCCAAGGTCACCCAGGAATGCATGTACAAGGCCATCGAGCTGGTCAAGCCGGGCTGCCGCCTGGGCGATATCGGTGAAGTGATCCAGAAGCACGCCGAGAAGAACGGTTTCTCGGTGGTGCGCGAGTTCTGTGGCCATGGCATCGGCAAGGTGTTCCATGAAGAGCCGCAGATCCTCCACTACGGCCGCGCAGGCACCGGCATGGAGCTCAAAGAGGGCATGACCTTCACCATCGAGCCGATGATCAACCAGGGCAAGGCCGACACCAAGGTGCTGGGCGATGGCTGGACCGCCATCACCAAGGACCGCAAGCTCTCGGCCCAGTGGGAACACACCTTGGTGGTCACGGCCACCGGTTACGAGATCTTCACCCTGCGCAAGGACGACACCATCCCGCGCACCTCGGCCTGATTGCACCCAAGGCAACCCTCCAGACAGGAACGCGACGCGATGCCCCAGGTGGATCCCGAGCTGTTCGACCGCGGCCAGTTCCAGGCGGAACTGGCCCTCAAGGCGAGCCCCATTGCCGCCTTCAAGAAAGCCATCCGCCAGGCCGGCGAGGTGCTCGACAAGCGTTTTCGCACGGGTGGCGAAATCCGCCCGCTGATCGAAGCCCGCGCCTGGCTCGTCGACAATATCCTGCAACAGGCCTGGAACCAGTTCGACTGGGGCGACCCCAGTGGTATCGCCCTGGTCGCGGTTGGCGGCTATGGCCGCGGTGAACTGCACCCGCATTCGGACATCGACCTGCTGATCCTGCTCGGCGCCGCCGAGCACGAGCAGTACCGCGAGGCCATCGAGCGCTTCCTCACCCTGCTCTGGGACATCGGCCTGGAAGTCGGCCAAAGCGTGCGTACCGTCGGCGAATGCGCCGAACAGGCCCGCGCCGACCTGACGGTGATCACCAACCTGATGGAAAGCCGCACCATTGCCGGCCCCGAAGACCTGCGCCAGCGCATGCTCGAGGTGACCAGCACCACCTACATGTGGCCGAGCAAGGAGTTCTTCCTGGCCAAGCGCGCCGAACTCAAGGCCCGCCACCACAAGTACAACGACACCGAGTACAACCTCGAGCCCAATGTCAAAGGCTCGCCCGGTGGCCTGCGCGACATCCAGACGGTGCTCTGGGTGGCCCGCCGCCAATACGGCACCCTGAACTTGCACGCCCTGGCCGGCGAAGGCTTTTTGCTGGAAAGCGAGAACGAACTGCTGGCCTCGTCCCAGGACTTCCTGTGGAAGGTGCGCTATGCCCTGCACATGCTCGCCGGGCGCGCCGAGGACCGCCTGCTGTTCGATCACCAGCGCAGTATCGCCGCGCTGCTTGGTTACAGCGACGACAACCCCAAGCGGGCCATCGAACAGTTCATGCAGCAGTACTACCGGGTGGTGATGAGCATCAGCCAGTTGTGCGACCTGATCATCCAGCACTTCGAAGAAGTCATCCTCGCCGATGACGACAGCGGCACCACCCAGCCGCTTAACGCACGCTTCCGCCTGCACGATGGTTATATCGAAGCGGTCAACCCGAACGTGTTCAAGCGCACCCCGTTCGCCATGCTGGAGATCTTCGTGCTGATGGCCCAGCACCCGGAGATCAAGGGCGTGCGCGCCGACACCGTGCGCCTGCTGCGCGAGCACCGGCACCTGATCGACGACACCTTCCGCAACGATATCCGCAACACCAGCCTGTTTATCGAACTGTTCAAGTGCGAGATCGGCATCCACCGCAACCTGCGGCGGATGAACCGGTACGGCATCCTTGGCCGCTACCTGCCGGAGTTCGGCCTGATCGTCGGGCAGATGCAGCACGACCTCTTCCACATCTACACGGTCGATGCGCACACCCTCAACCTCATCAAACACCTGCGCAAGCTGCAGTACACGCCGGTGTCCGAGAAATTCCCGCTGGCCAGCAAACTCATGGGCCGCCTGCCCAAGCCCGAGCTGATCTACCTGGCCGGCCTGTACCACGATATCGGCAAGGGCCGCCAGGGCGACCACTCCGAGATCGGCGCGGTGGATGCGCAGAAGTTCTGCGAACGCCATCAGCTTCCCGCCTGGGACAGCCGGCTGATCGTCTGGCTGGTGCAGAACCACCTGGTGATGTCGACCACGGCGCAGCGCAAGGACCTGTCCGACCCGCAGGTGATCAACGATTTCGCCCTGCACGTGGGCGACGAAACGCGCCTGGACTACCTCTACGTACTGACCGTGGCCGACATCAACGCCACCAACCCCAGCCTGTGGAACTCCTGGCGCGCCAGCCTGTTGCGCCAGCTCTACACCGAGACCAAGCGTGCCCTGCGCCGCGGCCTGGAAAACCCGCTGGACCGTGAGGAGCAGATCCGCCAGACCCAATCGGCCGCACTGGACATCCTCGTGCGCGAGGGCACCGACCCGGACGACGTCGAGCAGCTGTGGTCGCAACTGGGCGATGACTACTTCCTCAAGCACAACGCCGCCGACGTGGCCTGGCACAGTGACGCCATCCTCCAGCAACCGGCAGATGGCGGGCCGCTGGTGCTGATCAAGGAAACCACCCAGCGCGAATTCGAAGGCGGCACGCAGATCTTCATCTACGCGCCCGACCAGCACGACTTCTTCGCCGTGACCGTGGCCGCCATGTCGCAGCTGAACCTGAACATCCATGATGCGCGGATCATCACTTCGAGCAGCCAGTTCACCCTCGACACCTATATCGTGCTCGACAACGACGGCGGCTCGATCGGCGACAACCCGCAGCGGGTCAAGCAGATCCGCGACGGCCTGACCGAAGCGCTGCGCAACCCCGAGGATTACCCCACCATCATCCAGCGCCGGGTGCCGCGCCAGCTCAAGCACTTCAACTTCCCGCCGCAGGTGACCATCCTCAACGACGCCCAGCGCCCGGTGACCATCCTCGAGATCACCGCACCGGACCGCCCCGGCCTGTTGGCGCGGATCGGGCGGATCTTCCTGGAGTTCGACCTGTCGCTGCAGAACGCCAAGATCGCCACCCTCGGCGAGCGGGTGGAGGATGTGTTCTTCATTACCGATGCCGACAACCAGCCGCTGTCCGACCCGCAGCTGTGCAGCCGCCTGCAGGAAGCCATCGTGCAGCAACTGCAGGCCGGCCAGGCCAGCGATGCCAGCCCGACCCGCGTGATTTTTTAACGATTAGACGATTGACGAGACCTTGCGCCGATGAACCATGCCTTGACCCAGCTTCAGCCCTACCCGTTCGAGAAACTGCGCGCCCTGCTGGGCACTGTGAAGCCAGCGGCGGACAAACGCGCCATCGCCCTGTCGATCGGTGAGCCAAAGCACGAATCGCCGGCGTTCGTCGCCCAGGCCATGGCCGACAACCTCGACAAGCTGGCGGTGTACCCGAGCACCATCGGCCTGCCAGCCCTGCGCCAGGCCATCGGCCAATGGTGCGAGCGCCGCTTCGGCGTGCCGGCCGGCTGGCTGGATGCCGACCGCCACATCCTGCCGGTCAATGGTACCCGTGAGGCGCTGTTTGCCTTCACCCAGGCCGTAGTCAACCGCGCCGATGACGGCCTGGTGGTCAGCCCCAACCCGTTCTACCAGATCTACGAAGGCGCAGCCCTGCTGGCCGGTGCCACCCCGCACTACCTGCCATGCCTGGAAGACAACGGCTTCAACCCGGACTTCGATGCCGTGCCGGCCGACGTCTGGAAGCGTTGCCAGATCCTGTTCCTGTGCTCGCCAGGCAACCCGACCGGTGCGCTGGTGCCGATGGACACCCTGAAGAAGCTGATTGCCCTGGCTGACGAGCACGACTTCGTGATCGCCGCCGACGAGTGCTACAGCGAGCTGTACTTCTACGAAGACGCACCCCCGCCGGGCCTGCTGAGCGCCTGCGCCGAACTGGGCCGCAACGATTTCAAACGGTGCGTGGTGTTCCACAGCCTGTCCAAGCGCTCCAACCTGCCAGGCCTGCGTTCGGGCTTCGTCGCCGGTGATGCATCGATCATCAAGCCGTTCCTGCTGTACCGCACCTATCACGGCTGCGCCATGCCCGTGCAGACCCAGTTGGCCAGCATCGCCGCCTGGCAGGACGAAGTACACGTGCGCGAAAACCGTGACCAGTACCGCGCCAAGTACGATGCCGTGCTGGATATCCTGCAGCCAGTGATGGATGTGCAACGTCCGGATGGCAGCTTCTACCTGTGGGCCAAGGTGCCAGGCTGCGATGCCGCGTTCACCCGCGACCTGTTCGAAGCCCAGCATGTGACCGTGGTGCCAGGGTCGTACCTGTCGCGTGAAGTCGACGGCGTCAACCCGGGGGCCGGCCGGGTGCGCATGGCGCTGGTTGCGCCGCTGGCCGAGTGCATCGAAGCCGCCGAGCGGATTCGCGCCTTCCTGCAGAGTCGCTGATTGAATCTGGGGGCGCTTTGCGCCCCTTTCGCGACACAAGGCCGCTCCTACAGATGATCGCAGTTTCCTGTAGGAGCGGCCTTGTGTCGCGAAAGGGCTGCAAAGCAGCCCCTGCGGTCTATCTGACCTGCCCCAGGTTGGCTTCACTCAGATCCAGCTCACCCAACACCTGCCTGACCACCTCATCCCCAACCAGATGCTGGCGATGCAGGTTATAAAGCTCCAGCCGCTGCGCCCGCAGCGCGCGCAAGCGCAAGCGCCGCTCCAGCAAGTCCATCTGTTCGGCCAGTGCCCTTGCCTCGGCCGTATCGTTGTAGCTGTCCAGCTCATCCCGATACTCGGCCATCAATCGCGCCTTGAGCTCCGTGGCCAAGGTGGCCTGAGCCGCATCCTGAGGCGCACTGGTGTCGATCACTTCTTCAGCCTCCAGCGCGTGGATCGCCGCCTCGGCCGTACGTCGCCAAGCTTCCTGCACTTCCTGATGCAGCCGCTCGTCCGGGCTCTTGGTGACCCCGCGCAGCAACAGCGGCAAGGCAATACAGGCACTGATCAACGACAGCAGGATCACACCGGCCGCAATGAAGATCAGCAGGTCACGCTCGGGGAAGGCCTTGCCCGCGCCCATCAGCAGCGGTATCGACATCACGCCCGCCAGGGTCACCGCCCCACGCACGCCACCCAGCGTCATCAGCCAGCAAGAACGCGCGGTGGGCATCAGCACCAGCGCCGGCTTGCCGCGCCAGCGGCGCACCATGCCAATCGCACGCCAGATGCTCTGCACCCAGACAAAGCGCAGCACAATCAACGCAGCGAAAATCGCCAGTACATCCAGGCAGCGCCAAGCCAGGGTTGGCCACACGGTTGCCTCATGGCTGACCACAGCCTTGATGATGTCTGGCAGCTGCAGGCCCAATAGCAGGAAGATCAGGCCGTTGAAAGCGAACTCCAGCAGCGACCAGACACTGCGGTTAAGCAGGCGGGTGCTGGTCTGGCGCGGCAACAGGTCGAGCCAGCTCTGCATCATGCCGGCGGCCACTGCCGAGAGAATGCCCGACACACCAAGACGCTCGGCCAGCACGTAAGCGGCGAACGGCAACAGCAGCATGAATACCACGTGGGTGGCCGGGTCATCCCAGCCACGGGCGATCATCCAGGCGCGCAAGCGGCCAATCAGCCAGCTCAGTGCAACGCCCACAGCCAGCCCGCCGAGGGCGACCAGGACGAAACTGAAGCTGGCATCGGCCAGCGAAAACGCCCCGGTAATGGCCGCAGCCAATGCAAACTTGAACGTCACCAGGCCGGAGGCATCATTCATCAGCGCCTCGCCTTGCAGCATGTGCATCAGCGGGGTCGGCAGGCGATCCTGGCTGATGGCCGACACCGCCACGGCGTCGGTGGGCGACAGCACGGCGGCCAGGGCGAAGGCCACCGGCAGCGGGATACTCGGCAGCAGCCAGTGGATGAAGTAACCGGCGCCGACCACGGTGAAAAGCACCAGCCCCACAGCCAGCGCCACCACGGGCCCACGGATGCGCCACAGCTCGCGCTTGGGAATGCGCCAGCCGTCGGCGAACAGCAGCGGCGGCAGGAACAGGAACAGGAACAACTCGGGGTCCAGAGCCACATGCAGCCCCAGGGTCGGCCAGGCCAGCAGTGCACCGGCGGCGATCTGTACCAAGGGCAGCGGCAACGGGATCAAGCGCCCGACCAGTTTCGACAGGCTTACCAGCGTCAGCAGGATGAGGACGGTGTAGGCGGACTGCATCCGTGAAGGCTTCCTTTGTGAACCAAAAACGACAGCGGGGGCGAGAGATCGCCATTGAAACAATATGTTAGCGGGGTATCGTGAAACGAGGCCGCTGCACGATAGTCGCAGGTGCTGGATGAATATGTAACACGATGATACATGGAGGGGTTACCGGGTTTGAGCTTGTAGAAGCTGAAGGGGCATGCCTGGGAGCTTGTTGACGTGCTGAGATCGAGCGCCGCCCGTGCGGCGCTCGGTTTCACAGACACCAAAAGTCGCAAGACATGCACACCCCGTGGCGCTCACACAATCGTTCCCGCATAATCCCGCGACTGACATTCGGAAATGGAGAGATTGGGGCAGCCTGTGGCCTCAATGTACACAATGACCTACACGCTCTACGGCATCAAAGCCTGTGACACCATGAAAAAAGCGCGTACCTGGCTCGAAGAAAAAGCCATCGCCTACGAATTCCACGACTACAAGGCCCAAGGCATCGACCGCGACAGCCTCAACCGCTGGTGCGACGAACACGGCTGGGAAGTCATCCTCAACCGTGCCGGCACCACCTTCCGCAAACTCGACGACGCCAGCAAGGCCGATCTCGACCAGGCCAAGGCCGTCGAACTGATGCACGCCCAGCCGTCGATGATCAAGCGCCCGGTGCTCGACCTGGGCGATCGCACCCTGGTCGGCTTCAAGCCCGACCTGTACGCCGCCGCGCTGGCCTGAGCCCCCACCCTATTTCGCACGAGGTAATCACATGTCCAATACCCTGTTCAGCCTGGCCTTCGGTGTCGGCTCCCAGAACCGCCAGGGCACCTGGCTGGAAGTGTTCTATGCACAACCCCTGCTCAACCCGAGCGCCGAGCTGGTTGCCGCGGTAGCGCCGATCCTCGGCTACGAAGGTGGCAACCAGGCCATCGCCTTCAGCAACGCCCAGGCCGCCCAGCTGGCCGAAGCCTTGAAAGGCGTCGATGCCGCTCAGGCTGCCCTGCTGACCCGCCTGGCTGAAAGCCACAAGCCGCTGGTCGCCACCCTGCTGGCCGAAGACGCAGCGCTCGCCTCGACCCCAGAGGCCTACCTCAAGCTGCACCTGTTGTCGCACCGCCTGGTCAAGCCGCACGGCCTGAGCCTGGCCGGCATCTTCCCGCTGCTGCCGAACGTGGCCTGGACCAACCAGGGTGCCGTCGACCTCAGCGAACTGGCCGAACTGCAACTGGAAGCACGCCTGAAGGGCGAGCTGCTGGAAGTGTTCTCGGTAGACAAGTTCCCGAAAATGACCGACTACGTGGTCCCGGCCGGCGTGCGCATCGCCGACACCGCCCGTGTCCGCCTGGGCGCCTACATCGGCGAAGGCACCACCATCATGCACGAAGGCTTCGTCAACTTTAACGCTGGCACCGAAGGCCCGGGCATGATCGAAGGCCGCGTGTCCGCTGGCGTATTCGTCGGCAAGGGCTCGGACCTGGGCGGCGGCTGCTCCACCATGGGCACCCTGTCCGGTGGCGGCAACATCGTCATCAAGGTCGGCGAAGGCTGCCTGATCGGCGCCAACGCCGGTATCGGCATTCCGCTGGGCGACCGCAATACCGTCGAAGCCGGCCTGTACATCACCGCTGGCACAAAGGTGAACCTGCTGGACGAGAACAACGAGCTGGTAAAAGTGGTCAAGGCTCGTGACCTGGCTGGCCAGACCGACCTGCTGTTCCGCCGCAACTCGCTGAACGGCGCCGTGGAATGCAAGACCCACAAGTCGGCCATCGAGCTGAACGAGGCGCTGCACGCCCACAACTGAGCACCGTCCAAGGTTTGAAGTGTTAAGATCGGGTCTGGCGTGCATGCGCCAGACCCGATTTTCATTCCAGGCCCCGCGAACATGTTCCAGCCCTCCCCCTGGCGCGCCGATTTCCCCGCTATCGCCGCCCTGCAACGGCAGCACCAGACCTACCTGGACAGCGCCGCCACCACCCAGAAGCCCCAGGCGTTGCTCGATGCCCTGAGCCATTATTACGGCCACGGCGCTGCCAACGTGCATCGCGCTCAGCACCTGCCCGGCGCACTCGCGACCCAGGCCTTCGAGACCAGCCGCGACAAGGTGGCCGCCTGGCTCAATGCCGAAAACTCACGGCAGGTCATCTTCACCCATGGCGCAACATCGGCGCTTAACCTGTTGGCCTATGGCCTGGAACACCGTTTCGAAGCGGGCGACGAAATTGCAATCAGCGCGCTGGAGCACCACGCCAACCTGTTGCCATGGCAGCAACTGGCCCGGCGCCGCGACATGCGCCTGGTGATACTGCCGCTGGACGAGCATGGGCGCATCGACCTGGAGCAGGCGCTGCAGTTGATCGGGCCGCGCACCCGCGTGCTCGCCGTCAGCCAGCTGTCCAACGTGCTCGGCACCTGGCAACCGCTGCCTGCACTGCTGGCCCATGCCCAAGCACAAGGCGCACTGACCGTGGTCGATGGCGCCCAGGGCGTGGTCCATGGCCGCCATGATGTACAGGCGCTGGGGTGCGACTTCTATGTGTTCTCGAGCCACAAGCTGTATGGGCCGGAAGGCGTCGGGGTGCTGTACGGCCGTAGCCAGGCCCTGCAACTGCTGCGCCACTGGCAGTTTGGCGGTGAAATGGTGCAAATGGCGGATTACCAGAGTGCCAGCTTCCGCCCCGCACCTTTGGGCTTCGAAGCGGGTACCCCGCCGATCGCCGCGGTGATCGGGCTGGGCGCAACGCTGGATTACCTGGCTAGCCTGGATAGCCATGCTGTCGAGGCCCACGAAACCAGCCTGCATCAGCAACTGCTGCGCGGCCTGGCCGACCGCGAGGGCGTGCGCGTCCTCGGCACACCTCAGGCGGCCCTGGCCAGCTTCGTCATCGACGGCGTACACAACGCCGACATCGCCCATATGCTGACCGAGCAAGGCATTGCCGTACGTGCCGGGCATCACTGCGCCATGCCGTTACTGAAGGGACTGGGGCTGGAAGGGGCGATTCGGGTGTCGCTGGGGTTGTACAACGACAGTGACGACCTGCAACGGTTTTTCGCGGCGCTTGATCAGGGCCTGGAGTTGTTGCGATGAGCTTGCCGGTTCAGGCACAGGAGGCATTGGCCAGCTTCGAGCTGGCTCGTGGCTGGGAACAGCGGGCGCGGCTGTTGATGCAATGGGGCGATCGGCTGGAACCACTGAGCGAGGCGGAGAAAGTCGAAGCCAATCGCGTGCATGGCTGCGAAAGCCTGGTGTGGCTGGTGGCCGAACACGTCGAAGGCCAGTGGCGATTCAAGGCGGGCAGTGATGCGCGCTTGTTGCGGGGGTTGCTGGCACTCCTGCTGGCCCGGGTACAAGGGCTTGGCAGTGCGGAATTGGCCGGGCTGGCTCTGCGCGACTGGTTTACCCAGCTTGGTCTGGAGCGGCAATTGTCGCCATCGCGCAGCAATGGGCTGCATGCGGTATTGCTGCGGATGGCGGAGCTGGCCTCCAACCGCTAAATCCAAGACTTACACTGCTCCCTGTAGGAGCGGCCTTGTGTCGCGATGGGGCGCGCAGCGGCCCCACATTTTCAGCTACGCCGCGAAAATTGCCGGGGCCGCTGCGCGCCCCATCGCGACACAAGGCCGCTCCTACAAGGACCGAGTAGTCCTGCGAATGCTTACTCAGGTTTGACCCGCTCCGAAGGCCGTCGCGCCCCGGCCACCAGTTTCTCGACCGCCTTGCTTGCCGCCACCATGCCAAAGGTCGCAGTCACCATCATTACCGCACCAAAGCCCCCCGCGCAGTCCAGGCGCACGCCTTCGCCGACGAAACTCTTCTGCAGGCAAACGCTGCCATCACCCTTGGGATAGCGCAGCTGCTCGCTGGAAAACACGCACGGCACGCCATAGTTGCGGCTGGTATTGCGCGAGAAGTTGTAGTCCCGGCGCAGGGTCGAGCGCACCCGTGAGGCCAACGGGTCGTTGAAGGTCTTGTTGAGGTCACCGACCTGGATCTGAGTCGGGTCGATCTGCCCGCCCGCACCACCGGTGGTAACGATGGCGATCTTGCGGCGCCGGCACCAGGCGATCAGCGCGGCCTTGGCCATCACGCTGTCGATGCAGTCGATCACCGCATCCATCTGCTCGGTGATGTACTCGGCCATGGTCTCACGGGTGACGAAATCCGCCACCGCGTGCACGGTGATCGCCGGATTGATCGCCCGCAGACGCTCGGCCATCACCTCGACCTTGGGCCGCCCCACCTGGCCTTCCAAGGCATGGGCCTGGCGGTTGGTGTTGCTGACGCAGACATCGTCCAGGTCGAACAGGCTGATTTCACCCACGCCACTGCGCGCCAGGGCTTCGGCCGCCCACGAGCCGACCCCGCCGATGCCGACGACCGCCACATGGGCGTTGCTCAGGCGCTGCAGGCCCTCGTCGCCGTACAACCGGGCAACGCCGGCAAAGCGTGGATCTTCTGTGCTCATGTCGATACCCCTGGGCTCTGATGCAAAAAACGGCGCGCATTATAGGCCAGTGGCCGCTTTGACCTCCATCGTTAGGAAAGACCCTACCATTACTGCTTTAATGTCCCACGACTTAGACAGAAGCGGACCACAATGTCATCACGCAAATTCGGCCTCAACCTGGTGGTGGTCCTGGCCATCGCCGCGCTGTTCACCGGGTTCTGGGCCCTGATCAATCGCCCGGTCTCCGCACCTGCCTGGCCGGAACAGATTTCCGGCTTCTCGTACTCGCCGTTCCGCCTCGGGGAGAGCCCGCAAAAAGGCCAATACCCCAGCGATGACGAGATACGTCAGGACCTGGAGCAGATGAACAAGCTCACCGACAACATTCGTATTTATACCGTCGAGGGCACCCAGGCAGAGATCCCGCGGTTGGCCGAAGAGTTGGGCCTGCGGGTGACCTTGGGCATCTGGATCAGCAAAGACCTGGAGCGCAACGAGCGCGAAATCGAAAAAGGCATCGAGCTGGCCAACCATTCTCGCAGCGTGGTGCGGGTGGTGGTCGGCAACGAAGCGCTGTTCCGCGAAGAAGTCACGCCTGAAGAGCTGATCGCCTACCTCGATCGCGTACGTGCCGCGGTCAAGGTGCCGGTCACCACCAGCGAGCAGTGGCATATCTGGAAGGAACACCCGGAACTGGCCAAGCACGTAGACTTGATCGCTGCACACATCCTGCCGTACTGGGAGTTCGTGCCGATGAAAGACTCGGTGCAGTTCGTCCTCGACCGCGCCCGCGAACTGCGCCACCAGTTCTCGCACAAGCCGCTGCTGCTGTCGGAAGTCGGCTGGCCAAGCAACGGCCGCATGCGCGGCGGCGCCGATGCCACCCAGGCCGACCAGGCCATCTACCTGCGCACGTTGGTCAACACCCTCAACCGCCGCGGCTACAACTACTTTGTGATCGAGGCCTACGACCAGCCCTGGAAGGCCAACGACGAGGGCTCGGTGGGTGCCTACTGGGGCGTCTACAACGCCGAGCGCCAGCAAAAATTCAACTTCGAGGGGCCGGTGGTGGCGATCCCGCAGTGGCGCGCCCTGGCGGTCGCCTCGGTGGTCCTGGCGATGATCGCCCTGGCCGTGCTGCTGATCGACGGCTCGGCCCTGCGCCAGCGCGGCCGCACCTTCCTCACCTTCATCACCTTCCTGTGCGGGTCGGTGCTGGTGTGGATCGCCTATGACTACAGCCAGCAATACAGCACCTGGTTCAGCCTCACCGTCGGCGTGCTGCTGGCGCTCGGCGCGCTGGGTGTGTTCATCGTACTGATGACCGAGGCCCACGAACTGGCCGAAGCGGTGTGGACCTTCAAACGCCGGCGCGAATTCCTGCCGGTGCAGGGCGACAGTGCCTACCGGCCCAAGGTGTCAGTGCATGTGCCGTGCTACAACGAGCCACCGGAGATGGTCAAACAGACCCTCGACGCCCTCGCTGCGCTGGATTACCCGGACTATGAAGTGCTGGTGATCGACAACAATACCAAGGACCCTGCCGTGTGGGAGCCGCTCAAGGCCCACTGCGAAAAGCTCGGCGAGCGGTTCAAGTTCTTCCACGTGGCCCCCCTGGCCGGCTTCAAGGGCGGCGCCCTGAACTACCTGATCCCGCACACCGCCAAGGACGCCGAAGTGATCGCGGTGATCGACTCGGACTACTGCGTCGACCGCAACTGGCTCAAGCACATGGTGCCGCACTTCGCCGACCCGAAGATTGCCGTGGTGCAGTCGCCACAGGACTACCGCGACCAGAACGAAAGTGCCTTCAAGAAGCTCTGCTACAGCGAATACAAGGGCTTCTTCCACATCGGCATGGTCACCCGCAACGACCGTGATGCGATCATCCAGCACGGCACCATGACCATGACCCGGCGCAGCGTGCTGGAAGCGCTGGGCTGGGCCGAATGGTGCATCTGCGAAGATGCCGAACTGGGCCTGCGCGTCTTCGAGAAGGGCCTGTCGGCCGCCTATGCCCACAATAGCTATGGCAAGGGCCTGATGCCCGACACCTTCATCGACTTCAAGAAGCAGCGGTTCCGCTGGGCCTATGGCGCCATCCAGATCATCAAGCACCACGCCAGTGCCCTGCTGCGCGGCAAGAACAGCGAGCTGACCCGTGGCCAGCGCTATCACTTCCTGGCCGGCTGGCTGCCATGGATCGCCGACGGCATGAACATCTTCTTCACCGTCGGCGCCCTGTTGTGGTCGGCCGCGATGATCATCGTGCCGCACCGGGTCGACCCGCCGCTGATGATCTTCGCCATCCCGCCGCTGGCGCTGTTCTTCTTCAAGGTTGGCAAGATCATCTTCCTCTACCGCCGCGCGGTGGGGGTGAACCTCAAGGATGCCTTTGCCGCAGCACTGGCAGGGCTTGCGTTGTCGCACACCATCGCCAAGGCGGTGCTGTACGGGTTCTTCACCAGCAGCATGCCGTTCTTCCGCACACCGAAGAATGCCGACAGCCATGGGCTGCTGGTGGCGATTTCCGAAGCGCGAGAAGAGCTGTTCATCATGTTGCTGTTGTGGGGTGCGGCGGCCGGCATCTGCCTGGTGCAGGGGCTGCCGAGTTCGGACATGCGCTTCTGGGTGGCGATGTTGCTGGTGCAGTCGTTGCCTTATGTGGCGGCGTTGGTGATGGCGTTTCTGTCGTCGCTGCCCAAGCCCGTTGAAAAGGCTGCCCAAGCGCAACAGGCTTGAGAACACCGGGGGCGCTTTGCGCCCCTTTCGCGACACAAGGCCGCTCCTACAGGTATTCGCGACCCTTCTGCAGGAGTGGCCTTGTGTCGCGAAAGGGCTGCAAAGCAGCCCCATTGCCCCATGTGTTTGATATAAGATAACGCCCCTCAGATTTCCCCGCCTTGCCCCGGAGTTCCCCATGACGGCCCCTGCCGAGCTCTCGCCTACCCTTCAACTGGCCTGCGACCTGATCCGCCGCCCCTCGGTCACCCCCGTCGATGCCGACTGCCAGGCACAGATGATGAACCGCCTGGGCGCCGTGGGCTTCCAGCTGGAGCCGATGCGCATTGAAGACGTCGATAACTTCTGGGCCACCCACGGTACCCAGGACGGCCCGGTACTGTGCTTTGCCGGCCATACCGACGTGGTCCCCACTGGCCCGGTGCAACAATGGCAGCACGAACCGTTCGAAGCGCTGATCGACGCCGACGGCATGCTCTGCGGCCGCGGCGCCGCCGACATGAAAGGCAGCCTGGCCTCGATGGTGATCGCCAGTGAACGCTTCGTGAAGGATTACCCGGGCCACCGCGGCAAGGTGGCTTTCCTGATCACCAGCGACGAGGAAGGCCCGGCCCACCACGGCACCAAGGCCGTGGTCGAGCGCCTGAAAGCGCGCAACGAGCGCCTGGACTGGTGCATCGTCGGCGAGCCGTCGAGCACCACCCTGCTCGGTGATGTGGTCAAGAACGGCCGTCGCGGCTCGCTCGGCGCCAAGCTGACCGTGTGCGGCAAGCAAGGCCACGTGGCCTACCCGCACCTGGCGCGCAACCCGATCCACCTGGCCGCCCCGGCCTTGGCGGAACTGGCTGCCGAGCACTGGGACGAAGGAAACGCGTTCTTCCCGCCGACCAGCTTCCAGATCTCCAACCTCAATTCCGGCACCGGCGCCACCAACGTGGTCCCGGGCGAGCTGACCGCGCTGTTCAACTTCCGCTTCTCTACCGAGTCGACCGTCGAGGGCCTGCAGGCGCGGGTCTCGGCGATCCTCGACAAGCACGAGCTGGACTGGTCGGTCGACTGGGCGCTGTCGGGCCTGCCGTTCCTCACCGAGCCGGGCGAACTGCTCGACGCGGTGGCGGCCAGCATCAAGGGCGTCACCGGTCGCGACACCCAACCGTCGACCAGCGGCGGCACCTCCGATGGCCGCTTCATTGCCACCATGGGCACTCAGGTGGTCGAGCTCGGCCCGGTCAACGCCACCATCCACCAGGTCGACGAGCGGATCCTGGCCAGCGACCTCGACCTGCTGACCGAAATCTACTACCAGACCCTGGTCCGGTTGCTCGCCTGATGCTCGCCTGCCCTCTCTGCCAGGCGGCCCTGTCGCGGCTCGACAACGGCGTGGTGTGCCCGGCCGGCCACCGCTTCGACCGCGCCCGCCAGGGTTACCTGAACCTGCTGCCGGTGCAGCACAAGAACAGCCGTGATCCGGGCGACAACCAGGCCATGGTCGAAGCCCGCCGCGATTTCCTCGACGCCGGCCACTACGCCCCGGTGGCCCAGCGCCTGGCCGAGCTTGCCGCCGAGCGCCAGCCCGGCGCCTGGCTGGACATCGGTTGCGGCGAGGGTTACTACACCGCGCAGATCGCCCAGGCCCTGCCAGCCGCCGATGGCTATGCGCTGGACATCTCACGCGAGGCGGTCAAGCGCGCTTGCCGCCGTGCGCCCGAGGTCACCTGGATGGTCGCCAGCATGGCCCGCGTGCCGTTGGCCGATGCCAGCTGCCAGTTCATCGCCAGCGTGTTCAGCCCGCTGGACTGGGACGAGGCCAAGCGCCTGCTCAGCCCGGGCGGCGGCCTGATGCGCGTGGGCCCGACCAGCGGCCACCTGATGGAACTGCGCGAAGTGCTCTACGATGAAGTGCGCCCCTATGCCGACGACAAGCACCTGGCCCTGGTGCCGCAGGGCATGGCCCACGCCCACAGCGAAACCTTGGAGTTCCGCCTGAGCCTGGCCGAGCCCAAGGCCCGTGCCGACCTGCTGGCGATGACCCCACACGGCTGGCGCGCCAGCGCCGAGAAGCGCGCCCGGGTAATCGACCAGCCCGAGCCGTTCGCGGTCACGGTTTCCATGCGTTATGACTATTTCGTGCGCCAGCACTGAGCACACCCGGAGCCCTTATGCGCCAACCCGATATCGAGATTTACCTGAAGGACGCCGACGTCGATCACAAGCAGATTGCCGAATGGCTCAGCCAGGCGATCGGCCCGTGCAGCGAATGGAAGCAGAAAGGCCAGACCTTCAAATGCCAGGCCGGTAACATCCCGGTCACCTGGTTACCCAAAGCTGTAGGGAAATGGAACAGCCTGTACCTGGAAAGCGACCAGACCCCATGGCCCGATGATGTCGCCTGCGCCCGCGCGGCGTTCGCCGCACTGAACGTCGAAGTGCGTTGTGCGCCGGGTGGCTGGGTCGAGGAAGACGGTGAAGAAGATGCCGATCGCTGGGTCCGCATCAGTGCCGACGGTGAAGAGGAAATCACCTGGCGTACTAGCTGAAGCCGGTTGCTTCAGGCTGCAAGTTACACGGTCAACTTGCAGCTTGAGGCTTACCACTTGAGGCTCAGAGCCCGACTACGTCCTCGGCTTGCAGGCCTTTCTGGCCCTGCACGCAGGCGTATTCCACCCGCTGCCCTTCGACCAGGGTACGATGCCCCTCACCGCGGATCGCCCGATAGTGGACGAACACATCCGCACCACCTTCGCGCTGAATGAAGCCATAACCTTTGGCATCGTTGAACCACTTAACATTCCCAGTCTCACGAGACGACATCTGAACTACTCCGGATTTTTATTGTGAAGATCGCCTTGTAGACACAGGGTGTCCTCCCTATGTCGACGCCGCTTGCCGAAATATCTTGCAAGTGGCAGGCCGAGTATATGACACAGAACAAAAAAATTTCATGACCGTCGCGCTATTTACCGAATTTTGCTGAACTTGCGCCGATACGGCAGACTAAATGGCTGTCTATTCTCAGAAATTCATTCCCAGGGCACTCACCCCATGACCCGTTCCCCCCTGCGCCGCCTGATCTTCGGCGCCCTGCGTCGCCTGATGTACCTGTGGGTGCGCTCCGAGACCATCAACCAATCGCCCCTGCCCCTCCAGCTCGACCGCAGCCGCCCGGTGTTCTACGCCCTGCCCTCGCCGTCGCTCACCGATCTGGCGGTGCTCGACCATGAATGCACCAAGGCGGGGCTTCCACGCCCGGTCTTGCCGGTTGCGGTCGGCCCGCTGCATGAACCTGCCGCGTTTTTCTACCTCACGCCGGACCCGGACTGGCTCGGCCGCCAGGACAAGCGCGGCGCCCCGCCGACCTTGGAGCGCCTGGTCGCCGCCATCAGCCAGCACGTCGAGGAAGACGCGCAGATCATTCCGGTCAGTGTGTTCTGGGGGCAGACGCCGGCCAGTGAAAACAGCCCGTGGAAGCTGCTGTTTGCCGACAGCTGGGCCGTGACCGGGCGCCTGCGCCGGCTGCTGACCGTGCTGATTCTGGGGCGCAAGACCCGCGTGCAGTTCTCTGCGCCGATCCACCTGCGCGAACTGGTGCAGCACAACAAGGGCCACGAGCGCACCGTGCGCATGGCCCAGCGCCTGATGCGCGTGCACTTTCGCAACCTCAAGAGCGCGGTGATCGGCCCGGACATCTCGCACCGGCGCAACCTGGTCAAGGGCCTGGTGCATGCGCCACTGGTCCGCCAGGCCATCGCCGACGAGGCCCAACGCGAGAACATGCCGCTGGCCAAGGCCGAAGCCCAGGCGCTGCGCTATGGCAACGAGATCGCCTCGGACTACACCTACACCGCGATCCGCTTCCTCGAAGTGGTACTGAGCTGGTTCTGGAACAAGATCTACGACGGCATCAAGGTCAACCACATCGAGCAGGTGCAGGGCATCGCACCGGGCCACGAAGTGATCTACGTGCCCTGCCACCGCAGCCACATCGACTACCTGCTGCTGTCCTACCTGTTGTTCCGCAACGGCCTGACACCGCCGCACATCGCCGCCGGCATCAACCTCAACATGCCGGTGATTGGCGGCCTGCTGCGCCGTGGCGGTGCCTTCTTCATGCGCCGCACGTTCAAGGGCAATCCGCTGTACACCGCAGTATTCAACGAATACCTGCACACCTTGTTCACCAAGGGCTTCCCGGTGGAATACTTCGTCGAAGGTGGGCGCTCGCGCACCGGGCGCATGCTGCAGCCGCGTACCGGCATGCTGGCAATCACCCTGCGCAGCTTCCTGCGCTCGTCGCGCACACCGATCGTGTTCGTGCCGGTGTACATCGGCTACGAGCGGGTGCTTGAAGGGCGTACCTACCTGGGCGAACTGCGCGGGGCAAGCAAGAAGAAAGAGTCGATCTTCGACATCTTCAAGGTCATCGGTGCGCTGAAGCAGCGCTTCGGCCAGGTGTACGTCAACTTCGGCGAGCCCATCCGTCTGGCCGGTTTCCTCGACGCGCAGCAACCCGGCTGGCGCGATCAGGAACTGGGCCCGCAGTTCCGCCCGGCCTGGTTGAACGAAGCCACCACCCGCCTGGGCGAAACCGTGGCCCGTCACCTCAACGAGGCAGCAGCGGTCAACCCGGTCAACCTGGTGGCCCTGGCACTGCTGTCCACCAGCCGCCTGGCGCTGGACGAGCGTGCCCTGACCCGCGTGCTCGACCTGTACCTGGCCTTGCTGCGCCAGGTGCCCTACTCCGAGCACACCACCTTGCCCGAAGGCGACGGCCAGGCACTTATCGAGCATGTCCGCGGCATGGACCTGCTGGCCGAGCAGAAGGACGCCCTGGGCCGCATCCTCTATCTGGATGAAGCCAACGCGGTACTGATGACCTATTACCGCAACAACGTGCTGCACATCTTCGCCCTGCCCGCCCTGCTGGCGAGTTTCTTCCACAGCAGCTCGCGGATGAGCCGCGAACTGCTTGGCCAGTACGTCCACGCGCTTTATCCGTACCTGCAGGCCGAACTGTTCCTGCGCTGGGCACCGGAGCAGCTCGACGAGGTCATCGACCAATGGCTCGCAGCGCTGGTCGAACAGGGCCTGCTGCGCCAGGACAACGACGTGTACATCCGCCCGGCGCCGAGCTCGCGGCAGTTCGTACTGCTTACCCTGCTTGCGCGCACCATCACCCAGACCTTGCAGCGCTTCTACATGGCCACTTCGCTGCTGCTCAACAGCGGACAGAACAGCCTCAGCGCCGAGGAACTGGAAGACCTGTGCGTGATGATGGCCCAACGCCTGTCGATCCTGCATGGCCTCAACGCCCCGGAGTTCTTCGACAAGACCTTGTTCCGACACTTCATCCAGACGCTGATCGAACAAGGCGTGCTGCACCCGGATGGCAACGGCAAACTGGGTTACCACGACAAGCTTGGCGAATTGGCCGAAGGCGTGGCCAAGCGGGTGCTGTCTGCCGAGTTGCGCCTGTCGATCCGCCAGGTTGCGCTGCACCGTGAGGACTCGCTGACCACCGCGGCCATCTGAACCCCCATCTGCCTGGAAAATCCGCTAAAGTCCCTGGGGTTGGCCACAAGCCAACTCCAAGGACACACCGGAGATTCCATGAAAAAACTCTTGATGCTGTGTTGCGCATCCCTGCTCGCAGCCTGTTCCAGCCACACCCCCTCCAACCAGGCCAGCCTGGATGGCGAAGTCTTCTACCTGCAGCGCATCGCCCTGCCGCCTGCCGCCACCTTGAGTGTCGAGTTGCAGGACGTGTCGCTGATGGACGCCCCCGCCGTGACCCTGGCCCGCCAGGCCGGCCCGGTAAAAGGCAACGTGCCTCTGCCGTTCCACCTCACCTACGACCCGGCCCAGGTCAAGCCCGGCCACCGCTACGCGGTCAGCGCGCGGATCGAGCTGGGCGGCAAGCTGCTGTTCATCAACACCGAACACCACGGCGTCGCCCTCGACGGCAGCGACCAGCAGCCGGTACGGGTCAAAGTCGACCCGGTGCGCTGAGCGCGCCCCACTTCATCGATAAGGAAATACCCATGATTCGCGCCTCCCTGCGCTTCACTACCCTGTGCGCCGGCCTGCTGCTGTCGGCCAGTGCCCTGGCGCTGTCGCTCGGCGACCTGAGCCAGTCCGACGCCACCGGTGGCCTGAAGGACGCCCTCACCCAGGGCGCGCAGATTGCCGTCAAGCAGTTGAGCACGCCAGGTGGCTTCAGCAACAACCCCGATGTGCGCATCGAGCTGCCGGGTAACCTCGGCAAAGCCGCCAAGGCCATGAAGATGTTTGGCAAGGGTGATCAGGTCGAAGCCCTGGAAACCAGCATGAACAAGGCTGCCGAGGCCGCCGTGCCACAGGCTCAGGCGATTCTGGTGGATGCCGTGAAGAAGATGACCGTGACCGATGCCAAGGGCATCCTCAGCGGCGGCCAGGATTCGGCTACCCAGTACCTGAACAAAAGCAGCCGCGAGCAGATCCGCGCCAAGTTCCTGCCGATCGTCAAGCAGGCCACCGACAAGGTCGGTGTCGCCCAGCAGTACAACGCCTTTGCCGGCCAGGCCAAAGGCCTGGGGCTGATCAAGGATGACGCGAACATCGAGAACTACGTGACCGAGAAAGCGCTGGACGGCCTGTTCGAGATGATTGCCAAACAGGAAGAGAGCATTCGCCAGAACCCGGCACAGGCAGCTACCAGCCTGGCCAAGAAAGTCTTCGGCGCGCTTTGAGGCCCTTGGGGCTGCTACGCAGCCCTTTCGCGACGCAAGGCCGCTCCTACAGGCGATCGCGTTTCCCTGTGGGAGCGGCCTTGTGTCGCGAAAGGAGGGCAAAGCCCTCCCCCGCGATCTTCAGCCTTTCTTGACCCTGAACCATGCCGCATACAACGCCGGCAAGAACAACAGGGTCAACGCCGTGGCCACGATCAAACCACCCATGATCGCCACCGCCATCGGCCCATAAAACACACTTCTGGACAACGGAATCATCGCCAGCACCGCCGCCAGCGCGGTCAGCACGATCGGCCGGAAGCGCCGCACCGTGGCCTCGATGATCGCCTGCCAGCGGTCCAGCCCCGAGGCGATATCCTGCTCGATCTGGTCCACCAGGATCACCGAGTTGCGCATGATCATCCCCGCCAGGGCAATGGTGCCGAGCATGGCAACGAAGCCGAACGGCTGGCGGAAGACCAGCAGGAACAGGGTCACGCCAATCAGCCCCAACGGCGCGGTGAGGAACACCATCACCGTGCGCGAGAAGCTGCGCAACTGGATCATCAGCAGGCTCAGCACCACCACGATGAACAGCGGCATGCCGGCGTTCACCGACTTTTGCCCGCGCTCGGCGTCTTCCACCGTGCCGCCCACTTCCAGCAGGTACCCATCCGGCAGCTTGGCCTTGATCTCCTGCAAGGTCGGCAGGATCTGCTTCACCAGCGTGGCCGGCTGCTCCTTGTCATAGATGTCGGCACGCACGGTCACCGTCGGCAGCCGGTTGCGGTGCCAGATGATGCCTTCCTCAAAGCCATATTCCAGCGTTGCCACCTGCGACAGCGCCACGCTCTGGCCATTGTTGGTAGGCAGCGCCAGGCTGCCGAGGTTGCCCAGTTCGCCACGCTCCTGCGGGGTGCCACGCAGGAGGATCTCGATCAGTTCGTTGTCCTCGCGGTACTGGCTGACTGTGGTGCCGGTCAGCGAGCTCTGCAAGAAGCTCGACAGATGTGCGGTACTCACGCCCAGGGCGCGGGCACGGTCCTGATCGATCTCAAGGAATACCGCCTTGCTCGGCTCTTCCCAATCCAGGTGCACGTTGACCACATGCGGGTTCTCACGCACCTTGTCCGCCACTTCGCGGGCCAGGGCACGGGCCTTCTCGATATGTTCGCCGGTAACCCGGAACTGCACCGGGTAGCCCACGGGCGGGCCGTTCTCCAGACGCGTGACGCGAGCGCGCAGGTCGGGGAACTGCTGGTCGACGGTGTCGATCAGCCAGCTGCGCAGGCGCTCGCGGTCTTCCATCGACTTGGCCAGCACCACGAACTGGGCAAAGCTGGCCGCCGGCAGTTGTTGGTCCAGCGGCAGGTAGAAGCGAGGCGAACCAGTGCCCACATAAGCCACGTAGTTGTCGATGCCATCCTGCTGCTTGAGCACCGCTTCCAGCTGCTTGACCCGCTCGGCGGTATTGGCCAGCGAGGCGCCTTCGGCGAGCTTCAGGTCGACCATCAGCTCCGGGCGCCCGGAAGCGGGGAAGAACTGCTGGGGCACGAAGCGGAACAGCAGGATGCTGCCAACAAAGGCGGCGATGGTCAGCAGGATCACCGTCTTGCGCCGCCGCACGCACCACTCCACCACACGCCGCACGCGCTGGTAGAACGGCGTGCCGTACGGGTCGGGGGCATGCCCGTCCTTGCCATGGCGGGCGGCATGCAGCTTGGCCAGGTCCGGCAGCAGCCGTTCGCCCAGGTAAGGCACGAAGACCACGGCCGCGACCCACGAGGTCAGCAACGCGATAGTCACCACCTGGAAGATCGAGCGGGTGTACTCGCCAGTGCTTGATGCCGCCGTGGCGATCGGCAGGAAGCCTGCCGCCGTGATCAGCGTACCGGTAAGCATCGGGAAGGCGGTGCTGGTCCAGGCGTAGCTGGCCGCCTTGAGGCGGTCGAAGCCTTGCTCCATCTTGATCGCCATCATCTCCACGGCAATGATCGCGTCATCCACCAACAGCCCCAGCGCCAGCACCAGCGCGCCCAGCGAAATCTTGTGCAGGCCAATGCCGAAGTAGTGCATGGCGGCGAACGTCATGGCCAATACCAGGGGGATGGCCAGCGCCACCACCAGGCCAGTGCGCAGGCCGAGGGAGAAGAAACTCACCAGCAATACGATCACCAGCGCCTCGACCAGCACCTGGACAAACTCGCCGACACCGGCCTTGACCGCTGCAGGCTGGTCCGACACCTTGCGCAGCTCCATGCCAGCCGGCAGGTTGCGCGCCAGGCGCTCGAACTCACCCTCCAGCGCCTTGCCCAGCACCAGAATGTCGCCGCCATCCTTCATCGACACCGCCAGGCCGATGGCGTCCTCGCCCATGAAGCGCATGCGTGGCGCGGGCGGGTCATTGAAGCCACGGTGCACGTCGGCCACATCGCCGATGCGGAAGGTGCGATCGCCCACCCGGATGGGGAACTGGCGAATCTGATCAACGCTGTCGAAGCGCCCGCTCACACGCAATTGCAAGCGCTCGCTGGGAGTCTCGAAGAAACCGGCAGTGCTGACTGCGTTCTGCTCACGCAGCGCCTGCTGTACCGCCTCCAGTGGCACACCCAGGGTGGCCAGCTTGAGGTTGGACAGCTCGATCCAGATCTTCTCGTCCTGCAGGCCGATCAGCTCGACCTTGCCTACGTCCTTGACCCGCTGCAGCTGGATCTGGATACGGTCGGCATAGTCCTTGAGCACCGCGTAATCGAAGCCGGCGCCGGTCAGCGCATAGATATTGCCGAAGGTGGTGCCGAATTCGTCGTTGAAGAACGGCCCCTGAATCTCTGGTGGCAAGGTATGGCGGATGTCCGCGACCTTCTTGCGGATCTGGTACCACAGCTCGGGGATGTCTTTGGAGTGAAGCGAATCGCGGGCCATGAAGGTCACCTGCGACTCGCCCGGGCGCGAGAACGAGACGATCTTCTCGTACTCGCCGGTCTCCATCAGCTTCTTCTCGATGCGTTCAGTGACCTGGCGCGAGACTTCCTCGGCCGTGGCGCCCGGCCACAGGGTGCGGATGACCATGGCCTTGAAGGTGAATGGCGGATCTTCGCTCTGCCCCAGCTTGGTGTAGGACATCGCGCCAATGGCAGCCAGCAGAATCATGAGGAACAGCACGATCTGGCGATTGCGCAGCGCCCAGGCGGAAAGGTTGAAACCCATCGGGACTTACTCCTTGACCGTCAGGTTCACCACACGGTTGGTACGGTCCACCGGCCGCACCTCTTGCCCCTCGCGCAGCACATGGCCGCCGGCGGCGACCACCCAGTCGCCTGGAGCAAGGCCTTCGAGCACCGGCACGGTTTCACTGCCATAAGGGCCAAGGCGCACCATGGCCCGCTCCAGGCGGCTGTCCTTGTTGACGCGCCAGACATAGGCCTGGCCGTTTTCGGCGGTGACTGCCGACAGCGGCACTGCCAGTGGGATCACCCCGTCATGGGCAATGAACACCCGCGCACTCTGGCCGAGTTCGGCTGGCACCTTGGCCGAGCTGAAGGCAATCCGTGCGGCGAAGGTGCGTGAACGCGGGTCGGCTGCAGGTGACAGCTCGCGAATACGCCCCGGGAAGCGCTGGTTGGGGTGCGACCACAATTCGATGCTGACATCCTGGCCCACGGCAAAGCGGGCGAACTGCTGCTCCGGCAGACCGATGGCCACTTCACGCTCACCGTCGGCGGCGAGTGTGAACACGGTTTGCCCGGCTGCAACCACCTGGCCGACTTCCACCTGACGCTTGGCGATCAGGCCTGCCTGCGGCGCACGCAACACCGCGTAATCAGCCTGGTTGCCGGCCACGTCGTATTCAGCTTTGGCCTGTTTCAGGCGGGCCAGGCCAGCGCGGTAGAGGTTTTCTGCGTTGTCGTACTGGGAGTGGCTGACCATCTGCCGATCCAGCAGCTTCTGGTAGCGGTCGCGTTCGGTGCGTACCAGCGACAGGTTAGCTTCGGCTGCCGCCAACTGGGCGCGGTTGGCCTCCAGCTGCAGGCGCACGTCCTGCGGGTCGAGCTCGGCCAGCGGCTGCTCAGCCTTGACTCGCTGCCCCTCCTCCACCAGGCGCTTGCTGACCTTGCCGCCAATGCGGAAGGCCAGCTCGGGCTCGAAGCGCGCACGCACTTCGCCGGGGTAACTGTCAGCAGCGGCTTCGGCCGGCTGCGGCTGGACCACCAGGGCCGGGCGCGGCGCGGCAGGCGCGGCGGCTTCCTGGCCGCAGGCTGCCAGCAACAGCGCGGCAGTAGCGGGCAGGGCGAGGGACAAGGCATGGCGCAACATGATGAATCCTTTCGCGAAGTGCACATCGAATATTTATACTGGCGAGTATATTAAATCAGGGAACCGAGGCCGGGAAGCCAGCGTCGGAAAGAAAATCAACATTCACGATGGTCGCGACCTACAGCCGGAAGCCGTTCGAGCCGGTAAGATGGGCGCCCCTTCAACCAGATGCGGATTCCAATGTCCAACGACGCACCCAACGGCCCGGGGCGGCCCAAGGACCTGGCCAAGCGCGAGGCCATCCTCGAAGCCGCCAAGGCCCTGTTCCTCAGCCTTGGCTATGCCAACACCAGCATGGATGCGGTCGCTGCGGCGGCAGGTGTTTCAAAGCTCACGGTCTACAGCCACTTCACCGACAAACAGACGCTATTCGGTTCGGCGGTCATGGCGACCTGCCAGAATCAGTTACCCGACCTGATGTTCGAGTACCCGGAAGGTGCGCCGGTGGAGCAAGTGCTGCTGAATATCGGCCGTAGCTTCCAGGCGCTGATCAGTAGCGACGAGGCGGTCAAGCTCAGCCGGCTGATCATGGCACTGGGCAGCCAGGACCCGAGGTTTGGCGAGTACTTCTACGAAGCCGGGCCCAAGCGCGTGCTGGCGGGGATGGAAGCGCTGTTGCGCGGGATCGACGAGCGCGGGTTGCTGCGGATTGCAAATCCGTTGAGTGCGGCTGAGCACTTCTTCTGCCTGGTCAAGGGCGCGCCGGATTACCGCTTGCTACTGGGCTGTGCCGAGCCTCTGGAAGGGGATGAAGCCGAGGCACATGTGCGCGAAGTGGTCGGGGTGTTCATCCGGGCGTTCAAGGCCTGAGTCAGCCTGTGACGGCCTCTTCGCGGCTAAAGCCGCTCCTACAGGGATCGCGCAGTACCTGTAGGAGCGTGCAGGTGATCAGGCCTTCAGAGCCTTCTTTGGATAAATGTCATACCGGCTCGATTTGCCTTCCAGGCTATGGCTTGGCTTCGGCCCGTCGATGATCGGTGCCTTGCGTGGCCGCTTCACCACCACCCGGTGGCTGGCCAGCGCCAAGGCTGCTTCGAGCAGGGCTGGCGCATCCATGTCATCACCGACCAGAGGCCTGAACACCCGCATTTCTTTCTTCACCAATGCGCTCTTGTCGCGGTGCGGGAACATCGGGTCGAGGTAGACCACCTGCGGCGGCTCGCCCTCCCATGCACGCATGCGCTCGATGGCGTTGCCGGTAAGCAGACGCATACGCCCGACGATAGGCCCTACCTCGTCATCGGCCCTGGCGCGCGCCAAGCCATCTTCGAGCAACGCTGCGATCAGCGGCTGGCGCTCGATCAGGGTCATCTGGCAACCCAGGCTGGCCAGCACGAACGCGTCCTTGCCCAAACCTGCCGTGGCATCCAGCACTTGGGGACGCACGCCCTGGGCAATACCGACCGCCTTGGCAATCATCTGCCCGTTGCCGCCACCGAACTGGCGACGATGTGCCGCCTGGCCCTCTACAAAGTCGACGCGCACCGGCCCCGGCGCCTGCGGCCCAAGTTGCTGGATCTGCAAGCCGTCAGCACCGACCTGCACGGCAAACCCGGCCGCGTCATCCACCCGTGGAAGCCCCAGGCGCTCGGCCCATGCGTTGGCCTGCGCGGCATATTCCGGTGCTAACGCCTCGACTCTCAGACCTGTGCCCTGTTCCTGCTCTTGCATCGCAACCCGTACCCGAAAAAATGGAAGAAGCCCTTAATGAATAATCGGCCACGGCCGATACAGGCAATATCCCGCTATTCTGCCAGAGCACAGCGCGTACGACTGCCATGTCAGAAACTCTTCCCATCGGTTTGACCTACCTGTCGCCTGTCGGCAACTACGGTCGGCAAAATACCCAGGCACTTGGGGGCGTCAGCCACCTGTGGCAGGATTTCTTTGCCCGCGCGATGGCCGAACAGCACGCGGAAGAACCCGACAGCGTCAGCCAGGCCATGGTCCAGTACGACCAGGCCAGCGGCGAGCCGATCGGCGGGGCCAAGGCCCTGGCCATGATCGAAACCCAGCGCGCCTGCCCGGTGCAGGACACCATCGTCGCGCCGCCCGAGCCATTGTTCCTGCCCAAGGCCGAGCTTGAAGCCCATCTGCTGGAGCCGGCACCGGAGCCGTTCAGCGTGGCCGAGATGATCCAGCAACAGCGCCAGCTCGACATCAGCAACAACTGGCTGCGCCCCGTTGTCATGAGCCAGGGCCACCCGCTCGCAGAACCCGGCCCGGCCCCCTCCCCCCGCCCGCTGCACCTGCCGATTGCCGAATTCGAGATGGACCTGCTCGACCCCGCGCCGGAGCCGTACGACGAGGCGACCATGGCCAAGCAGCAGAGCGAGCTGGCATTCGACATGCACTGGGCACGCCCGGTGGTGCTGAACAACGTTCGCGTGCACGCCTGAGCTCAGCGGCAAACCTGCCAGCGCCCCATGTCCAGATGAAAGTGATTATGGTGAGCGGCGTTGTAGTCCGGCCCCAGCACGGTGCTGAAACTGTCGCAGGCCGCTTGCCGCACCTGCCTTAGAAATTCCCCCTTCTGCCCGCCCGCCTGCCAGTCCCGCGCCAGCACGATGCGCTGCCCGTCCTGCAGGCGAAAACCGCTGATATCCAGCGCGTTGGCCGTGGCGTGCTGGCTCAGGCGCCCCTGCTTGCGGTTGTAGATATTGCGGCAGGCAAAGCTGCCCAGATGATCCACCTGAGCAACAGGCTGGCCGAATACCCGCTGCGCAGCCGCTTGCAGCCCATGCTGCTCGAACAGTGCATACGCCACTGCCAATGGGCAGCTGGCGAGAAAACGGCTGCTAAGCCGGGCTTGGCCTTGCTCGATGCGCCATACGTTCTGCAATGGGCAACTGGCCGATGGTGCACTGTCGGCTTGCGCACGGTAGCGCAGGCCAGAGCTTTCCAGCGCCTGGCGGCACAGACTTGGGTCGTTGCGCAGCCGCGACAGCTTGTAGCGCGTCAGCCAGTTCGGCGGCTGGCTTACATCCAGGGTCGCCCAAGGGTTCCAGGCATCCGGCAGGCGCCAGTCGAATTGCCAGGCCAGGGCCACCGTGAGCGCCAGCCCCCCGCACAGCAGCATTACTGCGCGCATCTTGCCTCAGCGGCGGAACAGGTCGTTGAGCTGGGCGAACGGCAAAGCCTGCTCGCCGTAGCTGAAGGTGCCCTGATCACGGATTTCCAGTGCCGCACGCTGAAACGCGCCCAGCGCCGCACGGGCCAGTGACGAGCCAACACTGATGCGGCGCACGCCCAGGTCCTGCAACTGATTGACGCTCAGCGGCACACCGGCCAGCCCCATCAGCACGTTGACCGGTTTCGGCGCCACGGCCTGTACCACCGCGCGCACCTCATCGACACTGCGCAGCCCGGGGGCATAGAGCACGTCGGCCCCCGCTTCGGCGAAGGCCTGCAGGCGCAGGATGGTGTCGTCCAGGTCCATGCGCCCGTGCAGCAGGTTTTCCGCACGGGCACACAAGGTGAACGGGAATGGCAGGCTGCGGGCAGCTTGCACAGCAGCCCGTACCCGTGCCACGGCCAGTTCGAAGTCATAGATCGGAGCGTCGGCCCGGCCACTGGCATCTTCGATCGAACCGCCTACCAGCCCCGTCTCGGCGGCACGCAGGATGGTCTGGGCGCAGTCCTCGGGCAGGTCGCCGAAGCCGTTTTCCAGGTCGGCGGCCACCGGCAAAGGTGTGGCATCGACGATCACCCCGGCATTTTCCAAGGTTTCGTCAAGGCTCAAGGCGCCTTCGGCATCCGGCCGCCCGAGGCTGAAGGCCAGGCCCGCACTGGTGGTGGCCAACGCTTCGAAGCCGAGGCTGGCCAGCAGCTTGGCGGAGCCGGCGTCCCAGGGGTTGGGGATGACGAAGGCGCCATCGCGCTCGTGCAGTGCCTTGAAGGCTTCGGCTCGCAGGGTCTGTACATCCATGGTCACAACCTCCGGGGGCAGGGAATGGTCAGAGTAGCCCCAGTTGTTCGACCTCGGGGGCGCGCGGCAATTCAGGCAAAGGTGCCAGGCCAGGCAACCGGGTCATCAGCCGCTGGTGGAAGCGCTGAGCCAACGCGGCGGCCTGGCGGTTGTCGGAGGTGTGCAGGAACACATAGGGGCTGCGCCCTTCCTCGATCCAGGCGGCGACCTTGTCCACCCAAGGGGTGAGGAAAGTTTCGTTGGCCGCAAGCTCCGGATGACCGATGAAGCGCACCTGTGGGTGCTGGCTGAAGGCAGCGGGGCGCGGTGGCACCTTGGGCTTTTTCGACTGCGCGTGCAGCACGGCAGGGTCGCGAGAGGTGCAATTGAACAGGGCGCGGGGGTCGAGGCAGATGCGCTCCACGCCACGCTCATGCAACAGGCGGTTGAGCAACCGCTCTTCCTCGCCCTTGGCGAAGAACGCCGGGTTGCGCACTTCCACGGCCACCGGCACGCCGATTTCATCTAGGAAGTGGCACAGCTCGCCGAGCCGTGCGGGGCTGAACCTGGCCGGCAACTGCAGCCAGTACGGCGATACACGCTGGCCCAGTGGTGCCATCAGACGGGTGAAATCAAAGGCAGGCTCCAGCTGATCACGCAGGTCCCCCTCGTGGCTGATGTCCCCGGGAAACTTGGCTGTGAAGCGGAAGTGCGCAGGCATGACCTGCGCCCAGCGCGCAATGGTGCCGG
Source organism: Pseudomonas sp. URMO17WK12:I7 (assembly GCF_003269045.1). NCBI lineage: Bacteria > Pseudomonadati > Pseudomonadota > Gammaproteobacteria > Pseudomonadales > Pseudomonadaceae > Pseudomonas > Pseudomonas sp. URMO17WK12:I7. The sequence goes on along the minus strand of NZ_QLTL01000002.1, from coordinate 320,607 downwards.
GTGAAGGGCGGGCGTAGAACGTGGTGTTGCCCTCGACGGCGTTGAACACCTGGCTGTAGTAGCCAAGCATTTCGTTAGTGGTCGCGTCGGCGGGATACAGGTAATCGCGCCAGGCGTTTTCGCTCCAGGACGGACAACCCACGAAGTAAGGCAGGGGTGGAGGATTCATCCCTCAAATGTACAGGTCGAGCCCCAGCACTTCCATGTCCCAATCCGTAAAACCGGCCGTGCTGAGGTAGCTGGCCAGCGCAGTGGCGGTGCGCCGGTCACGGGCACGGGGGAATACCCTGTCCTGCTGGCGCGCCGGCAGGCCTGCCGGGCGACGAAGAGCAGCTGCCTCCTGGGTGACTTCGCTTTCCTCGATCAGCTCGGCATCGTCGACACTCTCGTCGCGCACCGCTGCCTTGCGCGGCGTGCGCTTGAGCGGGTAGGACTGCGATGAGAAACCGTCGATACGCATGGTGTGAGCACTCAGGACCAATGATGGCAATTTAGCAGCATCAGGGATCCATCGCTAATGCTCGAGTGATAACTGGACCACAGTTTGCGCCGAAGGTTTTATCGTCAACCGCGATAACCGACGAACAGCATTCAGCGCGCTTTGGGTGTGGCTACATTATCGCGCAAGTAAACCGGTTGCGCCTGTTCGGCGACGATGGCCTCGCCACGCACCCAGGCGAAGCTGGCCAGGCTGAGGATGTCCAGCGCATTGGGCAGTGCCGCAGGGTTGCTGGCGATGGCCTGCACCGCCAGGCGCTCGGCATAGCCCCAGCCGGTGCCGGCACCGAACCAGTCACCGCAGCTGCCATCAGGCAAGGCCACGCGCTCGGGCGGCAGGACTGCTTCCTGGCCCTGCAGGCGCATCTCGCCGGCTTCGGCCTTGTAGCAACCCCAGTACACCTCATCCATGCGCGCATCGATGGCAGCTGCCACCTGTTGCGCACCGTGCTCGCGCAGCGCGCCCTGGGCCAGCGCGGCCAGGTTGGACACTGGCAGCACCGGGCGCTCCAGCGCAAACGCCAGGCCTTGCACCACACCGATGGCGATGCGCACACCGGTGAAGGCGCCCGGGCCACGGCCAAAGGCGATGGCATCCAGTGCGTTCAGCGCAACGCCCGAGTCCGCCAGCAGTTGCTTGATCATCGGCAGCAGCTTCTGCGCATGCATGCGCGGGATCACCTCGTAATGGCTGGTTACCTTGCCGTCATGCAGCAGCGCGACGGAACAGGCTTCGGTGGCGGTATCCAGGGCCAGCAGGGTGGTCATCGAACGGGTATCCAGGTGCTAGGGAAAAAGAGCGGCAGTATAAACGACAACGGCCCGCAAGCGGGCCGTCGTGACGCACGGTGATGGCTCAGCTCAGCGCTGCCAGCACCTTGGCGGTGATCGACTCGACCGAGCCGACGCCTTCGATGTGGCTGTACTTCGGCTTGCCGGCGTTGGCGGCCGACAGCTTCTGGTAGAAGTCCACCAGCGGCTTGGTCTGGCTGTGGTAGACCGACAGGCGGTGACGCACGGTTTCTTCCTTGTCGTCGTCGCGCTGGATCAGGTCTTCGCCGGTGACGTCGTCCTTGCCTTCCACTTTCGGCGGGTTGTACTGAATGTGGTAGGTGCGGCCCGAAGCCAGGTGCACACGGCGGCCAGCCATGCGGCCGACGATTTCTTCGTCGTCGACGGCGATTTCGACCACGGCGTCGATATCCACGCCTGCAGCAACCATGGCTTCGGCCTGCGGAATGGTACGCGGGAAGCCGTCGAACAGGCAGCCATTGGCGCAATCCGGCTGGGCGATGCGCTCCTTGACCAGGCTGATGATCAGCTCGTCGGAAACCAGCTGGCCGGCATCCATGACGTTCTTCAGTTCCAGGCCCAGTGGGGTACCGGCCTTGACGGCGGCGCGCAGCATGTCACCGGTGGAGATCTGTGGAATACCGAACTTCTCGGTGATGAACTTTGCCTGAGTACCTTTACCGGCCCCGGGAGCTCCCAGCAGAATTACGCGCATCTCGTGCTCCTCAAATTTTTTTATGAAATTCAATGGATTCGGCAATCGAGGCCAAGTCCGGAAAATCGGGTATGACCATAAATCGGTCAAAAGGCTGCTCAAGATACACAGCGCCCGGCAGCCAGACAAGCGTCCCAAAGTTGCAGCATTGCGTCATTTCCCGGCAGAGCTGCAGGTGGTTGCGCCCGGCGCAACCACCCTCATCGTCCTGCTCAGGCCCCTTCCCTGCCGACGGCGAAGGGCCGCACCCGCTGGCCTCAACCGGTATTGCGCAGGCCTGCGGCAATACCTGCCACGGTCACCAGCAAGGCCTGCTCCAACGGGCTGTCCAGAGCGGCTTCGCGGCTGCGCGAACGGGCCAGCAACTCGGCCTGTAGGCGGTGCAGCGGGTCCAGATAGGTATTGCGCAGGCTGATGAATTCCAGGGTCTCAGGGCTGTGCGCCAGTAGCACCGGCTGCCCGGTCAGGCCCAATACCACCTGACAAGACTGCGACAATAGGTCGCGCAGGTGCGCACCTAAAGGAAGCAACCCTGGTTGCACTAGACGTTCGTCGTAGGCCTTGGCAATTTCCGCGTCAGCCTTGGCCAGGACCATTTCCAGCATGTCGATGCGGGTGCGGAAGAACGGCCACCGCTCGCGCATCTGCGCCAGCAGCTCGCCTTGGCCACGCGCCAGGGCATTGCTCAGGGCGGTTTCCCACCCCAGCCAGGCAGGCAGCATCAGGCGTGTCTGGGTCCAGCCGAAGATCCACGGGATCGCCCGCAGGCTCTCGATGCCACCGGCACGGCGCTTGGCCGGGCGGCTGCCCAGCGGCAAGCGGCCCAGCTCCTGTTCGGGGGTCGACTGGCGGAAGTATTCGACGAAATCAGGGTTTTCCCGTACCACGCCGCGGTAGGCCTTCAGGCCATCGGCCGCCAGCTGGTCCATCAGTGCGCGCCAGGCTGGCTCTGGTGGCGGCGGCGGCAGCAAGGTGGCTTCGAGCACGGCGGCCAGGTAAAGGTTGAGGTTCTGCTCGGCGATGCCCGGCAAGCCGAACTTGAAGCGGATCATCTCACCCTGCTCGGTGGTGCGGAAGCGCCCTGCCACAGAGCCTGGCGGCTGTGACAGGATCGCCGCATGGGCCGGGCCGCCGCCACGCCCAACGGTGCCTCCGCGGCCGTGGAACAGCAGCAGCTCGACCTGATGCTCGCGGCAGATGCGCACCAGGTTTTCCTGGGCGCGGTACTGGGCCCAGGCGGCCGCCGTGGTGCCAGCGTCCTTGGCCGAGTCGGAATAACCGATCATTACTTCCTGCGGCCCGCGCAGGCTGGCGCGGTAGCCCGGCAGGCCAAGCAGGCGCTGCATCACAGGGCCCGCGTTGTCCAGGTCGGCCAAGGTTTCGAACAGCGGCACCACGCGCATCGGCCGGGTCAGGCCGGCTTCCTTGAGCAGCAACTGCACGGCCAGCACATCGGAGGCCGCGCCCGCCATCGAGATCACGTAGGAACCCAGCGAGGCGCCCGGTGCAGCGGCGATCTCACGGCAAGTGGCAAGCACTTCAGCAGTCTCTGCCTGGGGTTTGAAGTGCGCAGGCAACAGAGGCCGACGGTTCTTGAGCTCCGCCTGAAGGAATTCGATACGGCGCTCTTCGTCCCAGTCGGCATAACTGCCCAAGCCCAGGTAATCCGTGATTTCAGCCAGTGCATCACAGTGCCGGGCAGCGTCCTGGCGCACATCCAGGCGGCCGAGGAACAGGCCAAAGGTCACCGCCCGGCGCAGGCTGTCGAGCAGCGGGCCATCGGCGATCACGCCCATGCCGCACTCATGCAATGACTGGTAGCACAGTTCCAGCGGGGCGATGAGGTCGCGATTGTCCACCAGCACCTCGGCGCTGGCCGGCTGGTTGCTCGTCAGTGCAGCATGGGCCCAGACGCGGGTGGCCCGCAGGCGGTCACGCAACTGCTTGAGGACGGCCCGGTACGGCTCGGCACTGTCGCCCACACGCTCACGTAGTGCCTGGCTGGCCTGCTGCATGGAGAGCTCGGCGGCCAGCGCATCTACATCACGCAGGAACAGGTCGGCTGCCATCCAGCGGGCCAGCAGCAGCACCTCACGGGTCACCGCGGCCGTGACATTGGGGTTGCCATCACGGTCGCCGCCCATCCACGAGGCGAAGCGGATGGGTGCGGCTTCCAGCGGCAGGCGCAGCCCGGTGGCTTCAAACAGTGCCTTGTCGACCTTGCGCAAGTGGTTGGGAATGGCCTGCCACAGCGAGTGCTCGATCACCGCGAAGCCCCATTTGGCCTCGTCCACCGGGGTTGGCCGGGTGCGGCGGATTTCCTCGGTGTGCCAGGCCTCGGCGATCAGCCGGCGCAGACGTTCACGTACCTGCTGGCGCTCGGCGGGGGTCAGGTCGCGGTGGTCCTGCACGGCCAGCTGGCCGGCGATGGCATCGTATTTCTGGATCAACGTGCGCCGCGCCACTTCGGTTGGGTGGGCGGTAAGCACCAGCTGGATATCGAGCTTGGCCAATTGCCGGGCCAAGGCATCATCCTTGTGCCCGGCCTGCTTCAGCCGCGCCAGCAGCTCGGGCAATACCCGCGCTTCGAACGGTTCTGGCTGGCCAGCATCGCGGCGGCGGATCAGCTGATACTGCTCGGCCATGTTGGCCAGGTTGAGGAACTGGTTGAATGCCCGTGCCACCGGCAGCAGGTCCTCTTCGGCGAGGTCGGCGAGGGTCGAGCTCAACTGCTCGCCAGCTCCACGGCGGTCGGCCTTGGCACTGTGGCGGATACCCTCGATCTTCTGCAGGAACGCATCACCGTGCTGCTGGCGAATGGTCTCGCCGAGCAACTCCCCCAACACATGGACATCTTCACGCAAGCGCACATCGATATCAGTCATTGGCCCTCTCTTCGGCGCGGCTCGCCCGCGCACTGCTCAGGAAACAGCACTGGCCCAAGAGTGCCCACTGCCGGGACGTAATGGCAAGCCGCGATCGCGCAAAGCAAACTAAAGTTAAGGCACAGCAGTCCGATGCAATGCAGCCTTTTCTGGCGTTGACAGAGGTCATCATGAAAATCCGCGAACTCGCCCAGCACTGGGAACAGAATGCCACCGGCACCCTGAGCCCCACCGGCCACGCCTTGCACCTGGACCTGGAGTCCGAAGCGCGGCTGGCGGCCTTGATCGACATGTACCCCAAGCGCACCGCCGAGGAATTGCTCGGCGAACTGGTCGCCGCCGCGCTGGAGGAGCTGGAAGCCAGCTTCCCTTACGTGCAGGGCCGCAAGGTCATCGCCACGGACGAAGAAGGTGACCCCTTGTTTGAAGACGTCGGTCCGACGCCACGTTTTCTGGCCCTTTCGCGGCGGCACCTGCACGACCTCAGCAACACGGGCGACGACAGCGCAAACTGACCTGCCAGCACCTTGTTCCAGGCCTGCAACAGGCCTGGAATACCCCTCCGAGCATTGAAAGTTCCGGGCCAATCCTGCTGACCAATTAGTCAGAAACAGATACGTAGCCTTGGCAACTTTTTTCTGAACTATTCAAAAAAAGGTCAAGTCCCAGCCAATAGCCATCACGCTAAAACCCTGCACACCTGCCCAGGTGCATCGTGAAGCGCAAAGCGCAGGCAATGTCAGGGATTGAGCGATGGACTGCTACGGACATCGTCGTTATCAGGAGTGACCCAATGGAGCTGACCACCATGAAGACCCGCACTGCAAAACCTTCATCCACCCACGTGCGCGGGCTCAAGCTGGCCGCGCTGGCCCTCGGCAGTAGCCTGGTCCTGGCCGGCTGTGCGGGCAAACCGCCCACCGAGCAGTACGCCGTTACCCAGTCCGCCGTGAACTCCGCCGTCAGCGCGGGGGGCACCGAGTTCGCCGCAGTGGAGATGAAAGCGGCCCAGGACAAGTTCAAGCAGGCGGAAATCGCCATGCACGACAAGAAGTACGACGAAGCCAAGCTGCTGGCCGAGCAGGCCGAATGGGATGCCCGCGTCGCCGAACGCAAGGCCCAGGCAGCCAAGGCCCAGAAGGCCGTGCAGGATGCCCGCCAGGGCGTTCAGGACGTACGTCAGGAAGGCTTGCGCAGCGCTCAATGAGCGCCGCCATGCCAACCCAAGCCTTCGCAACTGATCAAAGGATGAACACTATGCGCAATTACGTCATGATTCCCGCCCTGTTGGCCCTCAGCGTCGGCCTCGCCGCCTGCTCCCACGACCCGAACCCCAACCTGGAGTCGGCCCGCACCAACTTCTCGGCACTGCAGAGCGACCCGCAGTCGAGCAAGGTTGCCGCGCTGGAGACCAAGGATGCCCAGGACTGGCTGAACAAGTCCGACAAGGCCTTCATGGACCGTGAAGACAGCAAGAAGGTCGACCAACTGGCCTACCTGACCAACCAGCGCATCGAGGTGGCGAAAGAAACCATCGCCCTGCGCACCGCCGAAAACGAGCTGAAGAATGCCTCGGCCCAGCGTGCCCAGGCCAAGCTCGATGCCCGCGACGCGCAGATCGCCAAGCTGCAGGAAAGCCTGAACGCCAAGCAGACCGACCGCGGCACCCTGGTGACCTTCGGTGACGTGCTGTTCGACTTCAACAAGGCCAATCTCAAGAGCAATGCCTACCCGAACATCACCAAACTGGCCCAGTTCCTTCAGGAAAACCCAGAGCGCAAGGTGATCGTCGAGGGCTACACCGACAGCGTCGGTTCGGCCAACTACAACCAGGGCCTGTCCGAACGCCGCGCCGCCAGCGTGCGCATGGCGCTGGTCCGCGCAGGCGTAGACCCGGCACGCATCGTTGCCCAGGGTTATGGCAAGGAATACCCGATTGCGGACAACGGCAGCAACTCGGGCCGTGCGCAGAACCGCCGGGTGGAGGTGACCATTTCCAACGACAACCAGCCGGTGGCACCGCGTTCGGTGAGCCAAGTCAGCCAGTAAGTCCGGTTAGCGCAAGTGACAAGCCCCGCGATCAATGCGGGGCTTTTCTTTGGGCGCCTGGGCTCATGGCTTGAGAGGGGTAGCGGCTGTGAGATCGAGCGCCGCCCGCGCGGCGCATCGCGGATAAATCCGCTCCTACATCTGTTGCAACGTGCCGAACCTGTTACGCCATGGTTGCCTGCCTTGGCGCATGACTTGAGCCGTGCAAACCGGCTGACCACCATGGCCTCACAGGCATGGCCACGTTGCAACAGATGTAGGAGCGGATTCATCCGCGATGCGCCGCGCGGGCGGCGCTCGATCTCACAGGCGCCAAAAACCCCACGTCAACCCTCACTGCACCTGCTTCGGGGTCTCCTCGCCCATGCAACGCACCGCGCGCTTGCGGCTGTCCACCAGCACGCCGGTCAGGCCTTTCTGTTCGGTATCGAACAGCACCAGCACGCCATCCACGCACTGGGCCACCTGCGGTGCCGGGTCCAGCGAGACCTTGTAGTCTTCGCCAGGGATGGTCTTGAGCATGGTGAAGTCCTGCAGCAGCAGCGCATCCTCAGGTTTGGCGAAATGCAGGTAGCCGTAGTACCAGAGGGCTCCCACCGTCACGATGATGCTGCCGACGCCGGTCAGGATCAGCGGGATGGCGTTGCGTTCTTCACTCATTGCTGGTTCTTCTCGTCAGGGTAGTTGGGCACTTCGGCAAGCCGCCGCAGGCCGTTGAAATGGCTGGGGTCATCGAGAAAGCGCAGCATCACCTGGCGCCACACCGGGTCGGCGAAAGTCTGCACATGGCCGCCACGGGTCAGTTGCAGCACCCTCGGGGCCGGCGCGTTCTGGTACAGGCGGATACCGTTGTCCATCGGCACCAGGGCGTCGTCGATGCTGTGGAAAAACAGCTTCGGCGGGCTGCTAAGTTGCCCGATCGATCGGATCGCACTGTCGCCGTCCGGCACCAGCCAGGACAGCGGCACCTGCAGCGGCCAGGTCATCCACGAAGTACTCAGGGCATAGCGGCCGACACCTCGGTAACTGGCCGGCACGCCGTCGAACACCAAGGCACTGAAGCGCTGGCGCTGATCTGGGTGCTGCGCCAGGTAATGGATCGCCATTGCCCCACCGAGGCTCTGGCCGAGTAGCACCAGGGGCTTGCCCTTGACCTCAGGTGCCTGGTCCAGCCACGCCATCGCCGCAGCGATGTCCTGGTAGACCTCGGGCAAGCTCGGCGAGCCCTCCGACAGGCCATAGCCACGGTAATCGATCATCAGCACCTGGTAACCCTGCTCCGGCAGCCAGTAGCTGCCGCCCAGGTGGCCTGGCAGGTTGCCGCCATTGCCGTGCAGGTGCAGCACCGTCCCTTTCACCTCCACCCCAGCCTTGGCCGGCAGCCACCAGCCATGCAGGCGCAGGCCATCGGCGGTGGTGAATGTGATGTCGCGGTACTCCAGCTTGGCCCGCTGCGGAGTGAACGGCTCGCCAGGTTCCGGGTAGAACAGCAAGCTGCTGCAACCGCCCAGCCCGAGCATGAGCAGGCCCAGGACGAGCAGGCGGCAGCCTTCAGAGAATGTTCGCGTAGTCGGCTTCAATGCGATCCAGGCTCAGGTGGTTGAGGAAGTTGGAGAAGCACATCCAGGCCGACAGTGCGTTGAGGTCACGGAACTGCTCCGGAAGGTACTTGGGTGGCTCCACCAGCCCCTCCTCGACCAGTTGGCGCAGGGTGCGCATGTCTTCCAGAGTGGTCTTGCCGCAGAACAGCAGCGGAATCTGCTCAAGCTTGCCCTTCTTCACGGCCAACTGAATGTAGTTGTAAACCATGATGAAGCCCTTGAGGTAGGACAAGTCCTTGGTAAATGGCAGGCCATTGGGCACCGAGCCGCGGAACACCCGGCTGGCGTTGCTGTAGCTCTGCGTCATCTCGAAGCCTTGTTCGCGGAAGAAGTCGAACACCTGCAGGAAATCAGCCCCCTCCTCGACCATGTGGATGGCGCGGGTGCGGTTGGTCAGCTTGCGCAAGCGGCTGGGGTAGGACGCAAAGGCGATTACCTCCATGAGGATGGCCAGGCCTTCCTGGGTCACCGTCGACGAGGGCGGGCCCTTGGCCAGGAAGGTGCAGATCGGCTGGTTCAGGCCATTGAGCGTGGTGCCCACGTGCACGAGGCCTTCATGCACCTCCAGCGCACGTACGTCGCGGTTGTTGAACATGGCATCGGCACGCACCTTGATATAGTCGGCGCCGGCCGCAGCATCGGCGACGATACCGTCCGACTCGAATACGCGGATGGTTTCTTCGGCTTCGCCAAACACTTTGTTCAGGCGGCGCTGGAGGATGTCCACGGCCTCTTTGGCAGTGAGGTTCTTCGGCTCGTCCTTGAGGTCACCGCGCCCATCGATGTTGTTCAGGTAGTCCGAGAGCATCAGCCCCAGGTCGGCCAGGGTCGGATCACCGGCATGGAAGGCATCGGAGGCCGCGCCGTAGAGTTCCTGGGAGATCAGCCCGAAGTCTTCGGTACCGCGGGCTTCGAGCATGCGCACGACCATGCGGTACTCGCGGCACATGCGCTTCATGATCTGCCCGACCGGGTTGAACTGGCCGAGTTGGCGAATGATGTCACGCTCGATGGCCTGGAACTCGGCCTTCACCGCGCTGGAGTCGAACGCCAGCGGGCGGGCCAGGTAGTAATCGCGGTTAACGGCGGGTGGCTCCTTGCCCTTGGCCTTGAGGAAGCCCTGGCGAATGTTGTCGTCCCATTTCACCGCATCCAGGACCCGGATCGGGGTCTGCGCCGCGACGATGCGGTCAGACAGGGCGCGGATGGTTTGCTGGTATTCGTCCACCGGGGACTCCTTTCTAGAACAAGATACCTGTGCCGGCCCCTTCGCGGCTAAAGCCGCTCCTACAGGATTATCACTCGCCTCAAGCCTGGCGCTGAACCTGTGGGAGCGGCTTCAGCCGCGAAGAGGCCAGCTCGGTCATTTGCCGGAGCGCTGGAACCGCGCCACCTCAACGAACAGGTCGGAGTTGGCTGGATCATCCAGATAGGCCAGCACGCGCGGCGACGGGCTGTCGATCAGCACGCCCTGTTCATTTTCTTCCGCCACCTCAGTGCTGCGCCCGCTCAATTCCTTCTTGTCGACTGCCTGCTGCACCTGCTCGACGTCAAGGTTGTAGACCACCAGTTCCTTGCCATCGACGATGTCGAATCCACCGATCAGGAAGTTGCCGCCCAGGCGCTTGGGCACGCCAGCCGACAGGTACCAGCGGTTGCCATGCCGCGAGACGGTAAACGTGTATTCCTCGGGCGCCTTGCCCTTGGCCGTGGCCACCGCCTTGTAGGCATCGCCACCGCTGCGGCTGATGGTCAGCTTCAGCGGTTCGCCCCAGGCGTCCTTGCTGCTCCATTTGCCGAGCAAGGCCTTGGGCGCCGCCTGGTTGCTCGGCAGCGGCTCATGAAAGGTCACCAGACAACCGCCCAGCAGCAGGAATGACAACGTCAACAACACCACACGCCAGGCTTTCATCAGGTTCTCCTTGAAAGTTCGGTCTCAGCTCAGGCCGATGCCAACACCAGGTGCAGGTAACGGGTAAGCATAGCGAGCATCTGCCCATCGGCTTGCGCATCGGCATCCTTGAGCAGGCCCTGATATTCCATCTGCTCGATAATCGCCGTCAACATTTGGGCGTCCTGTTCCGGTTGCTGCGAGCCTACCACCTGCAGCAGCTGGCGTGCGCCATGCAGCAAAATCTGCTCGTGCGCGCACACCAGCTCGGCCAAGCGCGGGCACAGCAGGGCCTCCTGGCGGAAGGCCTGCTCGGCCATCATGAAATCGCGGCGGTTGAGCAACTGGCGCTGGACATAGTCGGCGGTCATGCGCGCGATTTCGTCGGCCAGCCGCGCCCGCGACTGCACGCTGCCATCGCCCTGGGCCAGCAGCTGGCGCAGTACCACCTCGGTGTTGGCCCAGAGCTTGGCCATGTAGTCGGCACTGCGCTCGACGTACTGGGCGAAGGTATCGGTGAGCAGGTCCTCGATGTCCTTGAAGTAGTAGGTGGTGGCCGACAGCGGCACACCGGCTTCGGCGGCCACTGCACGGTGGCGCACGCCACGCACGCCGTCGCGCACGACGATGCGCATGGCGGCGTCGAGGATCAGCTGGCGGCGTTGTTCGCTGCCTTGACGGGCGGTCTTGCGACCCTGGTATTGCACGCTTTCAGCGACGGCGGTGGCGATGCCGGCGGCGCCTTGTTGGGCCATTGCGGGTGTCACGGGGGTACCTCACAAACAGTGGTTTGTCAGTGCCGGCCTCTTCGCGGGTAAACCCGCTCCCACAGGGTTCGCCACAGCCCACAGGAGCTGTGCAAAAAACCTGTGGGTGCGGGCTTGCCCGCGAAAAGGCCGGTACAGCCAATACAAGTGTACAGGCAAGAAAAAGCCGCCCCTAAAGGCGGCTTGTTCAGTTCACTCAGGCCTGTGGGCGCATGTGCGGGAACAGGATCACGTCGCGAATCGACGGCGAGTTGGTCAGCAGCATCACCAGGCGGTCGATGCCGATGCCTTCACCGGCGGTCGGCGGCATGCCGTATTCCAAGGCGCGAACAAAGTCGGCGTCGTAGTGCATGGCTTCGTCGTCACCGGCGTCCTTCTCGGCCACCTGGGCCAGGAAGCGCTCGGCCTGGTCTTCGGCATCGTTGAGCTCGGAGTAGGCGTTGGCGATCTCGCGGCCACCGATGAACAGCTCGAAACGGTCGGTCACGGACGGGTTGTCGTCGTTGCGACGGGCCAGCGGCGAGACTTCGAACGGGTACTCGGTGATGAAGTGCGGCTGCTCCAGCTTGTGCTCGACCAGCTCTTCGAAAATCATCACCTGCAGCTTGCCCAGGCCTTCGTGGCCCAGCACCTTGGCACCGGCCTTCTTGGCGATCTCGCGGGCACGGTCGACGTCCTGCAGGTCGGCAGCGGTCAGCTCCGGGTTGTACTTGAGGATCGAGTCGAACACCGACAGGCGCACGAACGGCTCGCCGAAATGGAACACCTTGTCGCCGTACGGTACGTCGGTGGTGCCCAGCACCAGCTGCGCCAGCTCGCGGAACAGTTCCTCGGTGAGGTCCATGTTGTCGCGGTAGTCGGCGTAGGCCTGGTAGAACTCGAGCATGGTGAATTCAGGGTTGTGACGCGTCGAAACGCCTTCGTTACGGAAGTTGCGGTTGATCTCGAACACTTTTTCGAAGCCACCGACCACCAGGCGCTTGAGGTACAGCTCAGGCGCGATGCGCAGGAACATGGCCATGTCCAGGGCGTTGTGGTGGGTTTCGAACGGTTTGGCCGCGGCACCGCCTGGAATGGTCTGCAGCATCGGCGTCTCGACTTCGAGGAAGTCGCGCTCGATGAGGAACTTGCGGATGTGCGAGATCACCTGCGAACGCACACGGAAGGTGTGGCGGGTTTCTTCGTTGACCATCAGGTCGACGTAGCGCTGGCGGTAGCGCTGCTCGGTGTCGGTCAGGCCGTGGTGCTTGTCTGGCAGCGGGCGCAGCGACTTGGTCAGCAGGCGCACGTTGGTCATCTCGACGTACAGGTCACCCTTGCCGGAACGGGCCAGGGTGCCTTCGGCGCTGATGATGTCGCCCAGGTCCCAGGTCTTGACCGCAGCCAGGGTCTCTTCCGGCAGGGTCTTGCGGTTGACGTAGACCTGGATACGGCCAGTCATGTCCTGGATGACCATGAACGAGCCACGGTTGAGCATGATACGGCCGGCAACCTTGACCGGGATCGCGGCTGCTTCCAGCTCTTCCTTGGTCTTGTCCGCGTACTGCTTCTGCAGGTCGTTGCAGTAGCTGTCGCGACGGAAGTCGTTGGGGAAGGCATTGCCCTTGGCACGCTCGGCGGCAAGTTTTTCCTTGCGCAGGGCGATCAGGGCGTTTTCTTCCTGTTGCAGGTCTTGCGATTCGGTCTTGAGGTCGCTCATGTCGTCATTCTTTCCATCAGGTATTCGTTGCCCTTGTCGGGCAGGGCGCGCTACCGGCGGTTGGCCAGGTAGCGCGGCAGTGGTGTACGGCTTACAGCCCCTGCTTGAGGCTCGCTTCCAGGTACTGGTCGAGGTCGCCGTCCAGAACCTTCTGGCAGTCACTGCGCTCGACGCCGGTACGCAGGTCCTTGATGCGCGAGTCATCCAGCACGTAGGAACGGATCTGGTGGCCCCAGCCGATGTCCGACTTGCTGTCTTCCAGTGCCTGCGAGGCGGCATTGCGCTTCTGCATTTCCAGCTCGTACAACTTGGCCCGCAGCATTTTCATGGCGGTGTCCTTGTTGGCGTGCTGGGAGCGTTCGTTCTGGCAGGCCACCACGGTGTTGGTCGGCACGTGGGTGATACGCACCGCCGAGTCGGTGGTGTTGACGTGCTGACCACCGGCACCGGAGGAGCGGTAGGTGTCGATGCGCAGGTCGGACGGGTTGATCTCGATCTCGACCTTGTCGTCGATCTCGGGGGAGACGAACACCGCCGAGAACGAGGTGTGGCGACGCGCGCCAGAGTCGAACGGGCTCTTGCGCACCAGGCGGTGCACGCCGATCTCGGTGCGCAGCCAGCCGAAGGCGTACTCGCCCTTGATGTGCACGGTGGCACCCTTGATGCCGGCGACTTCACCTTCGGACAGTTCGATGATGGTAGCGTCGAAACCACGCTTGTCGGCCCAGCGCAGGTACATGCGCAGCAGGATGTTGGCCCAGTCCTGCGCTTCGGTACCACCGGAGCCGGCCTGGATGTCCAGGTAGGCGTTGTTCATGTCCATCTCGCCGCTGAACATGCGACGGAACTCAAGCTGGGCCAGGGATTCTTCCAGGGCCTGCAGCTCGGTCTCGACATCGCTGACAGCGCCTTCGTCACCTTCCTCGACGGCCATGTCGAGCAGGTCCTTGCAGTCGGCCAGGCCGTTGGACATCTTGTCCAGGGTCTCGACCACCTGCGCCAGCATGGCGCGCTCGCGGCCCAGGGCCTGGGCGTACTCGGGCTTGTTCCAGACGGCTGCGTCTTCCAGCTCGCGGTTGACTTCGATCAGGCGGTCATGCTTGTGATCGTAGTCAAAGATACCCCCGAATGGACAGGGAACGCTCGGTGAGGTCCTTGATGGTGTTCAGGATCGGTTGGATTTCCATGGCTGGCTACTCGTGCGAATTCGGTGAAAAGCCCGCGAGTATAACCGATCCAGGCAACTGCGGCAGCCCGTTGGGCAGCCGCACCAGCCTCAGGCGATGCCGACCTGGTTGCGCCCGTTGTTCTTGGCCAGATACAGCCCCTTGTCTGCCGCCGAAATCAGCTGCCGGCAGTGGCTACCGATGGCTGGCGTCTGGGTCGCCAGGCCGATGCTCACGGTCAGGTGCGAATCTGCGGTCGGCGCGCTGTGCGCAATGTTCAGGCCGATAACGGTCTGGCGCAGCTTTTCTGCGACCAGACGCGCGCCACCGGGCGAGGTGTTGGGCAACACCAGGGCGAACTCCTCACCGCCGTAGCGCGCCGGCAGGTCGGACGGCCGCGAGCAGGAGCCACGAATGGCTTCGGCCACCTGGCGCAAGGCCTCGTCGCCGGCCAGGTGGCCGAAGCTGTCGTTGAAGACCTTGAAGTAATCGACATCGATCATCAGCAGCGACAATTGCTGCTGCTCACGCATGGCCCGGCGCCACTCCAGCTCCAGGTACTCGTCGAAGTGGCGGCGGTTGGACAAGCCGGTGAGGCCGTCGGAATTCATCAGGCGCTGCAGCATCAGGTTGGTGTCGAGCAGCTGCTGCTGGCTTACGCGCAGGGCGCGGTAGGCCTCGTCGCGCTGCAGCAGGGTCAGGTAGGAACGCGAGTGGTAGCGGATGCGCGCCACCAGCTCGATGGTGTCTGGCAGCTTGACCAGGTAATCGTTGGCCCCGGCGGCGAAGGCCGCACTCTTGACCAGCGGGTCTTCCTTGGTCGACAGGACGATGATCGGGATGTCCTGGGTGGCTGGGTTGTTGCGGTACTCGCGCACCAGGGTCAGGCCGTCAAGGCCGGGCATGATCAGGTCCTGGAGGATGACCGTGGGCTTGATGCGCATCGCCTGGGCCACCGCCTGGTGCGGGTCGGCACAGAAGTGGAAGTCGATGTTCTCTTCGTGGGCCAGGCCACGACGCACTGCTTCGCCGATCATCGCCTGATCGTCCACCAGAAGGACCATCGCCGAATTTTCATTGGGGGTCGCGAAACCTTCGATCGGTAGATCAGTCATCCGTTTTCACCTGATCACTGCCGCTCAGGCGACGTGACTCAATACATGTGGTCATTTTGCGAAGATTTCCATCAAGCGCCCGGCGATTCGCTCAAGCGGGCGGATTTCCACCGCAGCATCGATAGCCGCAGCGGCCTTTGGCATGCCGTAGACCGCACTGCTGGCCTGGTCCTGGGCAATCGTCAGAAAGCCCTGCTGGCGCATCAGCTTCAGGCCTTGGGCACCATCACGGCCCATGCCGGTAAGCAGCACGCCCACCGCGTCGCCGTTCCAGTGGCGCGCCACGCTCTCGAAGAACACGTCGATCGAAGGCCGGTAGATCTCGTTGACCGGTTCGGCAGTGTAGGCCAACTGGCCACCCTGTAGCAGGCGGATATGGTGATTGGTGCCGGCCAGCAGCACTTGCCCGGGTTGTGGCGGCTCGCCCTCGCGGGCCAGGCGCACCGGCAAGCCGCAGGCGCTGGCGAGCCACTCGGCCATGCCGGCGGCAAACACCTGGTCGACATGCTGGACCAGCACGATCGAGGCTGGAAAACCGCGCGGCAGGCCTTTTAGCAGCACTTCGAGCGCGGCTGGGCCGCCTGCGGACGAGCCGATGGCCACCAGGCCGCTGCGCTGGGACGCCTCGCGCAGGGGGGCGGCGACCGTCTTGCTCGCGCCGGGCCGCTGCTGGCCGATCAGCCAGCCGATATTGAGGATCTTGCGCAGCAGCGGCGCCGCTGCCGCACGTGCATCACCCGCGCCCACCGCGGGGGTGTCGACCACGTCCAGGGCCCCATGGCCCATGGCCTCGAACACCCGGTGCACGTTCTGCTTGCGGTCGACGGTGACGATAACGATGGCGCAGGGCGTTTCGGCCATGATCCGCCGGGTCGCCTCGACGCCGTCCATCACCGGCATGATCAGGTCCATGAGAATCAGGTCGGGGGTATCCTCGGCGCACTTGCGCACGGCTTCGGCCCCATTGCCGGCCACCCAGATCACCTGGTGCGCCGGCTCGAAGGCCAGGGCCCGGCGCAACGCCTCTACCGCCATGGGCATATCGTTGACGATGGCGACCTTCATCCCTGAGCACCTCCGATCAATTCCACCACGGCATCCAGCAACGCATCGTCATGGAAGCTGGCCTTTGCCAAATAGTAGTCGGCGCCAGCGTCCAGGCCACGTCGGCGATCTTCTTCGCGGTCCTTGTACGACACCACCATCACCGGCAACGACTGCAACCGCTGGTCGCGGCGCACCAGGGTGACCAGCTCGATGCCATCCATGCGCGGCATGTCGATATCGGTGATCAACAGGTCGAAGTCCTCACTGCGCAGGGCGTTCCAGCCGTCCATACCGTCCACCGCCACTGCGACGTCGTAGCCACGGTTACTGAGCAGCTTGCGCTGCAGTTCGCGCACGGTGAGCGAGTCGTCGACCACCAGGATGCGCTTGCGGCTCACGCCTCGCGCGCCTTGCGCACCGCGCTCGATGCGTTCCAGGCGGCCAGTGCTGAGCAGTTTTTCCACCGAACGCAGCAAGTCTTCGACATCGATGATCAGCACCACCGAGCCATCGTCCAGCAACGCCCCTGCAGAGATGTCCTGGACCTTGCCCAGGCGCGGGTCGAGCGGCATCACCACCAGCACCCGCTCGCCGATCAGGCGCTCCACGGCCACCCCGTACAGCTGCTCACGCTCACGGATCACCACCACCCGCAGGCTGTTTGCCTCACCCTGCCCTGCCGGCCGGTTGAGCAACTGGCTGGCAGCCACCAGGCCAATATGTCGGCCTTCGTGCCAGAAATGCTGGCGCCCCTCGATCTGCACGATCTCGTCGGCCGCCACCTCGAGGGTGCGCTCGATATGCGCCAGCGGGAACGCATACGCCTCATCCCCCACCTCCACCACCAGGCTGCGCACCACCGACAGGGTCAGCGGCACCTCAAGCTGGAAACGGCAGCCCTGGCCAGGCACCTGGGTCAGTTCGATAGATCCGCGCAGGTCGCGGACCATGTGCTGCACTGCATCCAGGCCAACACCACGGCCAGACACCTCGGTGACCTTGTCACGCAGGCTGAAGCCCGGCAGGAACAGGAAGGTCAGCAGCTCGGCCTCACTCATTTGCGCCACGGTATCGGCGGGCGACAGGCCGCGCTCGACGATGTTGCGTTTCAGGCGCTCAAGGTCGATGCCTGCGCCATCATCGCTCAGTTCGAGCATCAGCAGGCCGGCCTGGTGCGAGGCGCGCAAGCGGATCGTGCCTTCCGCTGGTTTGCCCGCCAGCAGGCGCCGCTCGGGCAGCTCGACGCCATGGTCGACGGCATTGCGCAGCAAGTGGGTCAACGGCGCTTCGAGCTTTTCCAGCACGTCGCGATCGACCTGGGTCTTTTCGCCTTCGATCTGCAGTTGCACCTGCTTGCCGAGCGAACGCCCCAGGTCGCGGACCATGCGGCTCTGGCCGGTGAGCACGTCGGCAAACGGGCGCATGCGGCAGGCCAATGCCGTGTCGTACAGCAACTGCGCACGCTGGCTGGCCTGCCAACCGAACTCGTCGAGGTCGGCGGCCTGCTGCTGCAGAATCTGCTGGGTTTCCGCCAGCAGTCGCTGGGTCTGGGCCAGGGCGTCGAGCACCTCAATGCTCTGGCCGCTGTCTTCGAGTTGCGTTTTCAGGCCGTCGAGGGCCCGCATGCCTTGGCCATGCATGCGCTTGAGGCGCTGCAAGGTGGCCAGGTAGGGCTTGAGGCGCTGGGTCTCGACCAACGACTTGCTCGACAGGTCGAGCAGGCTGTTCAGGCGGTCGGCCGTCACCCGCAACACCCGCTCACCCCCCTCACCCGCGCGCTTGCCAGCCTTGCGCGGCGCAGCTGGCTCGACGTCTGTTTCCAAGGCCGGCACCACGGGCTCCGTCTGGGCCGGCGGGACCACGGGCGACGGTGGCTCAAGTGCAACCGCTGCGGGCAGGGGCGCGGCACCGGGGTCGAGCAAGCTGGCCATCTGCCGCAGGAACGCCGGCACCAGCGCCTCGCCATGCGGGTCGCCAGGGGTGGCGATGTGCATCAGCAAGTCGGTGCCACGCAGCAGCGCGTCGATGTGTTCGGCGCGCAACAGCAGCCGGCCTTCCTGGCCCGCCACCAGGCAATCTTCCATGACGTGGGCGACGCTGACCCCGGCATCGATACCGACGATGCGCGCCGCGCCTTTCAATGAGTGCGCCGCACGCATGCAGGCTTCCAGCTGGTCGGCCTGGGTCGGGTTGCGTTCCAGTGCCATCAGCCCGGTACTGAGCACCTGGGTCTGCGCCTCGGCCTCCAGGCTGAACAGTTCGAGCAGCGATGCGTCGCGCATTTGCTCTGGGGTCATGACAGGCTCCGCTGCACGGCAGACAGTAATTGTTGATCGTCCAGCACACGCACGCTGCGCCCGCGCCATTGCATTACCGCAGCGGTGAACGGCGCGGCATCTTCGCTGGCGTCCAGCAGTGTGGCGTCGAGGCGGTGAATGCCATCGATCTCGTCCACGGCCATCACCACCGGTCCGCCCGACGCTGCCAGGATCAGCATGCGCGGCATCGCCCGGCCGCCACGCGCCGGCTCGGACAATCGCTCCACACCCAGCAGGTCGCTCAGTGACAGGCACGGCACCAGCGCACCGCGCACGTTGGCCACCCCTTGCAGCACGCGCGAGCGCTGATGCGGCAATGAATGCACCGGCTGCAGATGGGCGATCTCGACCAGGCAGGCAGTGGCCAAGGCCAGCCATTCTTCGCCCAGGCGGAACAGCAGTTGCGAACGCCCGGCGCGGGTTTCGGCAGGGGCGTGCGCATGCACCAGGTCCGCTTCGATCAGCGCATAGCGGTCGAGCAGGCGCGTGGCCGCCGCCGCGTAGACTTCGCAGTTGCGGCAATGGATATGCCGCTCCAGCAGCGGGCATTGCTTGTTGCCGTGTACGCCAATGCGGTTCCAGCAATCGTCGATGCGCTCATCGTCCTGGGCCAGCAGCTCGATCCCGTGTTCGGCTTTCATCGTTCAGACTCCCGGCCAACCCGTGCCGCACGTGCCTGCAGGCGGCGGGCACCAACTTCATCGCCTTGGGCCGCCAGCAGCGTGGCCAGGTGCAGCAATGCCTCAGGGTGCTGAGGTTCCAGGTACAGCGCCTTGCGGTAATGGGTCAGCGCCTGTTGTGCATCGCCTTCGGTATCACTCAGCAGCCCTAGCCAGTAGTAGACTTGGGCCTTCGGTGCGAACTGGCGCAGATAGCGCTGGCAACTGGCGCGGGCCTGGGCGCTGTCGCCGGCATTGGCCTGGCGCGCGATGCTGGCCAGCAATTCGCTTTCGCTCTCGCGCGGTGGCGCTGCCGAAGGGGCAGGCGCAATCGCCCGCAGCGGCCGTGCGGGCGGCGCAGGCACGGGCCTTGGGCGGCTTGGGGCAACGGGCAGGGCCACGCGGCTTGGTGGCAGGGCCGGCATGGCGGGGACATCCACCGGTTGGCGCACATAAGCGAACGACTGGGCAATCCCCAATGGCCGCATCCCCAACCGCGCCAGCAAACTTCCCTCGGCCGGGCCGATGAACAGCACGCCCTGCGGCTGTGCAAGGCGCTTGAGCACTTCGAACACACGCTGCTGGGTCGGTACATCGAAGTAGATCAGCAGGTTGCGACAGAACACGAAGTCGTACTGGCCGTTGCGGCTGGCGAGCGCCGGGTCGAGCACATTGCCCACTTCCAGGCTCACCTGCCGGCGTACCCGCTCATCCAACTGGTGCCCGTCATCGCGCTCACGGAAATGGCGCTCGCGAAACGACAGTTCGCTGCCGCGGAACGAGTTGCGCCCATACAAGCCCTGTATGCCCCTGGCGACCGAGCTTGGACTGATATCGACCCCGTCGATGCGAAAATCGAGTGGGCTCATGCCCGCGTCGAGCAAGGCCATGGCGAGCGAGTACGGCTCCTCGCCGGTGGAGCACGGCAGGCTGAGCAGACGCAACGGCCGCTCACCGGCCAGCTCGGCCAGGCGCTTCTGGGCCAGGCCGACCAGTGCGGTGAACGATTCCGGGTAGCGAAAGAACCAGGTCTCCGGGACGATCACGGCCTCGATCAGGGCCAGTTGCTCGTCCGCCGATTGCTGCAGACGGACCCAGTAATCATTCAGATCGGTGGCATTCAGTGCGACGCAGCGCTGGCGCAGTGCCCGCTCGACCATCGGCACGCCAACAGACTCGACATCCAGACCGATACGCGTTTGCAAGAAGCGGAAAAAACGTTGCTCGCTCATGGCGCCTCCTGCCCTTGCGCCAGCGGAAACAACCGCTCGCGCACGCTATCGGTCAGCAGGTCATCCACCACGATCCGTTGCAACAAGCCCTGAGCGTCCTGGCGAACCGGGCCCAGGTAACGCGCTTCGCCGTTATCCAGGCCATAAGGCTGGAACTCATCCGGCATGCAGCGCAGGGTTTCGGTGGCTTGTTCGAGGATCAGGCCCAGCACCTGGTCGTGACGGTAATGCACCAGCACCAGGCGCGTGCTGGCGCGCTCGGCGGCCGGCCGCGCGAAGCTCAGCGCACTCAGGTCAACCACTGGCACCAGCACGCCGCGATGGGGCAGGATGCCGGCCACCCAAGCCGGCGCCTGGGCAATCGGCTTGAGCGGGCGGCGCGGCAGCACCTCGATCACTTCGCGCACGTCCAGGGCAAAACGCTGCTGGTTGAGGCGAAACTGCAAGTACAGCGTGCCCTTGGCGCTGGCCGCCGCTGCCGGGTAAGAGTGCAGGTTGGTCATGGTGATCAGACTTTGAAGCGCGATACACCACCGCGCAGGCCGGCGGCCACCTGGCTCAGCTCATCGATGGCGAAGCTGGCCTGGCGCAGCGATTCCACCGTCTGGGTGCTGGCATCGCTGAGCTGGGCCAGGGCCTGGTTGATCTGCTCGGCACCGGTGGCCTGGGCCTGCATGCCCTCATTGACCATCAGCACACGCGGAGCCAGGGCCTGGACCTGGTGAATGATCTGGCTCAGTTGCTCGCCCACCTGCTGCACTTCGAACATGCCGCGGCGCACTTCTTCGGAGAACTTGTCCATGCCCATCACCCCGGCCGACACCGCCGACTGGATTTCCCGCACCATCTGCTCGATGTCGTAGGTGGCCACGGCCGTCTGGTCGGCCAGGCGCCGCACCTCGGTGGCGACCACGGCAAAACCGCGGCCATATTCACCGGCCTTTTCCGCCTCGATGGCGGCATTGAGCGAAAGCAGGTTGGTCTGGTCGGCCACCTTGACGATGGTCACCACCATCTGCGTGATGTTGCTGGCCTTCTCGTTGAGGATACCCAGCTTGGCGTTGACCAGGTCGGCGGCGCCCATCACCTGGTGCATGGTCTCTTCCATGCGCGCCAGGCCCTGCTGGCCGGAGCCCGCCAGGCTCGACGCCTGGTCGGCAGCGCTGGTGACCTCGGTCATGGTGCGCACCAGGTCGCGCGAGGTAGCGGCGATTTCACGCGAGGTGGCGCCGATCTCGGTGGTGGTGGCAGCCGTCTCGGTAGCGGTGGCCTGCTGTTGCTTGGAGGTGGCGGCAATCTCGGTGACCGAGGTGGTTACCTGTACCGACGAGCGCTGCGCCTGGGCCACCAGGTTGGCCAGGGCTTCGGCCATTTCGTTGAAGCCGCTCTCGATGGCGCCGAACTCATCCTTGCGGTCCAGGCTCAGGCGCATGCTCAGGTCGCCCGAGCGCAGTTTGTCGAGGGCATGCACCACGCGCTGCACAGGGGCTGTGATGGCGCGCATCAACAGCAAGCCACAGATGCCGGCGGCCACGATCGCCAGCAGCAGCGAGACCATCATGCTGCCCTTGGCCGTGCTCACGGCACTGACAATTTCATGGGTGGCAGCGTCTGCCGACTCGCGGTTGTGCTCGATCACCGTGTTGAGGTGCTTGCGCCCTTCCACCCAGGCCGGGGTAAGCGCCTCGCTGATCAGCCGCTCGGCTTCGGTGTAATTGTGCTGCCGGTAGGCATCAAGCACCTGGCCGACGAGCTTGAGGTAGTTTTCCTCAAGCTTGACGAAGGTGTCGAAGCGCTTCTGGTCTTCGCTGTCCTGGATGGTGCCCTGGTAGCTGGCCATGTACTGCTTGAGGCGGTCATCGAAGCTCTTGAACAGCTCCATGTCGGCCGGGGTGATCTCGCGGTGGTTGGACAGGCCCACCAGTTGCTGGCTGGTGACATAGCTGTCGACCCAGGCGCTGCGGATCATCGAGCTGTAGTAGACACCTGGAATGCTGTCTGTACCCACCGCTTCCTCGGCGCTTTCGATCGTCACCAACCGCGAGTAAGCGGCTACGATCATCAGCAGCATGATGGCGATGATCACGGCGAAACTTGCCAGGATCCGTTGGCGCAAGGTCCAGTTCTTCACATTCAGCCCTCAGGAATTCACAACGAGCGGGAAAAATCGCCGAAGTATAGCCCAGGCTTCCTACGCTTTTGCGGCTGAAATGCGAGGTATTCAGGCCTCTATCCCTGGCGGACAGGCCATTTTCCAGTTCATTGACCTGCGGCAAGCCGTACCTGGCTCTCCAGTTCCTGGCGCAGGGCCGGGTCGAGGCGCAACTGGCGGGCCAGTTCGTCGAGGTAGGCGCGCTCCATGAAGTTTTCCTGATCGACCATCATCACGCTGGCCAGATACATCTCTGCAGCCATCTCAGGGGTTTGCGCGGCGCGAGCGACTTCGGCCGGGTCAAGCGGCTTGTTCAGTTCATCGTGCAGCCAGTGCTGCAGGTCGCGGTCGTTGTCCAGGCGGGTGAATTCGCCTTCGATCAGGGCCCGCTCGCGCTCGTCGATATGGCCATCGGACTTGGCCGCCGCCACCAGCGCGCGCAGCACCGCCTGGCTGTGCTGTTCGGCCTGGGCCGGCGGGAGGCGATCGAGCGTCTGCGGCTCGCTGCCCTGCCCTGTGCCCTGGCGCGCCTGCCAGTTGCCATAGGCCTTGTAAGCCAGCACGCCAAGAGCGGCCAGGCCACCGTAGGTGAGCGCCTTGCCACCATACTTGCGGGCCTTCTTGCTGCCCAGCAGCAGGCCCAGCGCACCCGCCCCCAAGGCACCTGTGCCGGCCCCGGAGAGCAGGCCGCCCAAGCCACCGGCGCCGGCTGACGGCTTGCCTGCGCCAGGCTGCTTGTTGAGCAGCTCCTGGCCAGATTTGAGCAATTGATCGAGCAGGCCACGGGTGTTCATGTGCACGTCTCCACGATACGGAAAGGAACGAGCAGAGTAAGGCCTGCCGCGTAAGCGGCCACTCGGGGATTTGCTTCCGGATGTTGCATTAGCAGGCAAAAAGCCAACTAGACTCGTCATCGCCAACAACCTGCACAGGCGCACTACGCTTATCACAATCGCTTCACTGCTTTCTTGATGACTGCCCCGACCAAAATCTCCAAGAAGAGGGAACACCATGTCAGTGCACAAGACCGCATTGCTCGGCGCCATGACCGGCGCACTGCTGGCCAGCGCCAGCCTGCAGGCCGCCGAGATGCCCAAGGCCGTTGGCGCCGGCGAAGGCCGGCTGGATATCGTCGCCTGGCCCGGCTACATCGAGCGCGGTGAAAGCGACAAGGCCTATGACTGGGTCAGCGGTTTCGAGAAGGAAACCGGCTGCAAGGTCAGCGTCAAGACTGCGGCCACTTCCGATGAAATGGTCAGCCTGATGACCAAGGGCGGCTACGACCTGGTCACCGCTTCCGGCGACGCCTCGCTGCGCCTGATCGTCGGCAAGCGCGTACAGCCCATCAACACAGCGCTGATCCCCAACTGGAAGAACATCGACCCACGCCTGCAGAACGGTGGCTGGTACGTGGTCGACAAACAGGTGTATGGCACGCCCTACCAATGGGGCCCGAACGTGCTGCTGTACAACACCAATACCTTCAAGCAGGCCCCCACCAGCTGGAACGTGGTGTTCGAGCCGCAGGACCTGCCCGATGGCAAGCCGAACAAGGGCCGCGTACAGGCTTACGACGGGCCGATCTACATCGCCGATGCCGCGCTGTACCTGAAATCCGCCAAGCCCGAGCTGGGCATCAAGGACCCGTACGAGCTCAATGAAGCCCAGTACAAGGCCGTGCTCGAATTACTGCGCCAGCAGCAACCGCTGATCCACCGTTACTGGCATGACGCCACGGTACAGATGAGCGACGTGAAGAACGAAGGCGTGGTTGCCTCCAGCTCATGGGGCTACATGGTCAATGGCCTGAAGGCCGAGAACCAGCCGGTGGCCTCGACCATTCCGAAGGAAGGCGCCACCGGCTGGGCCGACACCACCATGCTGCACAGCGAGGCCAAGCACCCCAATTGCGCCTACAAATGGATGGACTGGTCGCTGCAACCCAAGGTGCAAGGCGATGTGGCGGCCTGGTTCGGCTCGTTGCCCGCAGTGCCGGCAGCTTGCACCGGCAGTGAGTTGCTGGGGGCTGAAGGGTGCAAGACCAACGGCTTCGACAACTTCGACAAGATCGCCTTCTGGAAAACCCCGCAGGCCCAGGGCGGCAAGTTCGTGCCGTACAGCCGCTGGACCCAGGATTACATAGCGATCATGGGCGGGCGCTAGCACAGGCTTGCTACAGGTATGCCGCTTGATTTGGGGCTGCTGCGCAGCCCTTTCGCGACACAAGGCCGCTCCTACAGACCGCGATCCCCTGTAGGAGTGGCCTTGTGTCGCGAAAGGGTCGCAAGGCGCCCCCGAGCTTTACCTTGGAGTTACCCATGCCCCTAGCCGTCCAGTTCACCCAGGTTTCCCGCACCTTCGGCGAGGTCAAGGCCGTTGACCAGGTCAGCATCGACATCGAGGACGGCGAATTCTTCTCCATGCTCGGCCCTTCCGGCTCGGGCAAGACCACCTGCCTGCGCCTGATCGCCGGCTTCGAGCAACCCAATAGCGGTTCGATCCGCATCCATGGTGTCGAGGCCGCTGGCGTACCGCCCTACCAGCGCGACGTCAACACGGTATTCCAGGACTACGCGCTATTCCCGCACATGAACGTGCGCGACAACATCGCCTACGGCCTCAAGGTCAAGGGCGTGGCCAAGGCCGAACGCCAGGCACGCGCCGAAGAAGCGCTGGCCATGGTCGCCCTGGCCGGCTACGGCGAGCGCAAACCGGCACAGCTTTCCGGCGGCCAGCGCCAGCGCGTAGCCCTGGCCCGCGCGCTGGTCAACCGGCCACGGGTGCTGCTGCTCGACGAGCCGCTGGGCGCACTCGACCTCAAGCTGCGCGAACAGATGCAGGGCGAATTGAAGAAGCTGCAGCGCCAGCTGGGCATCACCTTCATCTTCGTCACCCACGACCAGACCGAAGCGCTGTCGATGTCGGACCGGGTGGCGGTCTTCAATCGTGGCCGCATCGAACAGGTCGACACGCCACGCAACCTCTACATGAAGCCAGCAACCACCTTCGTCGCCGAGTTCGTCGGTACCTCCAACGTCATCCGCGGCGACCTCGCCGAACAACTCAGCGGCAGCCGCGCTCCGTTTTCCATTCGCCCGGAGCATATCCGCCTGGTAGATCAGCCAGGCCAGGCGCAAGACATTCAGCTCGGCGGCCTGCTGCACGACGTCCAATACCAAGGCAGCGCCACCCGCTACGAGGTGCAACTGGAAAGCGGCCAGCTGCTTGCCGTCAGCCACGCCAACGACCGCTGGCAGGCACACGCGCAGCCCTGGCAGGCCGGTCAGCAGGTGCAGGTACGCTGGCCACGCGAGGCGATGACTGCCCTGCAGGAAACCGTCCTGGCCGAGGGCCGCTGAGATGCGTCGCCTGTCCGATCTGCTGTACCGGCGCCCCAACCTCTACCTGGCGCTGTTGCTGATCCCCCCGCTGACCTGGTTCGGCGCTATCTACCTGGGCTCGTTGCTCAGCCTGCTGTGGCAGGGCTTCTACACCTTCGACGACTTCACCATGGCGGTCACCCCGGCGCTGACCCTGGGCAACTTCGCGGCGCTGTTCAACCCGTCCAACTTCGACATCATCCTGCGCACCCTGACCATGGCCGTCGCGGTATCGCTGGCCAGTGCGGTACTGGCCTTCCCGATTGCCTACTACATGGCGCGCTACACCAGCGGCAAGACCAAGGCATTTTTCTACATCGCGGTAATGATGCCGATGTGGGCCAGCTACATCGTCAAGACCTACGCCTGGACCCTCTTGCTGGCCAAGGGCGGTGTGGCCCAGTGGTTCGTCCAGCAGTTGCACCTGGACGCCCTGCTGCAGGCCGTGCTGACCGTGCCCGGGGTGGGCGGCAGCACGTTGTCGACCTCGCACCTGGGGCGCTTCATGGTGTTCGTGTACATCTGGCTACCGTTCATGATCCTGCCGATCCAGGCCTCGCTCGAGCGCCTGCCACCGTCATTGCTGCAGGCTTCGGCAGACCTGGGTGCCAGGCCGGGGCAAACGTTCCTGCAGGTGATCCTGCCGCTGTCGATCCCCGGCATTGCCGCCGGCTCGATCTTCACCTTCTCGCTGACCTTGGGCGACTTCATCGTGCCGCAACTGGTCGGCCCGCCGGGTTACTTCATCGGCAGCATGGTCTATGCCCAACAAGGGGCGATAGGCAACATGCCAATGGCGGCAGCCTTCACGCTGGTGCCGATCGTGCTGATCGCGGTGTATCTGGCCATCGTCAAGCGCCTGGGGGCCTTCGATGCACTCTGAAAAAGCGTCTGTCGGCCTGCGCCTGGCGGCCTGGGGCGGGTTGGTGTTTCTGCACTTCCCGATCCTGATCATCGTCCTGTACGCCTTCAATACCGAAGACGCGGCGTTCAGCTTCCCGCCCAAGGGCTTCACCCTCAACTGGTTCACCGTGGCCTTCGCCCGCCCCGACGTGCTCGAAGCGATCAAGCTGTCGCTGCAGGTGGCGTGCCTGGCCACGCTGATCGCGCTGGTGCTCGGCACCCTGGCCTCGGCGGCGCTGTACCGGCGCAACTTCTTCGGCAAGGAGAGCATCTCGCTGGTGCTGATCCTGCCGATCGCCCTGCCCGGCATCATCACCGGCATAGCCCTGCTCTCGGCGTTCAAAAGCCTCGGTATAGAACCCGGCGTGTTCACCATCGTGGTCGGTCACGCCACGTTCTGCGTGGTGATCGTCTACAACAACGTCATCGCCCGCCTGCGGCGCACCTCGCAGAGCCTGATCGAGGCGTCCATGGACCTCGGCGCCGACGGCTGGCAGACCTTCCGCTACATCATCCTGCCCAACCTCGGCTCGGCACTGCTGGCCGGCGGCATGCTGGCCTTCGCCCTGTCGTTCGATGAAATCATCGTCACCACCTTCACCGCTGGCCACGAGCGCACCCTGCCGATCTGGCTGCTCAACCAGCTCAGCCGCCCGCGCGATGTGCCGGTGACCAACGTGGTCGCCATGCTGGTGATGCTGGTGACCATGCTGCCGATTCTCGGCGCCTATTACCTGACCCGTGGCGCCGAAAGCGTTGCGGGCAGTGGCAAATGACCCACAAGGAGCCCCCCATGCAAAGCAAAATGCTGGTCAACGGTAAGCTGGTCGCAGGCGAAGGCCCGGCCTGGACCGTGCTCAACCCCGCCGAGGGCAGCGCCCTGGCGCAGATCAACGAAGCCACCGAAGCCCAGGTCGATACGGCCGTGCGCGCTGCCGACCTGGCCTTCGACAGCTGGTCACAGACCAGCCCCAAGGAACGCTCGCTGGCGCTGTTGGCCCTGGCCGACACCATTGAAGCCCATGGCGATGAACTGGCCCGCCTGGAATCGCAGAACTGCGGCAAGCCGTTTGCAGCTGCCTTGAATGACGAAATCCCGGCCATCGCCGACGTGTTCCGCTACTTTGCCGGCGCCGCCCGCTGCCTCGGCGGCTCGGCGGCGGGCGAATACCTGCCGGGCCATACCTCGATGATCCGCCGCGACCCGCTGGGCGTGGTTGCTTCGATCGCGCCGTGGAACTACCCGTTGATGATGCTGGCATGGAAGATCGCCCCCGCCCTGGCGGCCGGCAACACCGTGGTCATCAAACCCTCCGAACTGACCCCGCTGACCGCCCTGCGCCTGGGCGAGCTGGCTAAAGACTTGCTACCGCCCGGCGTGCTCAACATTTTGTTCGGCCGCGGGCAAACGGTCGGCAACCCACTGGTCACCCACCCTAAGGTGCGCATGGTGTCGCTGACCGGCTCCATTGCGACGGGGGCACATATCATTGGCGCCACCGCCAGCAGCGTGAAGCGCATGCACATGGAACTGGGCGGCAAGGCGCCGGTGCTGGTGTTCGACGACGCCGATATCGACGCGGCCATCGACGGCATCCGCACGTTCGGCTTCTACAACGCTGGCCAGGACTGCACCGCCGCCTGTCGCCTGTATGTGCAGGCAGGCATCTATGAACGCTTCGTCGAGCGCCTGGGCAAGGCCGTTTCCAGCCTCAAGGCCGGCCTGCAGGATGCCGAGGACACCGAACTGGGCCCATTGATCAGCGCCCAGCACCGCGACAAGGTGGCCGGCCTGGTCCAGCGCGCCATCGCCCAGCCCCATATCCGCCTGGTGACGGGCGGCAAGGTAATTGCGGGGGATGGCTTCTTCTTCGAGCCGACCGTGCTGGCCGACGCCTTGCAGGATGACGAGATCGTGCGTAACGAAGTGTTCGGCCCGGTGGTGTCGGTGACCCGCTTCAATAGCGAAGAGCAGGCGCTGGAATGGGCCAACGATTCCGAGTACGGCCTGGCGTCATCGGTGTGGACCCGCGACAACGGCCGCGCCCACCGCCTGGCGGCGCGGTTGCAGTATGGCTGCACCTGGGTCAACACCCACTTCATGCTGGTCAGCGAGATGCCCCATGGTGGGCAGAAGCATTCGGGGTATGGGAAGGATATGTCGATGTACGGGCTTGAGGACTACACCTGCGTGCGGCATGTGATGATCAAGCATTGAGGTGAGGCGGGTGGCGTATGCCTGTAGTTCTTTAGCGCCTGCGAGATCGAGCGCCGCCTGCGCGGCGCATCGCGGATAAATACGCTCCTACAGTTGTTGCAACGTGCCGAACCTGGCAGACCATGGTCGCCAGCCTTGGCGCATGTCTTGAGCTTCGCAAACCAGGCTGATGGCCTGGCAGGCATGGCCACGTTGCAATAACTGTAGGAGCGGATTTATCCGCGATGCGCCGCGCGGGCGGCGCTCGATCTCAGCCACCGCGCATAGCTGCCGGCGAGCCCCCTAATCTCGCAAATCCGACTCGTGAATAGGGTTGGCCCGGCTGGTCGCCCTTTGGTACTGCGCCGGCCAAGTGGCTTTGTTGCCACCCAAGTCATCATCGGCATGCAACGGCCAGTAAGGATCGCGCAGCAGCTCCCGGGCCAGGAAGATCACGTCGGCCTGCCCGGTGCGCAGAATGTGCTCGGCCTGTGCCGGTTCGGTAATCATGCCTACGGTGCCAGTGGCGATCTCTGCCTCTTTGCGCACACGCTCTGCAAAGCGAGTCTGGTAGCCAGGGCCTGTAGGGATTTCGGCATTCACCGAGGTACCACCGGAGGACACGTCGATCAGGTCGACGCCCAGCACCCGCAGGCGGCGTGCCAGCTCGACGGTTTCATCCGGGTTCCAACCATCCTCAACCCAGTCCGTCGCCGATACACGCACGAACAGCGGCAGTTCAGCAGGCCAGACCTTGCGCACCGCTTCGACCACCTGCAGGGTCAGGCGGATGCGGTTTTCGAAGCAACTGCCGTACTCGTCGCGGCGCTGATTACTCAGTGGTGAGAGGAATTGGTGCAGCAGATACCCATGGGCCGCGTGGATTTCGACGACCTTGAAGCCCGCTTTCAGCGCCCGCTCGGTAGAGGCGACGAAGGCATCGATCACCCCCTGAATTTCGTCCTGGCTCAATTCGCGCGGCGGTGTGTGCTGTGGGTCAAAAGCGATTTTCGACGGCCCCACCGGCTGCCAGCCGCCGTCTTCAATCTTCACACTGCCCTGCTTGCCCAGCCAGGGCCGATAGGTACTGGCCTTGCGCCCGGCGTGGGCCAACTGGATGCCTGGCACGGCGCCCTGGGCGGTGATGAAGCGGGTAATGCGCTGCAACGGCGCAATCTGGTCGTCGTTCCACAGGCCTAGGTCTTCGGCGGTGATGCGACCATCGGCGGTCACGGCGACGGCTTCGCTGATGACCAGGCCGGCGCCACCCACGGCGCGGCTGCCCAGGTGGACGAGATGCCAGTCGTTGGCCAGGCCATCGACGGAAGAATACTGGCACATCGGCGAGACCGCGATGCGGTTGGGCAGGGTCAGCTGACGCAGGGTGTAAGGCTCTAGCAGCAGGCTCATGAGGGCACCTCCCAAGGACTCCAATGGTGATCCGGCCCGGACACTCAAGTGCACATCCCTGGCCCGGTGCCGGTCATTAATCAGACTAGACCAGATTGGTGGGGGGGATGGTTCCGTGGGATGGCGGGGTGTTCGTCGGAAGGCTTGCAGCGCCTGTCAGATCGAGCGCCGCCCGCGCGGCGCATCGCGGATAAATCCGCTCCTACATTTGTTGCAACGTGGCCATGCCTGTGAGGCCATGGTTGTCAGCCGGTTTGCAAGGCTCAAGTCATGCACCAGGGCTGGCAACCATGGCGTAACAGGTTCGGCACGTTGCAACAGATGTAGGAGCGGATTTATCCGCGATGCGCCGCGCGGGCGGCGCTCGATTTCCGCACCCCTGCAAGAACCAAGGCGGGCACCCTCTCTAAGCGCCGCTCACTGGGATTGCTGACTGGTCCGACGCATGTATCAGACGCTTCCTACGCATATGAACTGGCGATGTTTAGCTAAGGAAAATATCCTACAAATCCTGTCGACTCGCGTCTGATTGTTCCTGGAAACACCGCCCTTTAGGCTTTTTCGTGTCGCTGATGTTTAGCGCCCGGGAGTGGAATCCTGGTCAATTACTGAGTTGCTGTCGTCGTGGCAGTTGTGCGCGGGAGGCCGAAAAGCCTACCGGGTTTACTCGTAGCCTGGATTCCACACCGCGTACAACTGCCACCCATCCGTGTGGAATCGAAAAGGTCGGTCAATCAGTAACCTTACGAGTCGTTCCATATGAAGAAAATCGTCCCCGACCCACCCCATCATTTCGACCTTCCCTCTGACAAGACCCTCACCAACGCCGTCAGCGAAGGCATCGCGCCCATCGATCATGTGGTGATGAACGTCACCCACTACCTGATGCTTGCCTACAACCATTGCCACCGGACCCTCGATACCATCGAAGATGACAGCACCCGGGAATCGCTGGTGAATGGGCTGCGTGCCATGCAGATCGCCTGGGGCCAGGCGGATGCACTGTCGCTGGCTTTGGAGCGGAGTAGCAGCCTGCATTGAGGTTGGAGCTACTGGCCTATTCGCGGGTAAACCCGCTCCCACAGGGACATCACAGACCTCAAGATTTGCACATCACCTGTGGGAGCGGGTTTACCCGCGAAGAGGCCATAACAGGCAGTCGAGCAATTTCAGGAGAGGAACCGATGACCACAGACGACACCCAATTCACTGTCGGCAAAACCACGTTCTTCCAAGGCGAACACCAGACCCATCCCCTGTTTCGCATCGAGCCAGGCATTCCCTGCCGGGATGCCCGCGAGCAGGCCTCGGAGTTGATGGGCTATGTAAGAGAACTGACCATCATCGGCCTGATGGATGAAAAGCCGATGATGATCTGGGCATCCCACTACCTGAGTGCCATGGCCAAGGCACTGATGGATGATGCCGAGCTAGGCATGACGAATTAACAGCTGGGCGACTGAAACTACAAGCACTCCGCGGTCAGACTGTAACCAGCAAAAGTCGACCGCCTTTTTAAGGGTTAGGGTAGTACCACCCACGACAACCCTTTCCACCCGGCCTACCGAGGATCTTAGAAAAATCCTACAGCCTACTACTTAAACTTCTACGTCCTCTTGGGAAACTCTTCTCAAGCAACATCTCCCTCCTCCTATCGCTCTTCTGCCTCGTAAATACTATCGTCCACCACGTCACGGCGACCAGTAAAGCCAGGTAAACCGTTCGTACAAGCCCGATTCCCACGCCCATGATTTGAGCCGATTATGGATACTCCCTTATCAGAAAAAGTGAAAATATTAGATAGATTCATTACTGAACAAGAGCAAAATTTACTCACTGACGCATTGTCAGGCGCCATATGGAGATATGGCTGGCCCATAAATACAATTCCCTCCGCACGTCCTTGCTGGCACATCTTCATTGCCGGCAGCAAACGTGCCTCACTGGAGTGCTGTGAGCATGAACTGGCTAGTGACAGCTGCTGGGGCTTTTTACTTGATATCTGGAGGCGTGTGCAGTTTGCTCACATGCGTGACTGTTTGCTCCTTGGTGTCTACGCAAACGGCCAGACCTTCGGCCAGGACAGCCCTATTCATAGAGATAACAAATCAATTGAACCAGGAAAAACCGCAGTTATCTTCTGCAATACCCAGTGGGAAACCACATGGGGCGGCGAACTGGTTTTATTCAATCAACAGACGAATGACACCATTGCGGCAATACAACCAAAGCCGGGACGCATAGCGATATTCGACGGACACATACCGCACAGAGCTAAATCACCCACCATTGACTGCGACCAATTGCGCATCACCATTGCCTTCAAGACCATAAATAAGGACGTTAAACAATGAGCACACGTGCCGAGCTGATAGTAGCCGTAATAGATAAAACGGCGAAACCTGTCAATAACGCCGGGGCAGCAGCGGCTATTCATGACCAATTCAACAGCGACAAGACCGGATTTTCACTAGTTATCCAAGCAGCACAAACAACTACGGCGATAGCCTCAGTTATCTCCATCACTCACTTCGCAGTAGGTGCTGTACCCTTTATTAACATTGTCACCAACACCCTATCTGGCACCGTAACATTCCTGAAAATCGCGGCGGACTTCAAGGAGGGCGCGGAGATTAAGAGAGGAGATGTCATAAGTTTGGCAGGCAATGTTGCAGGCATCGTAGCCTCCTTCGCCATTCTTGCCGGAGCACCATTCATTGCTGGAGGGGCCACAGTCTTCGGCATAAGCGCCACAATCTACAGCATTGTCAATTCGGACTTGGCTGAAGCAGCATACGACAAGATGGCTCCACTTTTTACCAGTCTCTTGAATCAAGGTGACCTTACTGGATTGGACGCACCACAAATTGCGCCTGATTTCACACTCGCGTCCCCTGACCAGATACTTTCCACCCACCAGGGAATGATCACAACCGTTAACTGGAACCCTGGCTCTTCAGAAATAACACTGGGCACCCAACTACTTAGCTTTCCAGAAAGCAACCAAACTGACACCAACGCAACAGGGAGCGAGAGTTCCGGCTCAACGCAACCCCCTCCCCTTATCGGAAACTCAGGCAGCAACTCAGCAGCGCCAACGACGCCCCCTGGCATACCAGCACCCGACGCAACACTGACTATAAGTATAGAAAGCCTAGGCGGCGTTAAATCCCCCGACCCTGAGCCATCAATCACGGTACCTATTCAAGACAATCAAGACAATCAAGACAATCAAGACAATCAAGACAACTATATATGCTGCAGCGGGGGGCAACAGGACCAGTATTACTAACCGACCTGTTAACCACCCAACAACGCACCGACCCCAAAATGGATATCTGGCAATACTCGCTAAAGCTCATGCGAGAACTTCCGCCTCGCAAACAAGCAAAAGCTTTGCTGTTCGCGGGGATTCTTAATCTCATCTTAAGCGCTAGCTTTACACTTATGTGGCGCGAACACGAAAAAACCAGCGAAGAATCATGGCTGCGAGTCCCAGCATCTCTCACTTCCAAACCTGAAACATGGGATAGTGACAGATCTCTCTACACGTTCAGCATCATGTTTAAAACACTAGATGGAAAGCGCTACAACACTCATCTTTATGCAGAAAAAATTTACTATGACGCAGCGAACCTGGACCGCAACACGCCACTCTTTGCCGACATAGCAACCTCTGAAAGCGCGGCAACGGTTCAGCGCTTAATCGCCCCTAATGGAATGTTTCTTTACGACCCTGCACTGGCGGCACATGTAACCAACGTAAGAAACAGGGAGACCACGCTAGCCGTAATCATTTTCTCAGTTGGCGGCATTAGCATCTTGATTGCGGCAGCGGCGATCTACTATCGCCCCAGAAAGGAGTGCAACTGAACTTAACAGTGCCTGGGAAATCGAGCTCCGTGCGGACGGTGCTCGATCTTCCAAACCTGCATGAACCAAGGCAGGCACCTTATGGCGTATCAGCGCGGCTCCATATGCGCAATCATCAACTGCACGCTCTCATTCCCGCGAAACTCATTCACATCCAGCTTGTACGCCAACTCCACCCACCGCACCGTCGGGTTTGGCCACACGTCACGGTCGATGCCAAAGGCAATGCCATCCAGCCGCACCGAGCCGCATTCGGTCTTGAGCACCACCTTCAAGTGCCGCTCGCCGACCACACGTTGCTCCACCAACTGGAACACCCCATGGAACAGCGGCTCGGGGAAGTGCTGCCCCCAAGGCCCGGCATTGCGCAGGGCCTTGGCCAGGTCGAGGTGGAATTCCTCCACCGCCAGGCTACCGTCCGACAACAGACGACCGGTCAGGTCTTCCTCACGCAACTGGCGCCGGACCTCTTCATCGAACGCCTCGGCAAAGGCCGGGAAGTTGCTTTCGGGCAGCGACAGCCCCGCCGCCATGGCATGGCCGCCGAACTTGCTGATCAGCTGCGGCTGCCGCGCCGCCACCGCATCCAGCGCATCGCGGATATGGAAGCCCGGCACCGAACGCGCCGAGCCTTTGAGCATGCCGTCGCCGGCATCGGCGAAGGCAATGGTCGGCCGGTAGTAGCGCTCTTTCAGGCGCGAAGCGAGGATCCCGATCACGCCCTGGTGCCAATCGGCATCGAACAGGCACAGGCCATAAGGCATGGACTCGACCGGCAGGTCCTTGAGCTGGGCCAGTGCCTCACGCTGCATGCCTTGCTCGATCGACTTGCGGTCCTGGTTCAGCTCGTCCAGCTGCTGAGCCATGTCCTGGGCCAGGGCTTCGTCATCGCACAGCAGGCATTCGATGCCCAGGCTCATGTCGTCCAGCCGCCCGGCGGCGTTGAGCCGTGGGCCGAGGATGAAGCCCAGGTCAGTGGAGGTGATGCGCCGGTGATCGCGGCGGGCCACTTCAAGGATCGCCTTCAAGCCCGGCCGTGCCCGGCCGGCGCGGATGCGCTCAAGCCCTTGGTGCACGAGGATGCGGTTATTGGCATCCAGCGGCACCACGTCGGCGACGCTGCCCAGGGCGACCAGGTCGAGCAGCTCGCCGATGTTCGGCTGCGGCTGCGTTTCGTAGCGCCCCAGGCTGCGCAGGCGTGCGCGCAAGGCCATGAGCACGTAGAAAATTACCCCGACCCCGGCCAGCGACTTGCTCGGGAAGCCGCACCCAGGCTGGTTCGGGTTGACGATGGCGTCGGCATCCGGCAACTGCTGACCCGGCAGGTGGTGGTCGGTGACCAGCACCTTGAGCCCGGCCGCCTTGGCGGCGGCAACACCTTCGACGCTGGAGATACCGTTATCGACGGTAACCAGCAGGTCCGGCTGGCGTTCGAGCGCCACCTGGACGATCTCCGGCGTCAAGCCGTAGCCATACTCGAAGCGGTTGGGCACCAGGTAATCGACATGGGCCGCGCCCAGCAGGCGCAGGCCGAGCACACCCACAGTGCTGGCGGTGGCGCCATCGGCGTCGAAGTCGCCAACGATGAGGATACGCTGGCGCTGATCGAGGGCGTCGACCAGCAGGTCCACCGCAGCCTCGATACCCTTGAGCTGCTGATACGGCAACAGCCGCGCCAGGCTCTTGTCCAGTTCGGCCTCGGTCTGCACGCCGCGGGCGGCGTACAGGCGGGTCAGCAAAGGTGGCAGGTTACCCAGGAAAGGCAGGGTCGATGGCAACGGGCGGGGTTCGATACGCATGGGATCTTCGGCAGTCAGGTGTCAGTCGGTTCAGCCACGCTCACCGAGCAGCCATTGCAGTTGCACTTCGTGCTGGCCACGGTCGTCGGTGACGAACACCGTGCCTTCGCTGATCATCACATCCCACTTGATGGTACGTGGCATGTCGGTGGCCAGTACCTCCAGCACCTCCTGCGGCACCGCTGCAATGTTCAGGTTCTTCAGCCCTTTGACCGCGCCCACCACTTTACCTTCCCACACGCGCAGGCTGCCGTAGGCCAGCAGGCTGGTGCGTTCGGTGCGGCGCGAGCACCAGGTCAGGCGCTCGGCGTCCGGCTGGCCGACTTCGATCCAGTGCAGGATGCGGTCGTCCAGGCTTTTTTCCCACAGCGCCGCTTCGTCGACATCAGACAGGCCACGGCCGAACGACAGGTTCTCGTTGTACCACAGGGCGTAGGCCAGCAGGCGCACAGCCATGCGCTCTTCGGTTTCCGAAGGGTGGCGGGCAATGGTCTGCCGGACGTTTTCATACACGCCGCGATCGAGATCGGTCAGGTTCAGTTCGAATTTGTAGGTGGTGGACGGCTGGGCCATGGTCGACTGGGCTTCGTGCGTAGAGAAAAGTCACCTAGTCTAACCGATCCTGCTTCCGCTTGCGCCGGAGCAGTATCGGACGCTCCGGACCTATGCTAAAACCACGGCTCTGACCAGCTGCCACGGATGCCTCATGTCTACGCCCAGCAAACCCCTCGCCGGCCTGAAAGTCATCGAGCTCGGCACCCTGATCGCCGGGCCGTTCGCCTCGCGGATCTGCGCCGAATTCGGCGCCGACGTGATCAAGGTCGAGTCACCGGACGGCGGCGACCCGCTGCGCAAGTGGCGCAAGCTGTACGAGGGCACATCACTGTGGTGGTTCGTGCAGGCGCGCAACAAGCAGTCACTGACGCTCAACCTCAAGCACCCCGAAGGCCGTGAAGTGCTCAAGCGCCTGCTCGGCGAGGCCGACATCCTTATCGAGAACTTCCGCCCCGGCGTGCTGGAAAAGCTCGGCCTGGGCTGGGACGTGCTGCATGCGCTAAACCCGCGCCTGGTGATGGTGCGCCTGTCCGGCTTCGGCCAGACCGGCCCGATGAAGGACCAGCCGGGCTTCGGTGCGGTCGGTGAATCGATGGGCGGGCTGCGTTACATCACCGGTTTCGACGACCGCCCGCCTGTGCGCACCGGCATCTCCATCGGCGACTCGATCGCCGCGCTGTGGGGAGTGATTGGCGCGCTGATGGCCCTGCGTCATCGCGAAGTCAATGGCGGCCAGGGCCAGGTGGTGGATGTGGCGCTGTACGAGGCCATTTTCGCCATGATGGAAAGCATGGTCCCGGAGTTCGACGTGTTCGGTTTTATCCGCGAGCGCACCGGCAACATCATGCCGGGTATCACGCCCTCCTCCATCCACACCAGCGCCGACGGCAAGCATGTGCAGATCGGCGCCAACGGTGACGCCATCTTCAAGCGCTTCACGCAGGCCATCGGCCGCCCCGACCTGGCCGACGACCCGAGCCTGGCCAGCAATGATGGCCGCGACGCCCGGCGCGACGAGCTGTACGGCGTGATCGATCGCTGGGCCAACAGCCTGCCGCTGGACCGGCTGATGCAGGTGCTTACCGATGCCGAAGTCCCGGCCAGCCGTATCTACTCGGCCGAGGACATGTTCAGCGACCCCCAGTACCTGGCCCGCGAGATGTTCCTGCAAGCGCGCCTGCCGGATGGCAAGCCGTTCAAGATGCCGGGCATCGTGCCAAAGCTCTCGGACACCCCGGGCTCTGCCGAATGGGTTGGCCCGACGCTGGGTGAACACACCGATAGCGTGCTGGCTTCGCTGGGCTACGACCAGGCAGCGATCGCCAGCCTGCGCCTGGCGGGCACGGTCTGAGGCTGCTTCAGATGCGCTCGCGGGCCCTGTGCTGCGCGCTGCTGCTCGCGCTGCTGACGGCACCGGCGCAGGCCAAGGAACGCCTGCTGTGGCTGGTGCGCGACCTGCCGCCCTTCACCGTGTTCGAGGGCACGGAAAAGGGCCAGGGGGTTATCGACCAGATGCTGCCGCTGCTGATCGAGCAAATGCCCGAGTACGACCACAGCATCATCCGGGTCAACCGTGCACGCGGTATCCAGATGCTTCAGGATCCGACCAGTTTCACCTGCGACCCGACACTGCTGTGGACCGCAGAGCGTGCGAAGTTCGTGTACTTCTCGCAACCTACGCTCGGCGTGCTGAGCAGCGGCGTGGTGGTGCGCAACACCGGCCATGCGTTACTGGCAGCGTTTCTCGACGACCAGCAAGTCGACCTCAAAGGCTTGCTCGCCAACACCCGACTGAAGCTGGGCATCGTCGCCGAGCGCAGCTACAGCAGCGAGGTTGACGAGATCCTTCGCCAACTGCCCGACTCGGCGCTCAGCCGCCACTATGGCAACGATGCCACCGCCAACCTGCTACAGATGCAACAGCTCGGGCGCCTGCAACTGGTGCTGGGCTACTGGCCGGAAGTACGCTACCTGATTCAGCAACAGGGTGGTTCGCCGGCGGACTATCAGTTTCACCCCATCCAGGGCGTCAACCGCTACCAGTTCCTGCACGTGGGCTGCTCGGACACACCCCTGGGGCGTGCAGCCGTCAGCCACATCGACCAACTGCTACCGGCCCTGCGCCTGAATACCCTGCCCGCGCTGTATGCTCGCTGGCTTGACCCCGAGCTGCGCGAAACCTACCTGGAAGAGAGCAAGCACTTCTTCGAAAACCGCTGAGCTGCAGTCTGTGTAAGCCGGGCAAAAAGAAACCCCGAACGCTGGGGAAGACGCCCGGGGCCAATTGAAAGTCCTCATGGACTTCCCGCGACAACCTGCCAGTACCGGAGCTGTGCACTGGCCGGCTGCCCTTACTGTTTCTGATTGGCCATTCAGGCAAAGGTTCCCTGTGGCTGCTGACGCTGTTGCAATGCCGCGATCACACAGGGCTGCAAGCGCCCTTCGACAATCTGCAGGTCACGGTGCAAGCCGTCTACCAGATCGATCAGCAGGCTCTGTTCCTGCAACTGACGCAGGCTGACCGTACGTCGCAAGGCCGTGCCGCCGAGGCTGTCGTACACGGTCAATTGGCGATTGCCACTGGCATCCGTCACACCCAGTTTGGCCTGGTAAGGGGCAAGGGCGTCGTTGAGCAGTCTGCAGATTCTTTCCATCCGGATCACTCGCTTGTAATGGGACATGAAGGAACTGACCAGCAAGCGCAGCGGAAAGTTCGCTGCGCCACCGCTGTGCTAGTGAGCATGCGTGGCTGACATGACAGTTTGAATACGCTGCAGCGCTTGCTGCCAACGCCCGACTGGCAAGGGCCAGGGGAGATCGGCAACGACCCACAAGCCTTGGCGCCGGGCTTCTTTGGCGAGGTTCAGGCTGCCTGGGTTGTGGTGGCCGACGAACAGTACGCCACGGATGGAGCGAGCCCGTTCGAGCAGGGCCAGGCCATCGTTCACGGCGTGTTCGAGGATCAGCAGATCGGCGCGCGGCGTGCGGGCCAGACAGGTGTCGAGGTCGGCCAGGTCGTGGGTGATGCGCACATTGAACAGGCCTTGGGCATTGCAGGCCTGGTGGAGCAGGATCTGGTGGGATGGGCGTGCCGGGTGAATCAGCACGTAGGGCTGGCGCATGTGCCGCTCCTTGGGGAAAGGACCGGTCACTCTAGGCAAGGCTTGTGGCGCCTTACATAGGACAATTCTGCAAATGGTTGAGGAAAACGCTGCAATCTTGGGCCGCTTTGCAGCCCTTTCGCGACGCAAGGCCGCTCCTACAAGGGGTCGTGTTCCCTGTAGGAGCGGCCTTGCGTCGCGAAAGGGCCGCAAAGCGGCCCAAGATGCCAGTTATCTTACAAAGGCTTCCCGCGGTTGCCATGCTGGCTAACGAATGCCTGAACAGCCTTCAGGTCATTGGCCAACACGGTGCAACGCTCTTCACGGCTGAACAGATCGCTCAGGTGCGCCGGCAGCTCCAGTGCCTTGCCGACACCGGCCTTCTCTACCGCTTCCGGGAACTTGACCGGGTGCGCGGTGCCCAGCACCACCATCGGCGTGTCCAGGCTGCGGCGGCACTCGCGGGCGGCCTTGACGCCAATCGCGGTGTGCGGGTCGAGCACTTCGCCAGTGGCGGCGAACACCTCGGCGATGGTCTCACAGGTCTGCTCGTCGCTGACGGCCAGCGAATCGAACAGCTTGCGCGCTTCGGTCCAGCGGTCCTGCTCGACGCTGAAGCCACCGCCCTGCTTGAAGGTCGCCATCAGCTCGGCCAGCGCTGCGCCGTTACGGCCGTGCAGGTCGAACAGCAGGCGCTCGAAGTTGGACGACACCATGATGTCCATCGACGGCGACAGGGTCGCGTGCAGGGTTTCCTTGACGTACTGATTGCCGCTCATGAAGCGGTGCAGGATGTCGTTGCGGTTGGTGGCAACGATCAGTTGGCTCACCGGCAGGCCCATGTTGCGGGCCAGGTAACCGGCGAAAATGTCGCCGAAGTTGCCGGTCGGTACCGAGAACGCCACCGAACGGGCCGGGCCGCCCAGCTGCAGCGCCGCGTGGAAGTAGTAGACGATCTGGGCCATGATCCGCGCCCAGTTGATCGAGTTGACCGCAACCAGGCGAGTGCCCTTGAGGAACGACTGGTCGGCAAAGCTGGCCTTGACCATCTCCTGGCAGTCGTCGAAGTTGCCTTCGATGGCGATGTTGTGGACGTTGTCGCCAAACAGGGTGGTCATCTGGCGGCGCTGCACTTCCGACACACGCTGGTGCGGGTGCAGGATGAAGATATCGACGTTTTCGCAGCTGCGGCAGCCTTCGATAGCAGCGGAGCCGGTGTCACCGCTGGTGGCACCGATGATCACCACACGCTCGTTGCGCTTGGCCAGCACGTGGTCGAGCAGGCGACCGAGCAGTTGCAGGGCAAAATCCTTGAACGCCAGGGTCGGGCCGTGGAACAGCTCGAGCACCCACTCGTTGCTGTTCAGCTGGCGCAGCGGGGCGACCGCAGCATGGGCGAACTCGCCGTAGGTTTCTTCGAGGATCTTCTTGAAGTCGGCATCGGCGATGCTGCCTTCGACGAACGGGCGCATCACCCGGAAGGCCAGCTCGTGGTACGGCAGGCCCGCCCAGGAGGCGATTTCTTCCTGGGTGAAGCGTGGCAGGTTCTCAGGGACGTACAGGCCGCCGTCGCTGGCCAGGCCAGCCAGCAGCACGTCTTCGAAATTCAGGGCCGGAGCCTGGCCGCGGGTACTGATATAGCGCATGGGTGCAAACCTTCGATGCTAGGGCCGCGCAAGCGGCCCGATTGGCAAATTAATTCAGCTGTTCGACGCGGATGCGCACGACCTTGCCGACCACGTCCTGCAGGGCTTCCAGGGCGACAATGGCGTCGTTGATGCGCTGCTCGACCACACCGTGGGTCAGCAGGATCATCGGCACCAGGCCGTCCTGTTCCTCGGCTTCCTTCTGCATGATCGATTCGATGTTGATGCCGCGCTCCGACAGGATGCTTGCCACCTGGGCC
Source organism: Pseudomonas sp. URMO17WK12:I7 (assembly GCF_003269045.1). Lineage (NCBI taxonomy): Bacteria > Pseudomonadati > Pseudomonadota > Gammaproteobacteria > Pseudomonadales > Pseudomonadaceae > Pseudomonas > Pseudomonas sp. URMO17WK12:I7. Next base: position 278,897 of record NZ_QLTL01000002.1, on the reverse strand, counting down.
AGCACGCCGGGGTGGTCCTTGGCCTGGATACGCAGGTAGTAAGCACTTTCGCAGGCCTCGATCGGCAGGATCGGGTGGGCCGACAGCGAATCTGGCTGGAAGGCCAGGTGCGGCACGCGGTTTTCCGGGTCGGAGGTCATGGCACGGACCACGTCGACCAGGTCACCGACCACCGACGAAGCAGTCGGCTCCATGCCGGCGCCAGCACCGTAGTACAGGGTGGAACCAGCGGCGTCGCCGTTGACCATGACCGCGTTCATCACGCCGTTGACGTTGGCGATCAGGCGGTCGGCCGGGATCAGCGTCGGGTGCACGCGCAGCTCGATGCCTTCGGCGGTGCGGCGGGCCACGCCCAGGTGCTTGATGCGATAGCCCAGCGCTTCGGCGTAGTTCACGTCAGCGGTGGTCAGCTGGGTGATGCCCTCGGTGTAGGCCTTGTCGAACTGCAGCGGGATACCAAAGGCGATGGACGCCAGGATGGTCAGCTTGTGCGCGGCATCGATGCCTTCGACGTCGAAGGTCGGGTCGGCTTCGGCATAGCCCAGTGCCTGGGCTTCGGCCAGCACGTCGGGGAAGGCGCGGCCCTTCTCACGCATTTCGGTGAGGATGAAGTTGCCGGTGCCGTTGATGATGCCGGCCAACCAGTTGATGCGGTTGGCCGACAGGCCTTCGCGGATCGCCTTGATCACCGGGATGCCACCGGCCACTGCCGCTTCGAAGGCGACGATGACGCCCTTCTCCCGGGCCTTGGCAAAGATCTCGTTACCGTGCACGGCGATCAGCGCCTTGTTGGCGGTAACCACGTGCTTGCCGTTCTCGATCGCCTTGAGCACCAGGTCGCGGGCGATGGTGTAGCCACCGATCAGCTCGATGACAATGTCGATTTCCGGGTTGCTCGCAACTTCGAACACGTCAGCGGTAATGGGGGTACCGGCAATCTGGCAGTTCGGGTTCTGCGAGCGCATGGCAATCTGTGCCACTTCAATACCGCGCCCGGCACGGCGGGCAATCTCCTCGGCGTTGCGCTGAAGTACATTGAAGGTTCCGCCACCGACGGTCCCCAACCCACAGATGCCTACTTTGACCGGTTTCACTGTGAACTCCCCATTGAACGGCCGGCGCCTTCACCGACCGTGAAACATGCCGTCACCCCATGACGACGGCGTATTGAATGAATTACTTGGCAGCCTGCTGCTCGCCAGCCAGGGCCAGTTTGGCCACTTGCGGTGCGGGCTGGTAGCCCGGAATCACATGGCCGTTCTCGAGCACGATGGCCGGCGTGCCGTTGACGCCGATCTGCTGGCCCAGCTGGAACTGCTTGCTGACCGGGTTGGCGCACTTGGCTGCCTTGATTTCCTTGCCTTCGACCATCTTGTCCATCGCCGCCCGGCGATCGCTGGAGCACCAGACTGCTTGCAGTTGCTCATCGCCCGGCGAACCGAGGCCCTGGCGCGGGAAGGCGACATAGCGCACTTCGATACCGCGGCGGTTGAGCTCGGGCACTTCGGCGTGCAGCTTGTGGCAGTACGGGCAGGTAGTGTCGGTGAATACGGTGATGTGCGACTTGGTCTCGCCCTTGGCAGGGTAAACCACGGTCTCGGCGGCTGGAATACCGTTGATGAGCTTGGCGACGCCTTGACGCTCGGTTTTTTCTGTCAGGTTGACCGGCTTGCCGTCCTGCAGCTGGTACAGGTAGCCCTGCATGACGTACTGGCCGTCAGCGCTGGCATACAGCACACGGCCGCCCTGCAACTTGACTTCATAGAGGCCATTGAGCGGGCTGCTGCCGACGCTTTCAACCGGCACTTCGAGTTCGAGGTTCTGCAACGACTTGCGGATGGCCTGCTCGGCGCTGGCATTGCTGTCGGCCGCGGCAACGGCAAAGGTACTGGCCAGCGCCATCACGGCGGCGGCGAAAATCTGGGTCACGCGCATGGGGAACTCCTGGAGGCGGACAGGGGCCGGCGGGCGTCACCTGCGGAAAAAACGCGGCAACCGTGCGGCCCTTGATGCAAACCGCCCAAGCCTACCACATCAAGGTGCAAATGAAGGGGCCTGCAAGGACCGGTCAGCGGAACATGAAAAACATTCATCCACGTGGATGATGCTGGGCGTGCAGTTGCTGCAGCCGCGCCTTGGCCACGTGGGTGTAGATCTGGGTGGTCGACAGGTCGCTGTGGCCCAGCAGCATCTGCACCACGCGCAGGTCGGCGCCGTGGTTGAGCAGGTGCGTGGCGAAGGCATGACGCAGGGTATGCGGCGACAGCGACTTGTCGATACCGGCCACCCGCGCCTGGTGCTTGATGCGGTGCCAGAAGGTCTGGCGGGTCATCTGCTCACCGCGCTGGCTGGGGAACAGCACGTCGCTGGGGCGGCCGTTGAGCAGGTCGGCACGGCCGTCACGCAGGTAACGCTCCAGCCATACCACCGCCTCCTCGCCCATCGGCACCAGGCGCTCCTTGCTGCCCTTGCCCATCACCCGTAGCACGCCCTGACGCAGGTTGACCTGGTCGAGGGTCAGGCTGACCAGTTCGGTCACGCGCAGGCCGCAGGCGTAAAGCACTTCGAGCATGGCACGGTCGCGCTGGCCAATGGCTTCGGCCAGGTCCGGCGCCTGCAGCAACGCCTCAACGTCGGCTTCCGACAGGGATTTGGGCAAGGGCCGGCCGAGTTGCGGCATGTCGACCTGCAGGGTGGGGTCGACGGCAATCAGTTTTTCCCGCAGCAGATAGCGAAAGAAGCCGCGCAGGCCTGAGAGAAAGCGCGCCGTGGAGCGAGGTTTGTAGCCTTGGTCGAGGCGCCAGGCCAAGTGGTCGAGGATCAGCTCGCGGCCGGCATCGGGAAGGGTTACCGAATGTTCCTGAAGCCAGCCGTTGAACAGGGCCAGGTCGCTGCGATAGGAGACTCGAGTGTTGTCGGACAGGCCTTTTTCAAGCCACAGGGCGTCGAGGAACTGGTCGATCAAGGGGTGGTCGAGGGCAGGCATGAAATCTCGATGGCAAACGACGAAATGACGCTTAGTCTTTCATAACTACGCCGGCATAGGGAGCCCGCATGAGCGAACAGCTAATCCTTCTGAGTGTGGGTGGCATTGGCGCGGCTGCGCTTGCCTGCCAATGGCTGGCCTGGCGCCTGAAACTGCCCGCCATCCTGTTCTTGCTGCTGTGCGGAATCGTCGCCGGCCCGGTGCTGGGCTGGCTGTCACCTGAGGCCCTGTTCGGCCCACTGCTGATGCCCCTGGTGTCGCTGGCTGTAGCACTGATCCTGTTCGAAGGCAGCCTGACCCTGCACCTCTCGCAGTGGCGGGAGATCGGCAGCGTGGTGCATCGCCTGGTCACGCTCGGGGCGCTGACCACCTGGCTGGTAATCGCCCTGGCCACCCACTGGCTGCTGGCATTCGAATGGCCCTTGGCGATCCTGTTCGGCGCGCTGACCCTGGTGACCGGGCCTACGGTGATCGTGCCCATGCTGCGCGTGGTACGTCCAAATGCGACGATCGCCAACATCCTGCGCTGGGAAGGCATTGTCATCGACCCGATCGGCGCCTTGCTGGCCGTGGTGGTCTACAGCTTCATCATCGCCAGCGGTGACGGCCTGAGCCAAAGCCTGATCACCTTCGCCGGGGTGATTCTGTGCGGCTGCGCACTGGGTGCAGCCGGTGGCTGGCTGCTGGGCCAGGTGATGCGTGAGCAGTGGCTGCCGGAGTACCTGCACAACCTGGCCTCCCTGGCTGCCGTGCTGGGCATCTTCATTGCTGCCAACCAGATCGTCCACGAGTCCGGCCTGCTGGCGGTGACGGTGATGGGCATGTGGTTGGCCAACATGCGCGGGGTCGATGTACGGCAAATCCTGCACTTCAAGGAAAACCTGAGCGTCCTGCTGATTTCCGGGCTGTTCATCCTGCTGGCCGCCCGCCTCGACCTGCATGCCCTGTTCTCCCTGGGCCCGGCGGTGCTCGCCTTGCTGTTGGTCATTCAGTTGCTGGCCAGGCCGCTGAATGTGCTGGTTTCCACTGCCGGATCCTCACTGAACTGGCGCGAACGCGCCCTGCTGGCCTGGATAGCGCCGCGCGGCATCGTGGCTGCTGCGGTTTCGGCGGTATTTGCCATTCGCCTGGACCAGGCTGGCCACCCCTCGGCCTTGCTGCTGGTGCCGCTGACATTCGCGGTGATCATCGGTACGGTCGTACTGCAAAGCGCTACTGCCCGCCCGCTGGCGCGGCTGCTCAAGGTTGCAGAGCCTGCCCCCAGCGGCTTTCTGCTGGTAGGCGCCAACCCGCCTGCGCGCACGCTGGCCAAAGCATTGCAACAGCTCGGTTGCCGCGTCCTGCTGACCGATTCGAGCTGGGAAAACATCCGGGCTGCACGCATGGATGGCTTGCCGACCTACTTTGGCAACCCGGCCTCGCAGCACGCCGACGCGCATCTGGACCTGGTCGGCCTCGGCCATCTGCTGGGGCTATCGCCTGCCGGCGAACTCAATGCCCTGGCGTGCGCACGGTTTCGCCATGATTTTGGCCACAAGCGGTTGTTCGTACTGGCCAGCGGGCTGGAAAACCGGCGCAGTGACAAGCATCGCGCCAGCGAAGAACACCGCGGCCAGTTGTTGGGTTCCAGCCCCATGACCTACCTGCAACTGGCCAACCGCCTGCTTGAAGGGAGCGAATTGTTCAGCACCACGCTCACTGAAGCCTTCGGCTGGCAGCAGTACCAGGCCTTGCATGGCGAACGCGCAACCTTGCTGTTCGCCCGCGATGCCCACGGCTGGGTGCATGTCGCATGCCCGGACGCCCCGCTCGCCCCTCAGGCAGGCTGGACGCTGGTATCACTGATCGACCCGGAGCCGGCCGACGCGTGAGGGTCAGCTACCGGGCAGTACCGGCACCGGGCGCTTGTCCTCGTCGATGGCGACAAAGCTGAACACGCCATGGATCGCCCGCTCGCGCCCGTCCAGGTACATGTTCTCGACGAACACATCCACTTGCACCTGCAAACTGGTATTGCCCACCTTGACCACCGTGCCTACCAGTTCAACGATCGAGCCCGCCGGGATCGGGTGCTTGAAGTCGATGCGGTCGGTTGACACGGTCACCAATGGCAGCCGGCAGAAGCGCGTGGCCGCAATGAACGACACTTCGTCCATCCACGCCAGCGCGGTGCCGCCGAACAGGGTGTTGTGGTGGTTGGTGGTGTTGGGGAACACCGCTTTGGTCACACGGGTCACCGACAGCTCGGTGCGGCGCTGGATTTCCTGGTCTCGGCTGGTCATATCCGTCACTTTTCACGGGTTTCAGAAAGCAAAAAAGCAGCCCGAAGGCTGCTTTTTTCTCGCAAGGGGCCTTAGGCCACCGGGCAAACTGTACTCAGGACAGTTTTTCCTTGATGCGAGCGGCTTTGCCGGACAGGTCGCGCAGGTAGTACAGCTTGGCTTTACGCACGTCACCACGACGTTTCACGGCCAGGCTGTCGATCTGCGGGCTGTAGGTCTGGAAGGTACGCTCAACGCCTACGCCGCTGGAGATCTTGCGCACGGTGAAGGCGCTGTTCAGACCGCGGTTACGCTTGGCGATGACAACGCCTTCGAAAGCCTGCAGACGGGAACGATCACCTTCCTTCACTTTAACCTGAACGACGATGGTGTCGCCTGGTGCGAAGGTTGGGATTTCCTTGCTCATCTGCTCGGCTTCGAGCTGCTGGATGATCTTGTTGGTCATGCTGTGCTCCTAAGATGGATACTTGATCCACCATCGATACGTTTAACTATCGTCCCGCTCGTGGAGATATTCCTCGAGCAGCTTCTTCTCTTCTCCAGAAAGCGAGCGACTTTCCAGAAGATCGGCGCGTCGTTCGAAGGTCCTACCAAGGGACTGCTTCATCCTCCAACGCCGGATATGTGCATGGTTGCCACTTAGCAACACGTCGGGAACACGCTGATCCGCATACACCTCAGGCCGGGTGTAGTGCGGGCAATCCAGCAGACCGTCAGTGAAGGAATCTTCCTCCGCCGAGTCCACATGCCCTAAAGCTCCGGGCAGCAGCCGTGTAACCGCATCGATCAGTACCATGGCCGGCAGCTCGCCACCGGAAAGCACATAGTCGCCAATCGACCACTCCTCATCGACATGAGCCTCGATAAAACGCTCGTCGATGCCTTCATAACGGCCGGCGATCAGGATCAACGATTCCTGTTCGGCCAAGCCTTTGACCGCCTGCTGAGTCAGCTTGCGGCCTTGCGGCGAAAGGTAGATCACCTTTGCCGATGCTCCGGTCGCTTGCCTGGCGCTAACCAGGGCGTCTTCCAGAGGCTTGATTTTCATCACCATGCCCGGACCACCGCCAAACGGCCGATCATCCACGGTGTGGTGGCGATCTGTGGTGTAGTCCCGCGGGTTCCAGCAAGTCACCTGAAGCAACCCCTGTTTCACCGCACGGCTGGTAATGCCGTACTCTGTGATGGCCGAGAACATCTCGGGGAACAGCGTGATGACGTCTACGCGAAGGTTACCCATCGTTTAGAAGTCCGCGTCCCATTCAACCCGCATCACGCCTGCTTCCAGGTCGACGTTGAGCACGCATTGCGCCGTATAGGGCAACAGACGCTCGCGATCATCCAGGCTGCCTGCGCAGGGCTTGACCACCATTACATCGTTCGCACCGGTCTCCAACAGGTGATCGACCTTGCCGAACAGCTGTTCGTCCTGGTTGATGACCTTCAGGCCCTGCAGCTGGTACCAGTAGTACTCGTCTGCGGCCAGGTTGGGCAAAAGGCTCCGCGCAATGCAGATTTCATGACCACTCAGAAGACGGGCTTCATCGCGATCATCAAGGCCTTTCAGTTTCACGACCAGGCCCTTTTGGGAGCCACGACCGCTGACCAGCTCGACCTGCTTTACCTTGCCTTCGTGCCGAAGCGTCCAGCGCGGATAATCCAACAGGTTTTCAATCGGATCGGTAAAGGAATACACCTTCACCTCGCCGCGAACGCCGTGAACCGAAAAAATCTTGCCAACGACGATGAGGTCGTCAGCCTTTTCTGGCGTCGCGTTCATACTGTTTAGGCGGCAGCCTTGGCAGCGTCCTTCAGCAGCTGAGCAACGCGCTCAGACGGCTGTGCGCCCTGGCTCAGCCAGTAGGAAACGCGCTCTTGGTTAACCGACAGCTTGACTTCGGCGCCCGATGCGATCGGGTTGAAGAAGCCTACGCGCTCAACGAAACGGCCGTCACGGGCGTTACGCGAGTTGGTCACGGTCAGGTGGTAGAATGGGCGCTTTTTCGAGCCGCCACGGGCAAGACGAATGGTTACCATGTGAACATTGTTCCTATAGTCGGTGCTGCAAATCTGAATGCCAAATAGGCACACGGGTGCCCAAAAGGCCGCATATTCTCGGGGAATACACGGACATTTGCAAATGCCTTTTTCGACAGAGCCCCGCCCTGCCGTCCAGATTTGCCGGTTAAGCCACGCAATTCGCGGCCGTTACCCCGCCGGAGCGGGGGTTCCGGGCGCCCACTCATCTGAAAGCAGGCGCCCAAAATAGGGGTTACAGCTTCGGCATGCCGCCGCCTGGCAGCATCCCGCCCAGGCCACGCATCATCTTGGCCATGCCGCCCTTGGCGGAGAATTTCTTCATCATTTTCTGCATCTGCTTGTGTTGCTTGATCAGCCGGCCGATGTCCTGCACCTGGGTACCGGAACCGAGGGCGATACGGCGCTTGCGCGAACCGCTGATCAGGTCGGGGTCGCGACGCTCTGCAGGGGTCATCGAGTTGATGATCGCTTCCATCTGCTTGAACTGCTTCTCGGCTGCACCCTGGGCGTTGCCCATCTGCGACAGGTTGACCCCGCCGATGCTCGGCAGCTTGTCCATCAGGCCGCCGAGCCCGCCCATGTTCTTCATCTGTTGCAGCTGGTCGCGGAAGTCTTCGAGGTCGAAGCCCTTGCCCTTCTTCAGCTTCTTGGCCAGCTTGTCGGCCTTGGCCTTGTCGATGGTCTGCTCGGCCTGTTCGATCAGACTGAGCACGTCACCCATGCCAAGGATGCGCGAGGCGACACGGTCCGGGTGGAAGGGTTCGAGGGCTTCGGTTTTCTCGCCCATACCGATGAACTTGATCGGCTTGCCGGTAATGGCGCGCACCGACAGCGCAGCACCGCCACGGGCGTCACCGTCGACCTTGGTCAGCACCACACCGGTCAGCGGCAGGGCTTCACCAAACGCCTTGGCGGTGTTGGCGGCGTCCTGGCCGGTCATGGCGTCGACCACGAACAGGGTCTCGATCGGCTTGACCGCGGCGTGCAGCGCCTTGATCTCGGCCATCATGTCGGCGTCGATGTGCAGGCGGCCGGCGGTGTCGACGATGACCACGTCGATGAACTTGAGCTTGGCTTCACGGATCGCCGCTTCGGCGATGGCCACCGGCTTCTGGCTGATGTCGGACGGGAAGAAGGTCACGCCGATGTCGTGGGCCAGGGTTTCCAGCTGCTTGATCGCCGCCGGGCGGTAGACGTCGGCGGAAACCACCATCACGCTCTTCTTCTTGCGCTCCTTGAGGAAGCGCGCCAGCTTGCCGGCGGTGGTGGTCTTGCCCGCACCTTGCAGGCCGGCCATCAGGACCACGGCCGGCGGCGCGGCATTCAGCGCGAGGTCTTCGTTGGCCGCGCCCATCAGGCTTTCCAGCTCGGCCTGGACGATCTTCACGAACGCCTGGCCCGGGGTCAGGCTGCGCGACACCTCAGTGCCGACCGCACGCTCCTTGACGCTGTTGACGAAATCCTTGACCACCGGCAGGGCAACGTCGGCCTCGAGCAGGGCCATGCGCACTTCGCGCAACGTGTCCTTGATGTTGTCTTCAGTCAGCTTGGCCTTGCCGGTGACATGGCGCAGCGTCTGTGACAGGCGGTCGGTCAGGTTTTCGAACATGGTGATCCTTACAGGCCCAGTAAAAGCCGAGGTTTGTCAGGCGCCCGAGGGGGAAATGCACACCCGCCAGGCACAGCAAGGCGGCGATTATAACGAAGTGCGGCGGCGGCGCACACCTTGCAGCCGATCGGTCTGGATGGCCGGTGTCGATCTATGCCAAACTCCGTCTCTTTCAGGGCTCTGCAACCAGGACTTATGGTCTCCTCACCCAGCCTCATCCCCAACCTGATCGCCGCCGGCTTATATATAGCTGCGGCCATCTACCAGGGCTCCTACCTGGCCCAGGGCCGCAAGGCCGACAAACGCCTGCTCGGCCTGCTCGGCACCCTCGCCGTGGTCGCCCAGGGTGGCGCGCTGTTCTTCCAGCTGATCACCCCACTGGGGCTGAGCCTGGACTTCTTCAGCGCCGCCAGCCTGATCGCCGTGGCGGTCATCGCCCTGACGCTGGTGGCCTGCCTGCGCATCCCGGTGGAAAACCTGCTGGTACTGCTGTTCCCGCTCGGCGCCATCACTGCCCTGCTGGCGCAGTTCGCCCCGCCCGGCACGGTGCCGCTGATCGACGAAGAACCGGGCATCCTCGCGCACATTCTGCTGTCGATCCTGGCCTATGGCCTGTTCACCATCGCGGTGTTCCAGTCGCTGCTGTTGCTGCTGCAGGACCACCAGTTGAAGAACAAGCACCCGTCCGGGCTGATCCGCAACTTCCCGCCGCTGCAGACCATGGAAAGCCTGCTGTTCGGCTTCCTCTGGGCGGGCTGGTGCCTGCTCTCGCTGTCACTGATTTCCGGCTGGCTGTTCTTTGAGAACCTGTTCGCCCAGCACCTGGTGCACAAGACCTTGCTGGCCTGCATCGCCTGGATCGTGTTCAGCGTGCTGCTGTGGGGCCGCACCCGCCTGGGCTGGCGCGGACACAAGGCAATCCGCTGGACCCTGGCGGGTTTCTGCCTGCTGATGCTGGCCTACTTCGGCAGCAAGCTGGTTCGCGAATTCATCCTGCATATCTGACGGCCGCCCATGGACACCCTGCCGTACGCACCGCTTCTCGGCATTCTGGCACTGGCGCTACTGTGGTCGGCGTTGTTCACCGCCGTGGACGCCGCCCGCCTGCAACTCAATGGCTCACTGCGCAATGGCGATGACGGCCAGCCGCTGTTGCCGGCCCAGGCCCTGGTGTTGTGTGCCAGCCTGGGCAAGCTGCTGGTGCTGGGCCTGGCTTGCCTGATCGGCCAACGCCAGAACGGCGAACACGGCTTCTGGCTGGCTGGCCTGGCCGCCGTGGCAGCCCTGTCGGTGTTCGCCGAGTTTCTGCCGCGGCGCCTGGCCCGGCGTAACCCGCAGGCCTTCATCAGCCTTGGCCTGAGCCTGCGGCCATTTCCTCTGGCCCTGCTGCAGCCCCTGGCCTGCCTGTTCGACGGTATCGCCAAGCTGATGCTGCGGCCGTTCCGCGTACAGCCTGCGGCTGTGGCCCTGCACCCGCAGGAGAACGACGATTTCGACGAAGACGACGAGCACGAAACGCCGCGCCACGGCCTTTTGGACGGCCTGCAATCGCTGGACAAGATCACCGTCAATGACATTCTGGTGCCACGTAACGAAGTCGATGGCATCAACCTTGACGACCCCATCGAGCAGATCATCGAGCAGCTGATCGTCAGCCGGCACACGCGCCTGCCGGTGTACCACAGCGACATCAACCAGGTCGAAGCAATCCTCAACACCAAGCTCATCAGCCACCTGCTGCCAAAGGCCGAGCTGAGCCTGGAGCAACTGCTCGGCGCCTGCTACGAACCCTACTTCGTGCCGGAAAGCACGCCCCTGCAGATGCAGCTGCTGAACTTCCACAAGCAACAGCGACGCCTGGGCGTGGTGGTGGACGAGTATGGCGAGGTGCTGGGCATCGTCACCCTGGAGGACATTCTCGAGGAGATCGTCGGCGAGTTCGAGGACGAACAGAGCCTCGACAACCCGCACGTGCATCCGCAGCCCGATGGCACCTTCGTCATCGAAGGCGCCGCCTCGCTGCGCGAAATCAACCGTTCCCTGGGCTGGCACCTGCCCTGCGACGGCGGCCCGAAAACCCTCAACGGGCTGGTCACCGAAGCCCTCGAGAGCATTCCGGAAAGCGCCGTTTGCCTGAAGATCGGCCGCTATCGCCTGGAAATCCTCGAAACAGAGGACAATTGCGCCAGCAAGGTACTGGTGTGGACCGTGACCCGATAGCTATACTCGGGTCACGCTTACCCAGCCCCGCCGTCCCGCCTGCTACCCGCACCCGGCGCCACACGGCCAGTCCGCTCCACTGACACCTCTGCGGTCCTGCTTCAACACCCCGAACAGTGCCCGCTCCCGCCCCTACCCCCCTTGGGCTGGCGTCAGTCGCGCGAACACAACAACAAATACGCTCCGGCGTCCGTGACGCTGTGCCTGCCTTCGAACCATGCACACCACGCAGACAACGCCCATGGAGCGGACCAGACTGTTAGGGACCTACTTAATGACCACCAGCACCTATGCCCAAGCGCCTGCCGCGCCGGTCAACTCGCCCGCGCGGGTTGCCACCGCCAGCTTCATCGGCACCGCCATCGAGTTCTACGATTTCTACGTCTATGCCACCGCTGCCGCGCTGGTGATCGGCCCAGTGTTCTTCCCATCCGGGTCAGGCACCGCGCAGATGCTCGCGGCGTTCATCACCTTCGGCATCGCCTTCCTCGCCCGCCCGCTGGGCTCGGCACTGTTCGGCCATTTCGGTGACCGCATCGGGCGCAAGTCGACACTGGTCGCCTCGCTGCTGCTGATGGGTTTGTCGACCACGCTGATCGGCGTGCTGCCGGGCTATGACAGCATCGGCGTGTGGGCACCGATCCTGCTCTGCCTGCTGCGCTTCGGCCAAGGCCTGGGCCTGGGTGGTGAATGGGGCGGCGCAGCGCTGCTGGCCACCGAGAATGCACCAGAGGGAAAACGCGCCTGGTTCGGCATGTTCCCGCAACTTGGCCCTTCGATCGGCTTCCTCGCTGCCAATGGCCTGTTCCTGACCCTGGCCATGCTGCTCAGTGACGAACAGTTCCGCGATTGGGGCTGGCGCATTCCATTCCTGCTCAGCGCCGCGCTGGTGCTGGTGGGGCTGTATGTACGCCTGAAGCTGGAAGAAAGCCCGGTGTTCGCCAAGGCAGTGGCTCGCCACGAGCGGGTGAAGCTGCCGGTGGTCGACCTGTTCGCCAAATACTGGCTGCCGACCCTGCTGGGCGCAGCGGCGATGGTGGTGTGCTATGCGTTGTTCTACATCTCGACCGTGTTCTCGCTGAGCTATGGCGTGACCACCCTGGGCTACACCCGCGAGACATTCCTTGGCCTGCTGTGCTTCGCCGTGGTGTTCATGGCCCTGGCCACTCCGCTGTCAGCCTGGCTCAGCGACCGTTACGGGCGCAAGCCGGTACTGATCGTTGGTGGCCTGCTGGCGGTGGCTTCGGGCTTTACCATGGAGCCGCTGCTGACCTCGGGGTCGACCACCGGCGTGGCGCTGTTCCTGGCCATCGAGCTATTCCTGATGGGCGTGACCTTCGCGCCGATGGGGGCGCTGCTGCCTGAGCTGTTCCCGACCCACGTGCGTTATACCGGCGCTTCGGCGGCGTATAACCTGGGCGGCATTGTCGGGGCCTCGGCGGCACCGTTCTTTGCCCAGAAGCTGGTGAGCATGGGTGGGCTGAGCTGGGTGGGGGGCTATGTGTCGGCGGCGGCGGTGATCAGCCTGATTGCCGTGCTGTGCCTTAAAGAAACCCGCAATACCGAGCTGTGAGCCATTGGGGCTGCTGTGCAGCCCTTTCGCGACACAAGGCCGCTCCTACAAGGAATTGCGATCACCTGTAGGAGCGGCCTTGTGTCGCGAAAGGGCCGCAACGCGGCCCCGTGCGGTCTCGGATCAGAACTCGACCTTGACCGCCTGCGAAGCACGGGTCGCCTTGGCCCGCGCCGCTTCGACCGACTCATCACGCGCCAGGCACACGCCCATGCGACGGGTGCCGTTGATTTCCGGCTTGCCGAACAGGCGTATGGCCGTATCCGGCTCGCTCAGGGCTGCCCCCAGGTTGGCAAAGCGGGTCTGCTGCGACTGGCCTTCCGGCAGGATCACCGCCGAAGCCGACGGCCCGAACTGGCGCACCACCGGAATCGGCAGGCCAAGAATGGCGCGAGCATGCAGGGCGAACTGCGACAGGTCCTGAGAAATCAGGGTCACCAGGCCGGTGTCATGCGGGCGCGGCGAGACTTCGCTGAACCACACCTGGTCGCCTTTGACGAACAGCTCCACACCAAACAGACCACGACCACCCAGTGCATCGGTGACCGCCTTGGCCACGCGCTGCGACTCGGCCAAGGCTTTCGCGCTCATGGCCTGTGGCTGCCAGGACTCCTGGTAATCGCCCTTCTCCTGACGGTGGCCGACCGGCTCGAGGAAGGTGGTGCCCCCCACATGGCGCACAGTCAGCAAGGTGATTTCGTATTCGAAATCGATGAAGCCCTCGATGATCACCCGGCCTTTGCCGGCGCGCCCGCCTTCCTGGGCGTATTCCCACGACTTGTGCAGGTCGGCATCGCTGCGCAACAGGCTCTGGCCCTTGCCCGAGGAGCTCATCACCGGCTTGACCACGCACGGGTAACCGACGTCGGCAACGGCTTTGGCGTAGTCCTCGTAAGTGTCGGCGAAGTGGTACGGCGAGGTCGGCAGGTCCAGCTCTTCAGCGGCCAGGCGGCGGATGCCTTCACGGTTCATGGTCAGCTGGGTGGCGCGGGCGGTCGGCACCACGGTGAAGCCTTCGTTCTCCAGCTCGACCAGCGTGGCGGTGGCGATGGCTTCGATTTCCGGAACGATGTAGTGCGGTTTTTCCGCCTCGATGATCGCCCGCAGGGCAACGCCATCGAGCATGTTGACCACGTGGCTGCGGTGCGCCACCTGCATTGCCGGGGCATTGGCGTAGCGGTCGACGGCGATCACCTCGACGCCCAGGCGCTGCAGCTCGATCACCACTTCCTTGCCCAGCTCGCCACAGCCGCAGAGCAGTACACGGGTCGCGGTCGGCGACAATGGGGTTCCGATACAGGTCATTTCAGGTCCTCGAAGGCGTCCGGGGCCGCACCAGGCTTGGCGCGGCCCGCTGAAAAAGGACCGGTATTCTACACCATCAACCTGCCACAGCGGCCCGCCGCGCACGAAATGCCATGGCCAGCCAGACGGCCGTGACACCGGCGAATTTCGAAGCCATGGCGGTGCCGATCACAGCCGGCGTCAGGGCGCCGATCATGCCGAAGAAGATGAAGGTATCCACCGGAATGCTCAGCGCCGAGCTCAGCCACAGGCGGTCACGCAGCGGCCGGCGGGTGATGCTGAACACCAGCCAGTCGATCAGTTCGGAGACGAAGAACGCAGTGGCGCTGGCCAGGGCGATGGCTGGCTCCGAGGTGGCATACGACAGCACCAGGGCCAGCAGCATGGCAATCAGCGCGCCGTGGCCGAAGCGGGTCTGCACCATGTCGCGCAGGATGAACACCAGGCCGCCCCAGCAGGACCAGATGATGTCCAGGTGCGGGGCGCTGGAGAAGGCGTAGTTGATCAGCACTACGCTACTGATATAGGCAATGAGATAGAACATGGCGAGTGATCTGTGGGCAAGCCGCACAGATTACTTGATTTTGCGGTCAGTGCCCAATAATCAGCCCGGCAGCCAGCGCCCGCTCATGGCAAAGCTTCAGCACCGCCCGGCGCTCGGTATTGTCCATCCGCCCCCAGCGGCCGATCTCGGCCACCGTGCGCTGGCAGCCGGTACAGATATCCTGCTCGTCCAGCGCGCAAATGCTCACGCACGGCGAAGCCACTGGCCGCTCGGCTGCCACTTCACTCATCGTCGGCCACCAGCTCCCGCGCATAACGCTCGGCATTGTGCACATAGTGCGCGGCGCTGGCTTCGAGCAGGCGCATCTGCTGCTCGGTCAGCTCGCGCACCACCTTGCCTGGCGAGCCCATTACCAGCGAACCATCGGGGATTTCCTTGCCTTCAGGGATCAGCGCGTTGGCACCGATGATGCAATGCTTGCCAATGCGCGCGCCGTTGAGGATAACCGCGTTGATGCCAACCAGGCTGTAGTCGCCGACCGTGCAGCCATGCAGCATGGCGTTGTGACCAACGGTCACGCCCTTGCCCAAGGTCAGCGGCGAGCCCATGTCGGTGTGCATCACGCTACCGTCCTGGACGTTGCTGTCCTCGCCGATGTCGATCAGCTCGTTGTCACCCCGCAGCACCGCACCGAACCACACGCTGGCACGGGCCTGCAGGCGTACCCTGCCAATCAGGGTGGCGTTGGGTGCGGCCCAGCTTGTGGCGTGGCATTCGACCCGATGGTCGCCCAGGCGGTATTTCATGTTCGCTCCTCAGAGGTTCACGCAGATGGCGGGGTGTGCCCCGCTCAGATTTCGATGTAGCGCTCGGGGGGTTGATGCAGGCTGATTCCCGCGTCATACAGCAGGTTGACCAGCTCGACGATCATGATTGCCGACAGCCCCCAGATCTTGTACTCACCATAGCGATAACTGGGCACGTACCAGCTACGGCCCTGGTAATCGATACGGTGGGTGTGGTCACGCGGGTCCTGGCGAAAGAATTCCAGCGGCACGCTGAAGACTGCCGCGATTTCGGCATCGTTGGCACGGTATTCGACGAAATCCGGGATCAAGCCGACGAACGGGGTCACTTTCAGGCCGTGCAGGGAAATCAGCGGGCTGAGCGGGCCGATTACCTCCACAAGGCCAGGTGGCAGGCCGATTTCTTCTTCGGCCTCGCGCAATGCGGTAAATACCAGGTCCGGGTCTTCCGGGTCGCGGCGGCCACCGGGAAAGGCGACTTCGCCGCCGTGGGTCGACAACCCCTTGGCACGCAAGGTCAAGACAAGCTCGGGTGCTTCGCTGCGGGTAATGGGCAAAAGTACCGCCGCCTCGGGGAACCGTCGGTCGGTTTCCAGTGAAGCCGGTTGGTGGTTGCTCATTCGGCGAAGTAGCTCGTCCAGCATTGTGCACTCTCGTTTCCAAAGCCTGCCGTGCATGATGCACCAAAAGCCGCGAAGCACCCAAGCCCCACACGCTTGCGGCAGCCCGGCCTGACGCGCCAAGATAACCCGGTCTACAGGGAAGAAAAGCATGAAATTCTGCAGCGCGTGCGGCCAGCCGGTCATTCAGCGGATCCCCGAAGGCGACAGCCGCCTTCGGTTCGTCTGCGAACATTGCCAGACCATCCACTACCAGAACCCCAACATCGTCGCCGGGGTGCTGCCCAGCTGGGGTAGCCAGGTGCTACTGTGCCGCCGCGCCATCGAACCGCGCCGCGGCTTCTGGACGCTACCCGCCGGCTTCATGGAAAACGGCGAGACCCTCGACCAGGCCGCCCGTCGCGAAACGGTCGAAGAGGCCTGTGCCCGGGTCGGGGATATGGCCCTGTACCAACTGTTCGACCTGCCGCACATCAACCAGGTGCATGTGTTCTTCCGCGCCGAGCTGGCCGACCTGGATTTCGCCGTCGGGGTCGAAAGCCTGGAAGTACGGTTGTTCGAGGAACACGAAATACCGTGGGGCGAGCTGGCTTTCCGCACCGTCACTCGCACACTAGAATGCTATTATCGCGACCGCATCAGGCAGCACTACCCGATTGGCCATGAATACCTGCCGCCGATGAATGTTTCGCCCACCACTTAAGCTCGCAGGTACTGCTTCATGCGTTGGTTGTTCGCCCTATTCTGCCTTTGCGTTACCACGGTGTCCCAGGCGGCCTTCACCGAAGTCATCATTCGCAAGCCGCAACCGCCCGTGCCGGCCCAGTCGCAGTCCCAGGCGGCCATGCAACCGCTGATCGACAAGGTGCTGGTGATCAAGTCCGAGCGGCGCCTGCAGCTGATCAGCCGCGGCGAGCCGCTCAAGACCTACCGCATCTCCCTGGGCAAACAGCCCAAGGGGCCGAAGGAACGCGAAGGCGACAAGAAAACCCCAGAAGGCCTTTACTGGCTGGACTGGCGCAAGGAAAGCGACCGCTTCAACCTGGCCATGCACATCACCTACCCGAACATCAGCGACGCCGCCCGCGCCACCCGCGAAGGCTGGAGTGCCGGCAGCATGATCATGATCCATGGCACGCCGATCAACGATGACTACCCCGAGTGGTACTTCCACACCCTCGACTGGACCGACGGCTGCATCGCCATGCGCAACCGCGACATGCAGGAAGTGTGGGACCTGGTACGTGATGGCACCTTGATCGAGATTCGCCCCTGATAGTCCTACATTCAGATTGAGCTTGTAGGACCTTTCATACTTCAATTGCACACCCGCCCTACGCCCTGCTGAAGCCGGAGACTGCATCCAAGCGAAGGCATCAATTCTTAGCATCCCCGCAAACGAGTACGTGATCCGTACACCACTTGCGGGGATGTTCCATGCCATGCCGATTCCGCCACATCGCCAGCAGGCTGCTTGCCCGGTGCCTCTCTGGCCTGCTGGTCACCTGTACGGCCCTGGCTGACGACCCCGCCAGCCTGCACCTGCGCGACCAGCAGCAGTCACTGCGCCAACTCGAACAGCAACAGCGGCTCAAGCGCTGGCAGCTACCTACCTCGCCCGAGAGCCGCGAGCAGGCCCCCACCCTCACGGCCAACAGCCAGTGCTGGGCCGTATCCGGCCTGCGCATCATTGGCAATCGTCAGCTTGCGGATCAGGCACTTGAGCCCGCCCTGCGCGAGCGGGTGCTGCCCTGCATGGGCATCGATGACATCAATCGCCTGCTCAGGGGCATCACCCAGTTGTATGTCTGCGCGGGCTTTCCGACCAGCCGACCCTACCTGCGCCAGCCGCCTCGGGATGACGCACCACTGGATATCGTGATCGTCGAAGGCTTTGTCGAGTCCATCGAGCTCGCTGGCCCGGCGTTACCCCTGTCACTGAGCAGCGCCTTCCCCGGCGTACTGGGCCACCCCCTGTACTTGCCCGACCTGGAGCAAGGGCTCGACCAACTCAACCGCCTGCGAGCCTATGAACTGGGCATGGACCTGCTGCCGGGCGAGCTGCAGGGTGGCACCCGGGTGGTGGTGCAACCGCAGAGGGCTGGCTCGCGATGGCACCTGGACAGCCGCCTGGACAACCGCGGCAGTGAACTCACTGGCCGCCACCGCCTGAACCTGAGCCTTGGCCTGGACAGCCCGCTGAGGCTGAATGACGACCTGCGTGTTTCACTGCTGTCCAACGTCTTCCGCGCCCCCGGCCAGACCCAAGGCATCACGCTGTATTACAGCGTTCCTTACGGTCCCTGGACCTTTGCCCTCAACGCCAGCCAACTGGCCTACGACGCCCCGCTGCCCCACAGCCGGCAAACCAGCGAAGGCAGCAGCAGCTACCAAGGCCTGAGCGTCGAGCGGGTGCTGTGGCGCAACCAGCAAGGCCTGCTCAGCGCCAGCACAAGGCTGGACCGCAAGCAGTTGATCAACCGCAGCGCTGGCGCCGTTGTCACCCAGCAAAGCCCGACGCTCACCAGCCTCGAGGCTGGCATCAACCTGCTGTGGCTCGAAGGTGGACTTTGGAACGGGTATGTGGGCATTGCCCAAGGCCTGGACTGGTTCGGTGCCGATGAGTCGCCACTGGGCGTAGAGCGCCTGCGCCCAGACTATCGCAAGTACCGCGCCAGCCTGCTGCACCTGCGCCACGGGCCGGCGAACGCGCCTTGGCGCTGGCAAAGCGAACTGGCCCTGCAGTACAGCAGTGACGCGCTGCCTGCCGTCGAACAACTGCTGGTCAGCGACGATTCGACCGTACGGGGCTTTCGCCTGCGCACCTACTCCGCTGCCAGCGGTGCAGCCTGGCGCAACACCTTCAGCCAACCCCTGCCAACGAAGTGGGCTCAGCCCCTGCAGATACGCCCTTATTTCGGGCTGGATGTGGGGTGGGCCCGGCCAGCCGCTGGCAAGCCCTCGCAACGCCTGGCAGGCGCAGCCGCCGGCATCGAGCTGAGCCTGCCCGACACTCGACTGCGCCTCGACTACCAACGCGCCCTCTACACCAGCGACCTGCCTCGCTCCGGACTGGAGCCTGGCTTCTGGGTACTGGAATGCACCTTGAGCCTCTGATTCCCCACAACAAAGAGAACGAGAACATGCATAAACGCTCGCCGTTACCGTCTACTCGCCCGGATACCTTACGCTGGGCCATCTTCCTCGCGCTGCTCGGGCCCACCAGTGCTTTCGCGCAAGGGGGCCTGGAGGCCGCCAGCGGCCCCGCAGGCACCCCTATCATCAACAACGATCACGGCGTACCGGTGATCGACATCGTCCCACCCAACGCCAGTGGCCTGTCGCATAACCAGTTCCTCGACTACAACGTCGCACAACCCGGTGTGGTGCTGAACAACGCCCTGCAGGGCGGCCAGTCGCAACTGGCCGGCGCACTGGCCGCCAACCCGCAATTCCAGGGCCAGGCGGCGTCGACCATTCTCAACGAGGTGATCAGCCGCAATGCCTCGCTGATCGAAGGCCCGCAGGAAATCTTCGGCCGCCCCGCCGACTACATTCTCGCCAACCCCAACGGGATCACCCTCAATGGCGGCAGTTTCATCAACACCACCCGCGCAGGGTTCGTGGTCGGCACACCTGAATTGCAGGATGAGCAGTTGCAAAACTTCAACACATTGAATGCCGGTGGCACTTTACAGGTGCTGCAGGGCGGCCAGAGCAATGCCGAGGGTGCGCTTGAGCTCATTGCCCCCAAGGTGGACCAGCAGGGCTTGCTCATGGCCAAGGGTGACCTCAACGTGACCGTTGGCCGCAATCGCATCGCCCATGCCGATGGCCAGGTCCTCGAACACCTGCCGGGCACCCCGTCGAGCATCGACGCCAACCTGTTCGGCGCCATGCGCGCCGGGCGTATTCGGGTGGTCAGCACCGCCGAAGGTGCCGGGGTACGCATGGGGCCGGTAAAGGCCAAGGCTGACAGCGGCATCGCCATCCACTCGGCTGGCTCATTGCACGTCAGTGGCGAGGCCGACCAGCCTGCCGAACTGCACAGCGAACGCGGCAGTTTGCAGCTTACAGCCGCCGATGACCTGACGCTGAGCGCCGTCGACGGCAAGGCCGAGCGTATCGAAGCCAAGGCTGGCAAGCAGCTCACCCTGGACGCCGAGACCCGTGAAAACATTGGCCACGACCGCGACAGCTGGAACAAGAAGTTCCTGTTCATCACCCGCGAAACCTACAGCCGCAACAGCACCACCACCGAGCGCCAGCAACGCGGTGTGCAATTGGAGGGCAGCGACAGCATCACGCTGCAGTCCGGCGCCAACATGCGCCTGGTCGCCGCCCAGGTGAAGGCAGGTGGTGACGTAACCCTCGACAGCGGCGCCAACCTGGACATCGCCGCCGGTATCGACAGCACGCAGTTCAAAGAGCAGGTGCGCCATCGCAAGGACCTCTGGCGCGGTGATAGCGACACCGACACGTACACAGAGCGCGCACGGCCCAGCGCATTGAGTGCCCAACGCATGACGGTCAAAGCCAAAGACACACTAACCGTCGAAGGCAGCAGCCTGCATAGCCGCAGCGACATGGACATCAACGCCAGGCGAGTCGAGGTCGGCACAACCGCCCTGCAGCAACGCAGCAACGACAGCAACTACCGTGGCGACCTGGTCTCCGGGACCTTCTTCGGCGATCGCAAGGGCAACGACACCGAAGGCCGCAGCGTTGCCGGCAGCAGCGTCACCGCCGGTGGCAAACTGAACATCCACGCCGACCAGGTCAGCATCAAGGGCAGCACCGTGCACGGCAAGGAGGATGCCGTGCTGTACAGCGAAAAAGGCGCACTGGCGATCGAAGCCGACCATGGCAGTACCCGCTCCACCAAACGCGCAAGCGACAGCAAGCTGTTCGGCCTGATCGGCAGCGACCACGAAGACACCACAAGGCAACAGCAGGTGCTGGTCAGCGATGTCAGCTCGTCCAGCAACCTGCGCCTGGCCAGTGCCGATGAGCTGCGCATCCAGGGGGCCAAGGTCGAAGCCGGCGCGCATCTGCAGGTCGAAGCCAAGGGCGATGTGCTGATCGGCAGCGCACAAACGGTCCAGGAAAGCGAAACCCGCGATCGGCAACGTGGCTTGACTGCCAGTGCCCGGCAAACCCAGAACGCCGAAGACGGCAAGCCGGAGTCGCGCCAGTACGCAGCAGGCGTGGCCTATGAAGTGAGCACTCGCCACGAAAAGGTGCGCGACACCACGCAGGTTGCCAGCGAGCTGAAGGGCGCCACGGTTGGCCTGGCCAGCGAGGCACACCTGCAGGTCAACGGTTCCACAGTCCAGGCCAGTGCTGGCGACCTCGACGTGAAGGCCAGGCAATTGACACTGGGCGCCACCCGCAATGAGCGCGAATCGACCACCCGCGCAAGCCAGAGCGGCGGTGGTTTGACCGTCACGGGCGGCATCGACCGCCTGGGTAGCCTGTTCGAAGGCCATCACAACAGCAGCGTGGTCACCGAACGCGACAACAAGGCCCAACGCAGCGAGCTGCAGGCCAGTGGCAACCTGAAGCTCGAAGCGGACGAACTGGTTACCGAAGCCGCACGGGTCACTGCCGGCGCTACCCTCAAGGTCTTTGCCAAGCGCATCGACAACCGTGCGGTCCAGGAGACCCACGAGCGCGAAGAACTACGCAGCGAGTGGTCCGGCAGCCTCGGCGCCAGTGTCGAATACCGTGACCTGACCCGGCCGATTGAACGGCTGGTGCTGGGCGAAGAAGCCGCACGCTTCCAGCAGGCATCGCCCGAAGACGCGATGGCGGCGCCCAGCGTCGGCGCCGACATGACCGTGGAGCATCTCAAGCGCCTGGAGAACCAGCGCCGAGGCATCGCCCAGGTCAGCGAGCTGTCTGGCGCGAAAGTCGAGGTCAAGGCCGAGAGGATCGACGACGAAGGTACCGCTTGGCGTGCAGAGGCCGGCAAATTGCTGATCGATGCCCAGGAGCATACGGTGCGCGCAGCCGAAAACACAGAGGAGGACAGCGTGCAGCGCTTGGCCTATGGCGGTGACCTGCGCGTGGACACCAGCGCTGGAAGTGACGTGAACGTGCGCGCCGCAGGCAAGGGGGGCTCGCTGGACAAACACGCCACGGCCATTACCGCAGTGCCCGGCAGCCTGTATGGGCAACAGGGCATCCAGGTCCAGCTGGGAAGCGATGGCCGCTATGAAGGCACACGCATGAACGGTGGCGAAGGCAAAGTGGTCATCCACAGCGCTGGCAGCCTGTCGTTGACCCAGGCCAGCGACCACACCGAGCAACTGACCCGCCAGCTTGACGGCAACGCCTGGGCCAAGGTCGGCAACCGCCCTGGCAGCACCGGCTTCGACGGCCGCGGCTATCTCGACAACGCGCAGCAGCTGGCCGAGCAAACCAAGGCTCGCGTGGCACAGATCGACGCCAAGGGTGAGGTACGCCTCAGCAGCGTGGGTGATCTGTCGCTCGAAGGCACCCGTATTGGCAATCGCGAGGCCAAGACCGGCGACATTCTGGTGTACAGTGACGGTCGCCTGCAGGTCAAGGCAGGCAACGACACCCAGCAAGCTGCAGGCGGCAAACTCGGCGGTGGCCTGGAGCTGGCAGGCAAGAGGGGCGACACCAAAGGCGGTGGCATCGGTGGCCATTTCACCCATGGCAAGCAGGATGAAAACACCCGTCAGGCTGTCGATGCCCAATTCGCCAGTGCTGGCAAGCTGACCCTCAGCAGCCGCGCTCGCGAAGACATTGCCCTGCACCTTCAAGGCCTGCAGGCATCAGCCGAGCAGATCGAACTCGATGCGTCCCGCGGCGGCATGCTGATCGAGGCTTCTTCCAATCAGGAGCAGCGCAACAACCTCGACATCAGCGCCGGGGCCGGTTTCAACATGGCCACAGGTACCCCCCACACCCGAGGCCTGCATGGGCGCGCCAAGGTCGAGCTGGACAAGCGCGACAACCAGACCTGGAACGCCAGCAACTTGCGCGCCGAAACCATCGACCTGCAAAGCCGTGGTGATACCCGTATCGAAGGTGCCAGCCTGGAAGCCGAGCGCATCACCGGCGCGATCGATGGCGACCTGCGCATCGCCAGCCGCAAGGACAGCGTCGACAGCCTGACAGTGAAGGGCGATGCACGCCTGAGCCAGGAAAAGAACCCGCAGGGTTACGTCAACGCCGCCACCTCGCTGGCCGGGCCACTGGGTGGCAAGGTCAAGGAAAAAGCCGGCTCGGCGTTGAGCAAGGCCGACCCAGGCTTCTCGCCGACCTTCAGCCTTGAGGTGTCGCATGTGCAGCGCGACAGTGTGGCGCAACAGGCGGTTCTCAAGGGCAGTGACGGTGTCGAGTTGAAGGTGGGGGGCCAAGCACAGCTGGTTGGCGCACGCCTGCAGTCGGCCAAGGGTGCGGTAGCGCTCGATGCCGGCTCGGTGAGCCAGGAAACCTTGAGTGGCAATGATTACCGTCGGGATGTATCGATCGATGCGTCCAATTCGCCGGTTGACCTGGGCACGGCGATTGCCGAGATGGCCAAGGGTAAGGGGGCTGCAGATGGCGAGAATGCGCTGGACCTGGGGTTGCTGAGGACCAGTGGGCATAGCCGGAGTGAGCAGTGGGTTTCCAGTGTGCAGGGTAAGGTGAAATAAGGGGGGAGGCGCGCAGGTGCCTGCCTTGAGATGTTCAGCGCCTGTAAGATCGAGCGCCGCCCGCGCGGCGCATCGCGGATAAATCCGCTCCTACATCTGTTGCAACGTGCCACGCCTGTAAGGCCATGGTTGTCAGCCGGTTTACACGGCTCAAGTCATGCGCCAAGGCAGGCAACCATGGCGTAACAGGTTCGGCACGTTGCAACAGATGTAGGAGCGGATTTATCCGCGATGCGCCGCGCGGGCGGCGCTCGATCTCACAGGCACTAAACATCTCAAGGCAGGCACATGGTGGCCCTGCCCCAATCCCTCACCCAACCTACCAACGCACCTCGCGCCGCCCCACCAGGGCCTGCGGCCCCAACCACTGCACGCCTCGCAGCAACGGCGTCAGCGCCGCCTCACTCTGCAAGTCGAACATCACCTGAGCCTTACGCCCCGCAAGGTCAGCATCCAGCTTCAGCTCATGCTGCCCCTGCTGCGCCAATTGCCCACGCAAACGCCAGCCAGCGCGGCAATCCATTTCCACCCAGCCCTGCCCCAACCCCAGCGACCATGGCTCACTCAAGGCCAAGTCAGTAACACTCAGCCGCCCTTCGCTACTGCGACACTGGCGCCCTGCGCCCTGCAAGCGCAGCCCCCCTTGCCACTGCCCGGCCAGGCGGTAATCCGTCAGCACTGTTGCCTGGGCGGCCAATGCCGCGGCTTCCAGCCGCCAGCGCAATGGCCAGCCTTCGGCGCGCAATTGCCAGGCCTGGCCCTGGAAACCGAGCTGTGCATCGGCCTGCATGCGCCATGGCCGCAATGCCCAGCGCAGCGGCCCGACCGGCCCCAACTGCTGTGCCTGGCCATGCCACAAGCTGCCGCTGACATCACGTGCCGGCAGGCCAACTCCGCGCGCCACCCAAGCGGCCGGCAACTCCACCAGCAAGGTCAAGGAGAACACCATCACGCACCACAACAGCCCGCGACGGTTCATGGCTGCAGCACCAGGTCCAAGCGCAGGCCCTTGGTATCCTGCTCAAGCCCCCACTGCAAGGGCTGCACACCTTCCGCACGCAGGCTTTGCAACCAGCCCTGCAACACACGCTCATCCGCTACCTGGCCCCGCAGTTGCCAGTTTTTGCCTTGCACATCGACGTCAGTCAGATCGATTCGCCGGGCCTGGGCTGACTGGCGCAAGCGCTCCAGGCTCACACCCGGGCCGCCCTGAATGTTTGCGGCTTGAGCTGCCAGTTCGCGCCACAGGCTCAGGTCACGCCATTGCGCCAGGCCTTCACGCACGGCCAACAAGCCCAGCAGGCAGCCAATCAGGGCCCATGCCAGGCGCAGGCGATGACGCTGTATCCAGGCCCGATTCATGTTGCTGCTCCCAGGTCGAACACCACCTGCCCGTCCTGTACCTGCACAGCAGCGCCCACAGCGCTGGCCATCTCGGTCCACGGCGGCGCGGCGCCATCGCCATCCAGGCGCAGGTGCCAACGTTGGCCATCGAAACGCACTGCACGCAGGCGCCAGGACGGGTGCTCATGCAGCCACGCTTGCAGACGTGCCTGCAGGTCTTCGAGCTGACGTTCGCGCAATTGCTGTTGCAGTTCGGTTTCCCGCATACGCTTGAGGGCCTGCGCCGCTTGCCGGGCGCTGGCCTGTTCGCCGGTCACCGCCAGCACCTGCGCACGCCAGGTTTGCGCCTGCCGCCATTGCTGGCCCAGCCAGAGGCTGGCCCACACAGAGGCCAGCATCAGGCAAGCGACAAGCAAGCGCAGTTGTTGCGGCGATACCCGTGATAGGGAAGGCGCCCGGCGGGGCCGATCAAACAGGCTGGGCAATGTGTCGAGTGCCGCCAATGAGCTGGGCCAAGTGCTGGTCACCCCGTGCTTGTGCAGGCCCGACCAAGGCTGCTGCGGCAGCTCGCCCAACGCTGCGGGCCAGGCCAACCAATGTTCAACTCCGCCCTCGCCCCGCCCTTTGCAAAGGGAGACGTCCGCTGTGCGCTGCCATTGCCATGCGCTGCCCGGCTCGGGAGTGGGCAGCAGCTGGAACTCGGCCCAGCAGCACTCGACCTGCAGCCCCCACTCGGCACATTGCTCGCGCCACGGCTCCAGCAATCGACGCTCCACCGCCATCAGGTGCAATTGCCCTGCCTGCCGTGAAAGGCAGGCACATAGCACTTCATCCGGGTTCTGCAGCAAGCGGTCCTCCAGCAACAACGGCCACTCGTCACGCTTGATCCCGGGAGGCGCAGCCAGCTGAAACTGGCTGCAACATTCGCCAGGGACGATCAGTGCCACCCGTGCCTGCAGGTTCGCCGGTGGCTCGCCCTGCCCTTGGCGCTGGGTGACACCTGCCTCGACCAGTAGCCAGTCCCAGACTTCGCCCGGGCGCAGCAGTAACCACGGTCGCGCTGGCGTAGCGCGGCGCCATTCAAACGTCATGAACGCCCCCAAGGGAGGATGAAGGTGCAGACATAGGGTGCTCCATCACGCTGCAATTCCAGGCGCACGCCACGGCCGGGGTGCGCGGGTTGGTCGGAGGGCCAGGGCAGCCAGCGACCACCCTGGTGGTAAAGAATATTGATGGCGCTGACACGCGGCAGTTGCTCGCGCAGCACCCAGCGCGGCTCGCTGGCGGCGTAGAGGTCGGCGGAGCTCTCCAACAGCAGGCGCTGATCACGCACATCAAAGCGCACGCGCTGGCGTTGCAGGCGCGAGCCGCCTTCGGCCTCGGGCAAGGCGGCGGCGGCCACCCACAGCAACTGCTGGCGGTCGGCCTGCCAGTCGAACCAGCGACTGGCCAGGGGCAGGCGCTGTTCATACAGGCGGCGCAACACCGGGCTGTCGAAGCGCCGTTCCAGGGCCAGGCAGAACTCCAGCACGCTGGTTTCCTGCGTGTTTACCTGTAGCCGCTCGCGCACCTTGAGCCAGCCGTTGACCAACGCCGCCAGCATGACCCCGAGCAGCGCGGTCAGGGCCATGGCCACCATCAGTTCGATTAGCGTCAGGCCCGCCTGACGCCGTTTCAGGGGCAGACACTGCTCCCCTGTGGTTGCGGGTTCACCCGCAAACACCGGCAAAGCCGGTGCCATGCACCGCGATGCCTGCTTCGCGGGTGTACCCGTTCCCACAAGGTCCGCGCAAGTTTCACGAGCGTTGCCAATCATGGCTGCTCCAGAAACAGGGTGTACTGCCCTAACGGCACGCGCTGGTCGCGGTCGGCATACAGCTGCAGCTCGCCACGGCGCAGGTCGCGCACGCCGGTGCGGCGCAGCTGCATTTGCCAATGGCAGGCCTGGCCACCTTGACTGAGTACGCCATCGACCTGGTTGCTGGCCGGCCAATACTGCTCGACGGCAAAGCGCGCCTGCAGCTCCCGAGCGCAGAGCACGCCCAGACGATGCTGCTGCACGTTGGCCTGCACCGCCAGGCGCTGGCGCAACACCTGGCTGGTGATGACCGCCAGCACCGCAGCGATCGCCAGGGCCACGGTCACTTCCAGCAAGGTGAACCCGCGCTGCTTGCGTCTCATGGCGCCATCGCCACACGCAACTGGCCGTCACGGCCCCACTCCCAACGCTGGCGGCCTTGCGCCCAGCGCCATTGCACCGAGCCCGGCTGCGCCCAGCCCTGCGGCGTGAACAGAACACGTGGCTGCGCGCTGGCCGGCCAGTCAGGGCGCAGGCCCTTTGGCCAATCAAGCGGGGCGCCTGCCTCGACCACCCAGCCGTCGCCCTCACGGCGCACGAACTCCGGTCGCTGACCGGTCCAGCGCAGCCCACGCAGTTGCCCGGCATGCCGGGCCAGCGCCGCCTGGCTGCGGGTTTCCACGGCCAGCCGTTGCAGCGCCTGGTCGACGCTGGCCTTGCCACTGTCGAGCCAGGCCACCGCCATGCCGGTCATGAGCCCGGCAATCGCCAGAACCACCAGCAATTCGAGTAGGCTGAAGCCACGCTGGTCGCGCATCGGTCACAACGCCCAGTTACCAAGGTCAGCATCCTGGCCTTCGCCACCGGGCACCCCATCGGCGCCCAGCGAATACACATCGACCCGCCCATGCTCACCGGGCATGCGGTACTGGTATGGGGTGCCCCATGGGTCTTCCGGCAGGCGGCGCACATAGCCGTCGCTGCGCCAGCTGCGTGGCAGGGGCTCCTGGGTCGGTTTTTTCACCAGCGCGGTCAGTCCCTGTTCGTTGCTGGGGAAGCGCAGGTTGTCCAGGCGGTACATGTCCAGCGCCTGCTCCAGGGTCGCCAGGTCGGCCATGACTTTCTGTTTCATGGCCTTGTCCTGATTGCCCAGCACGCTGGGCGCGACCACGGCGATCAGCAGGCCGATGATGAAGATCACCACCATGATTTCCATCAGGGTGAAGCCGCGCTGGCGGTTGCGTCGATGCTGCATGGAAGTACTCCTTGTTTTCACAGTTGCAGGCCCTGGTTGAGTTGCATGATCGGTAACAGCACCGCGAGCACGATGAACAGCACCACGGCGCCCATCACCAGGATCATCAGGGGTTCGAAAAGCGCCATGGCGGTGTCCACCTGGCGGGCAAAACCGCGCTCCTGGTCGTCGGCGACGCGTTCGAGCATGTCGGCCAAGGTGCCGCTGGCCTCGCCGCTGCCGACCATGTTCACCAGCAATGGCGGGAACTGTTGGCTGGCATCCAGGGCGCGGTGCAGGCTGGTGCCGCCCTGCACCTGCTGGCGCACTTGCTCCATGGCCAGGCGAATGCGCCGGTTGCCAACGGTTTCAGTGGCCACCTGCAACGCTTCGAGCAGGGCCACGCCACTGCTGCAGAGGATCGCCAGGCTGCGTGCCAGGCGGGCGCTTTCCAGCACCTGCAGCAATAGGCCGATGCGCGGCAGGCGCAGCAGCAGTTCGTCGCGGCGCAGGCGCCACTGCGGCGAGCGCAGCAGCCAGCTGCCCAGCACGCCGAAAGCCAGCGCCAGCCCTAGCAGCCACGGGCCTGCATGTACCAAGCCCTGGCTCAGGCCGATCAGCAGCGAGGTGATCAACGGCAGGCTCTGCCCGGCGTGGGCGAACTGTTCGGTGAGCTTGGGCACGACGAAGGTCATCAGGCCGACCACCACTGCCAGCGACACGCCCATCAGCACGCAGGGGTAGATCAGGGCGGTGCGCGCCTTGTGCTGCTGGCGCTGCACCTGCTCGAGGTGATCGGCCAGCCGGGTCAGCACCTGGGCCAGGCGCCCGGAGCGCTCGCCGGCCTCGACCAGCGCGCAGTACAAACCGGTAAAAGGCGCCCCTTGACGGGCAAGGCTGCGGGCTAGGCCGAGGCCTTCAGCCAGCGAGCCGCGCAAGGCCACCAACACGCCATGCAAGGCCGGTTCGCGCAGTTGCCGTTCAAGCGTGGCCAGCGCATCGACCAGCGGGATACCGGCACCGGTCAGGGTTGCCAGCTGGCGGGTCAACTCGCACAGCTGGGCCCGGCTCAGGCGTTGGCGGCGCGGTTGGCGGCTGCCGGCTTCATGCCGTTGCAGTTGCCGCGGGAACAGGCCCTGCTCGCGCAGCAGCTGGCGTGCATGGCGTTCGCTGTCAGCCTGCAGGCTGGCTTTGTGGGTCTTGCCGGCGAGGTCGACGGCTTGGTAGCGAAAGGTCGGCATCGGTCAGCCCTGCACCACACGCAGCACTTCGGCCAGGCTGGTTTCGCCGCGGGCCAGGCAGTCGCTGGCCATCGCCACCAGGCTTTGCCGGCGCTCGGCCAGGTAATCCTGCATGGCCAGTTCGCTGGCACCGTCGTACAGCAGGCCGACCAGGCCGGTATCCAGTTCGATGAATTCATAAAGCCCCAGGCGGCCGACATACCCGCTG
Source organism: Pseudomonas sp. URMO17WK12:I7 (assembly GCF_003269045.1). Classification (NCBI taxonomy): domain Bacteria; kingdom Pseudomonadati; phylum Pseudomonadota; class Gammaproteobacteria; order Pseudomonadales; family Pseudomonadaceae; genus Pseudomonas; species Pseudomonas sp. URMO17WK12:I7. Next base: position 249,456 of record NZ_QLTL01000002.1, on the reverse strand, counting down.
CCCTGGCAGTGCTCGCAACCGACCGCGTGATAGCTGCTGTGCAGTGCCGCCAGTTCCGGCCACAGGGCGCGTTCGGCCGGCTGCAAGGGTTGCGCAACCGCACACTGGCACAGCCGCCTGACGAGCCGCTGGGCCAGCACACCGCGAAGGCACGAGGCGATCAGGAACGGCTCGATGCCCATGTCGCGCAAGCGCGTGACTGCACCCACCGCGCTGTTGGTGTGCAGCGTCGACAGCACCAGGTGGCCAGTGAGGCTGGCCTGCACGGCGATCTGCGCGGTCTCTTGGTCGCGGATTTCACCCAGCATGATCACGTCCGGGTCCTGGCGCAGAATGGCGCGCAGGCCACTGGCGAACGTCAACCCCGCACGTGGGTTGATGGCGGTCTGGCCAATGCCGGCGATGGCGTATTCCACGGGGTCCTCGACGGTGAGGATGTTACGGCTGCCGTCATTGAGGCTGTTGAGGCTGGCGTACAGCGTGGTGGTCTTGCCCGAGCCGGTCGGGCCGGTGGACAGGACGATGCCGTTGGGCCGCGCCAGGCAACTGCGCAAGCCCTGCAGCACGGCAGCGGGCATGCCCAAATTGCCTAGCGCCAGCAGGCTGGCCTGCTTGTCGAGCACCCGCATCACCACACGCTCACCGTGGATGCCAGGCAGCGTCGACACCCGCACGTCCACTTCCCGACCTGCCGCGCGCAAGGTGATGCGGCCATCCTGAGGCTGGCGTTTCTCGGCAATGTCCAGCCGTGCCATGACTTTGATCCGCGACACCAGCATCGCCGACAGTGCCCGCGGTGGCCGCAGCACCTCGCGCAGGTGGCCATCGACGCGCAAGCGCACCACCAGGCTCTGCTCGAAGGTTTCGATGTGAATGTCCGAGGCACGCAGCCGCAACGCCTGGCCGAACAAGCCGTTGATAAGGCGGATCACCGGGGCTTCGTCGTCGCTTTCGAGCAAGTCCTCGATACGCGGCATTTCGCTCATCAGGCTGTCGAGGTCGACCTGCTCGCCGATACCTTCCATCAGCGCTTCGGTCGCGCCGGCGCCGGCTTCATAAAGCTGGCCAAGGCGCTTGTCGAACTCCGCAGGCTCAAGGTATTCCAGCGCCATGGGCCGGCCATGCACGCGCAGCAATTCCTGCAACTGGTCGCTGTCGGCGTCGCTGCGCAGCCACAGCTGCCAGCCTTCTTCAGCCGCAGCCATGGCCAACCCGGCCTGCCGGGCCAGCCGATAAGGCAACATCACCAGTTACCGCCTTCAAGGCGCGCACGGCTGGCGGGGAACACCTGCAGCAACGGCGTGCCCTCGGCCAGGTCGGGCAACTGCAACGGCGTGGTCTGCTGCAAGGTGCGGTATTTGTCTTCGCTCAGGCCTGCCAGGCTCGGCCCATCGCGCAGGATGCGCGGGCGGATGAACACCATCAGGTTCTGCTTGGTGTTCTTGCTGGCATCGGAACGGAACAGCCGGCCCAGGCCGGGAATGTCACCCAGAAACGGCACGCGCTGGTCGCTGGTGCTGAGTTCGTCGCTGATCAGCCCGCCGAGGATGACCAGGCCGTTGTCTTCGACCATGACCTTGGTCTTGATCTCGCGCTTGTTGGTGATCACGTCGCTGGCGGCCCTGGAATCGGCAATCGACGAGACCTCCTGGACGATGTCCAGGCGCACGCTGTTGTCGATGTTGATCTGCGGCTTGATGCGCAGTTTCACGCCGACTTCCTTGCGCTCGATGGTCTGGTAAGGGTTGGCGTTATTCTGGGTGACCGAGCCGGTCACGAAAGGCACCTCCTGGCCGACCAGGATCGACGCCTCGGCGTTGTCCAGGGTCAGCAGGGTTGGTGTCGACAACAGGTTGAAGCCGCTCTTGCCCTTGAGGGCGTTGATCAGCATGGCGAAGTTGAAACCGCCGCCGATATGGCCAAAGCCGGCCGTAGCCCCGGCGGTGGACGACAGCAGGTCACCCAGTGCCTCGTTGTCGCCACTGGCGGCAGCGCCGGCGATGTTGGCAATGTTTACCCCGTTGCTGCCGAAGTTGACGATGCCGGCGCCGAACTTCTCATCGGCGAACAACCACTGCACGCCCAGCTCCTGGGCGCGGCTGTCGGACACCTCGGCGATGATCGCCTCGACCACCACCTGGGCGCGGCGGATGTCCAGCTGTTCGACGATCGAGCGGTAGGCCGCCAGTTCGCTGTCGGGGCCGACCATGACCACGGCATTGGTGCCTTCTTCGTATTCAAGACGGATGCCGGAGTCGCTGGCGGCAGCCATCACCGGGCGCTCCTTGCCCTCTCCTTCGCCTGCCGCTTCGCCAGGCACTGCGCCTTCCTGGCTGAGGCCGCGCAGCACCTTGACCACTTCAGCCGCATTGGCGTGGCGCAGGTACATGACCTGGGTATTGCTGTTGTGCTGGTTGTCGCTGGGGCGGTCGAGCTGGCCGAGCAATGCCCGCACCCGCTCGGTGCTGCCGCGTACCAGCAAGGCATTGCTGCGCGGGTCGGCGACCACTTGCGTGCTGTCGACGCCTTGCTCGCGGGCCAGCAGGCGGGTGAGCAACTGGGCGGTGTCGGCAGCGCTGGCATGGCGCAGCGGCATTACCTGCAGCGGCTCGTCACTGACCTGGTCGAGCTGGCGCAGCAGGCTGTCGATACGTTGCAGGTTGCTGCGCCAATCGGTGACCACCAGCAGGTTGGCCGCGGGGTACGGCGTGATCACGCCAACGCGGGGGTCGATCAGCGGCTTGAGGATGCCGAGCATCTGTTCGCTGGCGGCATTGCGCACATTGAACACCCGGGTGGCCACACTGTCGCTGCCCTCGCCTTGTTTGCCCGCTGGCTCGACCGGCACCGGCTCCAGGCGTGCGGCCTGGTCAGGAACGATCTTCACGCTGCCGTTGGGCAGGTCGACAGCGGCGTAGCCCTGAGCGCGCAGCTGGGCGAGGAAGATGTCGTAGATGGCATCGGCATCGTGGCGGTCGACGGTGCGTACGGTGACCTTGCCCTTGACCCGCGGGTCGACGATGAAGGTGGTGCCAGTGATGCGCGACACGCTGTCGATGAATTCGCCCAGTTCGGTGTCGACGAAGTTCACCTCGTACAACGGCGTGCCGTTGTCATCGAAGGTTTCCGGCTCTTCTGCCCAGGCGAGTGACAGGCCCAGGCTCAAGGCCGCAGCCACGCAGTATCTGGCAAACATCATTCATCCTTGGCGCTTGAAGCCGGTCACGGCGGGGCGTGGCGGCCAGGGCAGGCGTTCGCGCCGCCCCTGGTTGTCGAAAATCAGGCCATCGGCGTCGATGTCCTGCAATACGATGCCGGGTGCCAGGCGCTGCCCACGGCCGAGTGTGCGCACCTGCTGGCCGTAGCGCAGCACTACCACACTGGCCGACAGCGGTTGGGCCTTGAGGCCGCCGAGGTACTGCAAAGGCAGGCGGGTGATGGCGATTGCGCCGTCATCCGCGGCGGGCTGCCAGTGGCCAATCAGCAGGCCTGGCAGCGGAGTAGCGCCGACCTGCGCCGGGCTGGCCGGCTGCGGCTGGCGCCCCAGCTGCAGCACGCATTGGGCGGCCAGCCAGCCGGCCAGGGTCAGCAGGCCGCCGGTCATCACGCGTGAAACCAGGCTCACGAAACAGCCTGCCGCGGGTGCCAGCCTGGGTGGCCTTGCACGTAGCGCACCTCGGGCAGTTGCAGTGCTGCCAGCTGCCAGTCGGCCTTCTGCCGCGCCAGCCAGCCCTCGACACGTTGCCACAGGGGCTCGCCCGCCCGGGCTTCGAATTGCAGGCCAAAGGTGCGGCACTGGCCCTGCAGCGCTTCGACACCAGTGATGCGCTTGCCTTGCGGGCTGTAGCTCACACGCCAGGCCTGACCCTGCCAGCGCGGCAGGTCCTGGCTGTTGTCGAGCAGCAGCGGGTCACCAAACAGTTGCTCGGCGGCGTTCTCCAGCACCTGTTCGACTTGCCGGGCCGGGGCCTCGACTACCGGTGCAGGGTAGCCACCGGTCAGGCTGATCAGGTGCTCGCGGGTAATGGCTTCGCCCGCCGCCAGCGGGTAGTCGTAGCGCAGGCCTGGCAGTAGCACTGGCATGCTGCCGTCATCAGCCAACGCCTGGTGCAGCAGGCGGTCCCAACTGCCGCCACGGGTGTCGCGCCGCCACAGGGCCTGCGGCGCGTGCGCCAGCGGCTGGTCGAGCCATGCCGCGTGGCCGGCACGTTGCTGGTGCAGTTCATCCCGCAACTGGCTGGCGCGCATCTGCGCGGCGGGGGCCAGGTAGCGCTCAAAAGCCGGGAAGAATTGCCCGTCGAACTGCCATTGCCCGGCGACCTGCTGGCAACGTAAACGGAATGCACCGCTGCCACGGCAGCCGGCGAACAGCACCGGCACCCGCCGGCCACTGGCCTGGGTGGCCTGTACCGGTGCTGGCCACAGGTCTTGGCCACGGGCACAAAGCAGTACGTCGACTTCTGTCAGCCGCTCAGCCAGCCACAGGCCTGGCCCGGTTCCGACATCGGCCATCGCCACGACCAGGTCGGCCTGGCGACGGGCCTGCTCGAAGGTCGGCAGCAGTGACTGGTACCACTGTTTCAGCGAGGCTTTCTGGTCCTGGGCGTACGGGTCTGTGACGCCGACCACAGCGATGCGCGCACCACCGCGGTCGAAGACGTGCAGGGCCTCAAGGTTCAGCGACTTGCGCTGATCGCCCGTGAGCCCGGCAGCGAGGGTGATAGCGGAAGACTGGCGGTAAAGCGCCGCGCTGCGCTGGGGCCAGAGCACGCGTTCATCGCTGCTTACCCGCGCCTCGCTGCCCAGCAACTGGCTGCCTTGTACACCGCTTTCGCCCTGGGTGAGGTAGGCCAGGCCACTGCCGTTCCAGCCTTGGCCATTCTCCAGGGTCAGGCTGTTGCCCGGCCCGGCTTCGCCACGCAGTTGCTCCAGCAACGCCGCAAGCACGGCATAGCCGCCCAGCTTGACGCCCGCCGCCTGGTTGGCATCGAGCAAAGGCGCCAACCGAGGGTAAGCCAGGCTGGCACTTGACCCCGTCATCCACGGCGCCCGGCCCAGGTGGCTGACCGGGCCCAGACGCGTGGCCGGCACGACTGGCAGGCCCGGTTGGCGTGCGTCGAGGGTGTCGGCGAAGTACAGCAGATCCACACGAGCGCTGCCTCCCCCCTGCCCTGGCAACGCAGAGCAGGCGCCGAGCAACGGTGCCAGCGCACCGACACCCATCCAGCTGATCAATTCGCGCCTGTTCACACTGCTTGCCATCGGGCCCGCCATCCTTATCCGAGTTCTCGTTGGGCCCGGATGTTGCGGCGTTGGCATGACAGTTTAATGGCAAAAATCCGACAATCATTCCAGATTGATCTGACTTTATTTGCAATAAGAACTTACAGTTTTAAAAACCCGTTAATAATTCTGCCAATGAATCATCACAGTAGCGCCCTAAAGTCGCGGTTTCCTCTAACTCAGCCACTACAAGGACACCCTGATGAGTCGAGATACCGGCGATAACCTGGACCGCAACCACAGCGGCAACCTGCCGATGGCCAGCGTCATGGACGCTTACCTGAGCCGTCGCAGCGTGATGCGCGGCAGCCTGGGCGCCGCCATTGCCATGATTGCCGGTACCGGCCTGACCGGCTGCTTCGACAGTGGTGGCGGCTCCGATGACGATCCGGGCACAACCGAGCCACCGGTGACTCAACCGCCTGTGACCGAACCCGAAGCGCCAAAACTGGCCTTGGGCTTCCAATCCATCCCAGGCTCGCGCACCGACGCCTGCGTGGTTGCTGCCGGCTACAGCGCCTACGTGCTGGCCCCTTGGGGCACGCCGCTGAACAGCAACGGCAACCCGTGGAAATCGGACGGCAGCAACACCTCGACCGACCAGGCCAATGCCATGGGCATGCACCACGACGGCATGCACTTTTTCCCGATCAACGGCAGCTCTGAAGACGGCCTGCTGGCGATCAACTTCGAGTACATCGACACCGCTGCCCTGCACCCCAACGGCCCGACCACCGACGCCAGCGGCAAGCGCCCGGCCGAAGAAGTGCGCAAGGAAATCAACGCCCACGGCGCTGGCGTGGTACGCCTGCAGAAGGTCAACGGCCGCTGGCAGGTAGTCGATAACGACCCGCTCAACCGCCGCTTCACTACCGCCTCGCGCATGGAGCTGACCGGGCCGCTGCGCGGCACCGACCACGTCAAGACCAAGTATTCGGCCGACGGCACCCACTGCCGCGGCACCAACAACAACTGCGGCAACGGCTACACCCCGTGGGGCACCTACCTGACCTGCGAAGAGAACTGGCCGGGCATCTTCGTCAACAAGGGCACCCGCCCGGAAGACCAGCGCCGCATCGGCGTCGGCACCTCCAGTGGCCAGTACAAGTGGGAAAGCGCTGCCGGTGACAGTACCGAAGTCGCCGATGAATTCGCCCGTTTCGACGTGACCGTCAAGGGTGCCGCCGCCACCGACGACTACCGTAACGAAGCCAGCACCTATGGCTACATCGTCGAGATCGACCCGTACAACAGCAGCACCCTGGCCACCAAGCGCACGGCCCTGGGCCGCTTCCGCCACGAAGGCTGCTGCCCGGGCCTGCCGGTGGTCGGCAAGCCATTGGTCTGGTACATGGGCGACGACTCGAACAACGAGTACCTGTACAAGTGGGTTTCCACGGCCGTGTGGGATGCCGCCGACGCCAACCCGGCCGACCGCCTGGCCACCGGTGCCAAGTACCTGGACCAGGGCAAGCTGTACGTCGCCCGCTTCAATGCCGACGGTACCGGCGTGTGGCTGCTGCTCGATGTGAATACCGCCACTACCGCTGGCAGCACCCTCGGTGCATTGTACGGTGACCTGGCAGGCATCATCCTCAACACCCGAGGTGCCGGCGATGCCGTGGGCGCCACGCCGATGGACCGCCCGGAGTGGACCGCCGTCAACCCGCTCAACGGCGATGCCTACCTGACCCTGACCAACAACAGCGCGCGTACTGCGCAAAAGGTCGATGCGGCCAACCCACGCGGCCCGAACCGCCACGGCCACATCATCCGCTGGCATGACAGCGACGACCAGCTGAGCTTCACCTGGGACATCTTCGTGTTCGGCGCCAACGCCGCCGGTACTGCCGACATCAACCGCTCGGGCCTGACCGAACTCAACCAGTTCGCAAGCCCCGACGGCATGAGCTTCGATAGCCGAGGCGTGCTGTGGTTCGAGACCGACAACGGCGAGACCACCCTCACCGACTACACCAACGACCAACTGCTGGCGGTGATCCCCACCGACCTGGTCGATGCCAGCGGCAAGCAGGTGCCAATCAATGCCCAGAACCAGACGGCCCTGCGCCGCTTCTTTGTAGGGCCGAACGGTTGCGAGGTAACCGGCATCAGCTTCACGCCGGACAACAAGACCTTGTTCATCAACATCCAACACCCGGACAACTGGCCGTATACCGACAAGGCCACCGATGCCACTCCGGCCGGGGCCAAGGTACGGCCGAGGGCTACAACGGTAGTGATTCAGCGTAATGATGGCGGGGAGATCGGGACCGCCTGATTGATCTGTGCACCGAGGGCCGCTTTGCGGCCCTTTCGCGACGCAAGGCCGCTCCTACAGGATTTGTGCGATCCCCTGTAGGAGCGGCCTTGTATCGCGAATGGGCTGCAGAGCAGCCCCGGCAATCTCCAGCCTTACCAGGCCATCGGCTCACGGCTGCGCACCCGTACCTGTTGCGCCGGCACACGGGCATGCCACTGCACCACCCCTAAAGCCTCCACCTGAAACTCGCTGCGCATCACCCTGCCCTGCTCCTCGAACGACAGCTGCAACAGATAATGCCCACTGTTGAGCAGCAAGCCTTCGCTCAACCGCTCGAATGTCTCGTCATCCACTGCCCCCAGCGCCTGGCGCAATGCCGAGGCATCCTCATACCCCGACGCCGGCCGCCCGCTGACAATGCGGGCAAGCAACGAACGCGGGTAACGCCCCTCATACAACGCATCGAGCAACGGCAAGTGCTCCAGCCCAAGGGCATTGGCATTCAAGCGCCAGCCCGTGGTCTGCGGCAAGGCGCACAGCATCGGGTAGCGGCGCTGGCGTGCAGCGTCTGGCTCAAGCAGCAGGTTCAGCTCGCTGGTATCGAGCATCGGCTGGTTGGCCGCCAGCCGCGGCGGTTGCTGGCGCAGGTACTGGGCGCTTTCGGCCCCCTGCAGGCGGGCATCGCTGTCACTGTCGAGCCAGTCGGCCAGTGCATCGACCAGGCGCTCGGCGGCCATGTCGTCCCCCAGCAGGTGCTTGAGCTGGCGCTCGGCGCGCTCGCCGTCGGCCCCCAGCAGCGCATTCACATTGAAGCAGGTGTGCTGGTCACGCACCCGCAATTGCGCCTGCCCGGCACCGAAATCGTACTTCAACGGTTGCCCGCGCAAGGCTTGCCAGAACAATGGGCTGAGCCGCCAGGCAGGGTCACGCAGGGCCTGCTCGGCATAGGCCAGGCCGGCCTGTTCCATCGCTCGCACCTGCACCCGCTGACGCAGCAACTGCACATCATCCACCTGCCGCCGGCCATCCTCCACCAACCAGGCCATGCCTGCGGCAAGCATGGCCAGCACCACCATCACCATCAGCAGTGCCGCGCCCTGCTGCCGCTTGCCACTCATCCCGCGCCCCCTCTTCAATCACTGAAAGGCGCCAGTCAACACGCGGGTTGTTGCAGTCAGGTTGCAATGGCCTTGCAGTCATGTTGGCGTCATCTGCAAGCGGCAGGATTGGCCTTCATTTTCATGACCTTACAGGAGTGGTCGAAATGGGTGGCATCGGAATCTGGCAACTGGTGATCGTACTGCTGATCGTGTTCCTGCTGTTTGGCACCAAGCGCCTCAAGGGCCTGGGCAGCGATGTCGGCGAAGCGATCCAGGGCTTTCGCAAATCCATGGGCGGCGATCATGACGCCTGCGCACCAGGTGCCGCTAACGTGCAGCAGCAGCCATCGGTAACCGCCCAGGCGGCACAGCAGCCGCAAGCGGATCGCCAAGCCTGATGTTCGAGATCGGTTTCAGCGAGCTCTTGCTGGTAGGCGTCGTCGCGCTGCTGGTGCTTGGCCCCGAGCGCCTGCCCGTCGCGGCACGCACCTTGGGCCGGGGCCTTGGCCAGGCGCGCCGGGCGATGAACGGGTTACGCGCACAGATGGAACGCGAGATTGACATGCCCAACCTGGACAGCGCGCCCTTGCAGCGCCTGGAGCAGGAAATTCGCCAGGGCATCAGCCTCAAGGTGGAATCGGCCGGTGACGCCATACCTGGTAGCATCGCCCGGGAGAGCAGCCCATGAGCATTGCCCTGGACCCGGCAGCACGCATGCCATTGACCGACCACCTGCGGGACCTGCGCAAGCGCCTGGTGCGCTGCCTGTTGCTGCTGGCGCTGGTATTCGCCGGGCTGTTTCCATTTGCCCAGCAGCTCTACACGTTGATCTCGGAACCGCTGCGCCGCTTCCTGCCGGAAGGCACCAGCATGATCGCCACCAGCGTCACTTCGCCGTTCCTCACGCCGTTCAAGCTGACGGCGATGTGCGCGCTGTTCGTGGCCATGCCACTGTTGCTGCACCAGGCCTGGGGCTTCCTCGCTCCGGGGTTGTACCGCCGCGAGCGGCGCATCGCCCTGCCGTTGCTGGTGTCGAGCATACTGCTGTTCTATGCCGGCATGGCCTTCGCGTTCTACCTGGTATTCCCGATGATGTTCGGCTTCTTTGCCAGTGTGACACCCGATGGTGTGGCGATGATGACCGACATCAGCCAGTACCTGGACTTCATCATGGCGCTGTTCCTGGCGTTCGGGTTGGCTTTCGAGATCCCGGTGGCGACCTTCATCGTGGTCTGGGTCGGGCTGGCCAACGTGGCTACATTGCGCAGCAGCAGGCCTTACGTGATCGTTGGCTGCTTCGTGGTCGGGATGATTCTGACACCTCCTGACGTGTTTTCTCAGACTATGCTCGCGATCCCCATGTGGATGCTGTTCGAAGTGGGGTTAGTTGCCTGCCGCTTGCTCAGAAAACCTGAAAGCAACCATTGATGCGTGAAGATGGCCGCCGTGTGGGCAATCAAAGCTGGAAGCCATCCCTGATGTCTAAAAAGTACAGAGGGGAACATGCTGTGCGCCCTCTGATCAATGAAGGCAATAGGTTATGCCCACCTCTGTTAACGTTCCGACTCAGGCTTCCTTTGAAAGTACTCATGCCCTCGACCAATTGATGGGCATTGCGAAGACCACAAGCCAGCGCACCTTTGAACTGACCTTGAAGTCGATATACGGCTATGGGCTTCCCGTGGAGCCCATTACCAAACTGCACGATGACCTTCGCGCAGGCGCGGTAACCAATCCTGCTTATCGAATGGTAGAGGACAGTCCTAAGACGGCCAGCTACGACCGCGCTAGCCAAACCATCGAAGTGGACCTTGCAGCCATAGAACAAGCCCTGGAGCAACCGCACACGACTCCATTGCTGCTGATGGCCATACTCAGGGCATTTGCTGATCACGTCGGGTATCTCGTCGGCGCCGATGCTGCCGACAGCTCAATAAAAGAAGCAGCTGAACAGTATCTCGCCACGCTGGCCCTCCTCGATCGTTCAACCGGTAACGGAACAGTCATTGCAAAAATAGAAGGGGAAGATTTTTCCGAAACGATACTGCTCAACTTGAGCCTCCCGCCGAAGGGCGACCAGATCGATGGCGGGATGATCAAGGAGAAGATCTTCCCGACACTCAGATTTTCAGCTGGGACTGGGAGCGGTTCAGACCAGTCTTTTGGCCATGAATCCATCGAAAAGGCTCTGGCAACTGCAGGTTTTACGCCTGAGCAGCGCAAAGCAATCTACTTCGGCAACTGGCTGCGCGATTACTCGCAATTGGTCGACCCCAAGCTCGTTCGTGCAGAACATGAACCGAAGGACTTTCCACGCAAACTCTCAAGAGCCACCCTGACCAATCTCGTGGATTTCCTGGCACTGAAGGAGTTTCACAGCCTCCAGACTACCCCTGAAGACCGCGAAACCTACAAGGTAAATGAGAAAATGCTGGGTGTGTATCGGCCTTCCGAACATATCGATAATCCGCTTACCTTAGATGAAGCTACCGACCCTCAATCAATCGATCCAGACTTCGAGCCTTTGCGGCAATCGGACCATGAATACATGCAACTGGATCACGACCGGTCCATGTATCGTTATTTCGAGCCTGCCCAAGACTACATGTACCAGAAGATCATAGATGCGTCGAACGCGGGTCCAACACCAGAAGGCATGCGCTTTTTTGGCGAAGCGCTGCATGTACTGGAAGACCTCTTCGCTCACTCGAACTTCGCCGAACTGAGCCTTCGCAAGGTCGGTCACACCGAGGTGCTTGCCTGGACAACAAAAAAACAGGTCCGGCATGAACGGCCCTTGGTAACCGGCCTGTTCAGTGGGACTGATGTCCTTGGCAGTGTGCTCGAACCGGTAGCCAAAGTTCTGTTCCCCGCCAAGGGTCTCGACTACGCCCCAACCCGTCCGGGTGAACGTAGTGATACAGAGCAAATGCTGTTGATCTTGCTCCGAGAACACGAAGACCCAGAGTGGCTGCAGACGTTGGAGAGCTACCTGGCCCTGCGCGACAAAGCGGCGGAACAGCCATGGTACAACTGGCTGGGGCTTACGAACCATGTGGTGAAGATACCGTTGAAGGCTATCAGCCATTTGATCGACTTGGTCTTCCAGAACTTGCTGACATGGGCTGGCGACAACATCGATGATCTTCAACTGTTGCTGGGTAAGGATCCAAATATCGACGACGATACCCATCCGACCCATTCGCAGCTGGCAAAGGATCATGACACCCACCCATTTCATACCCTGTCGTCACTACTGGCGCAGTATGCGGTAGAGGAAGTGGGCCGTGCGATGTATGAGTATTGGCAGGGTGATACAGGTAGAGACCCGGCATCGTTGGCAAAGAGCTACTTCACACATCCTGATGCCAGTGACTGGCAGGACGATATCGTCCAGGCTTGGGCAGTCAGTAATCAGGACAACATTAACGATGGATGTTCGAGCGGAAGTTTGAGCGAACGCCGAGCAGCATATCAGCAGCAAGCCCGTGAAAGATTGAGGAACCTCGAAAACCTCAATCAGCATTCTACGATCAAAGATCTGGAAATACTTAACAACCTACTACCATTCGGCTGAAGCGCCTTCTCAGCCTAAGCGGCAGCAACACCGTACCGGATTCAGATATCCAGCAGGCGCCAAACCTCATAGGCTGGCGTCTCGTACGGGTGGCTCAGCTTGAGCGCAGCGACGACCTGAGCGATCAGGTCGTCGGCTACCACCAGCTCCACCTTCCACTCCTCGACCACCTCGACCTGGCCGGTTTGCCCGAGGAACGGCTGGCTGCCGTCCAACGGGCGAAACTGGCCTTGGCCCAAGGCCTGCCAGGCGCAGTGGTCATAGTCGCCGATACGCCCACCACCTGCGGCGAACACGGCGGCCTTGACCCCTTCAACATGGCTGGCCGGGACGAAGAAGGCGAGCTTGTACACGCCTTAGTTCACCCACACGCGGGCGTTGCGGAACATACGCATCAGCGCGGCGTCTTCCTGCCACTCATCCGGGCGCCAGGAGTTCTGCACGGCGCGGAACATACGCTCCGGGTGCGGCATCATGATGGTCACGCGGCCATCGCGGCTGGTCAGGCCGGTGATACCACGCGGCGAGCCGTTCGGGTTGGCCGGGTAGGCTTCGGTCACCTTGCCGTGGTTGTCGACGTAGCGCAGGGCCACGCAACCGGACAAGTCAGCTGCCAGCAGTGCCTCTTCGCTGGCGAACTCGGCATGGCCTTCACCGTGGGCGATGGCGATCGGCATACGCGAACCGGCCATGCCCTGCAGGAAGATCGAGTTGGACTTCTGCACCTCGACCATGGCCACGCGCGCCTCGAACTGCTCCGAACGGTTGCGCACGAAGTGCGGCCAGTGCTCGGTGCCCGGGATCAACTCGTGCAGGTTGGACATCATCTGGCAACCGTTGCACACGCCCAGGGCGAAGCTGTCGGTACGCTCGAAGAAGGCCTGGAAGGCATCGCGGGCGCGGCTGTTGAACAGCGCCGACTTGGCCCAGCCTTCACCGGCGCCCAGCACGTCACCGTAGGAGAAACCACCGCAGGCAACCAGGCCCTTGAAGGCTTCGAAGTCGACACGGCCGGCGAGGATGTCGCTCATGTGCACGTCGATGGCAGCGAAACCTGCACGGTCGAAGGCGGCAGCCATTTCGACCTGGCCGTTGACGCCCTGCTCGCGCAGGATCGCCACTTGCGGGCGCACACCCGTCTTGATGTACGGTGCGGCGATGTCATCGTTGACGTCGTAGCCCAGCTTGACCGACAGGCCCGGGTTTTCTTCCTCGAGCAGCAGGTCGAATTCCTGGTCGGCACAGTCGGCGTTGTCGCGCAGGCGTTGGACCTGGTAGCTGGTTTCGGCCCACTGGCGTTGCAGCATGCGACGGTCGTCGTCGAACAGCACTTCGCCGTTGAGGCTGATGGAGACTTCACCATTGTTGATCGGTTTACCGATCACCGCGACGCACTCTTCGCCCAAGCCGGCGGCACTGAACTGTGCCAGTACGTCCGGGGTGGCATCCTGGCGTACCTGGATGACTGCACCCAGCTCTTCGTTGAAGAGGATGGCTGCCACGTCGGCCTTGCTGTCGGTCAGCGGGTCGAGTTGCAGGTCGAGGCCGCAGTGGCCGGCGAAGGCCATTTCCAGCACGGTGGTCAACAGGCCGCCGTCGGAACGGTCGTGGTAAGCCAGCAGGTGACCGTCGGCGTTCAGGCCCTGGATCACGGCGAAGAACGCCTTGAGGTCTTCGGCGTCGTCAACGTCCGGTGCCTGGGCCGCGATCTTGCCGTAGGTCTGGGCCAGGATCGAGGCGCCCATACGGTTTTTGCCGCGGCCCAGGTCGATCAGGATCAGGTCGGTCTCGCCCTTGTCCATGCGCAGTTGCGGGGTCAGGGTCTGGCGGATGTCAGTGACCGGTGCGAAGCCAGTGATGATCAGCGACATCGGCGAGGTGACGCTCTTCTCGACGCCCTCTTCGCTCCACTTGGTCTTCATCGACATCGAGTCTTTGCCGACCGGAATGGTGATGCCCAGCTCCGGGCACAGCTCCATCCCCACAGCCTTGACGGTGTCGTACAGGCGCGCATCTTCACCCGGGTGGCCGGCAGCGGACATCCAGTTGGCCGACAGTTTGATGTCAGACAGCTTCTCGATGCGTGCTGCAGCCAGGTTGGTCAGGGTCTCGCCGATTGCCATGCGCCCGGAAGCCGGGGCATCCAGCAGCGCCAGCGGGGTACGCTCGCCCATCGCCATGGCTTCGCCGGTGTAGACGTCGAAGCTGGTGGCGGTGACGGCGCAGTCGGCCACCGGCACCTGCCACGGGCCGACCATCTGGTCGCGGGCAACCAGGCCGGTGATGGTGCGGTCGCCGATGGTGATCAGGAAGCTCTTGCTGGCCACGGCCGGGTGGTTCAGCACGCGCTGGACAGCCTGGTCCAGGTCCAGCTTGCTTGGGTCGAAGTCATCGCCCAGCTCGGCTTCGCGGGTGACCGAACGATGCATGCGCGGCGGTTTGCCCAGCAGTACGTCGAGCGGCATGTCCACTGGCGTGTTGCCGAAGTGGCTGTCGGTGACGGTCAGGTGCGGCTCTTCGGTCGCTTCACCGACCACGGCGAACGGGCAGCGCTCGCGCTCGCAAATGGCCTGGAAGCGCTCGAAGTCAACGGCGCTGACGGCCAGCACGTAACGCTCTTGCGACTCGTTGCTCCAGATTTCGTGCGGGGCCATGCCCGGCTCGTCGTTGGGCACGTTGCGCAGCTCGAAGCGGCCACCGCGGCCACCGTCGTTGACCAGCTCAGGGAAGGCGTTGGAGATACCACCGGCGCCAACGTCGTGGATGAAGGCGATCGGGTTCTTGTCACCCAGCTGCCAGCAGCGGTCGATGACCTCTTGGCAACGGCGCTCCATTTCCGGGTTTTCGCGCTGTACCGAAGCGAAGTCCAGGTCAGCCGAGCTGGCACCGGTCGCCACCGACGAGGCAGCGCCGCCGCCCAGGCCGATGAGCATGGCCGGGCCACCGAGCACGATCAGCTTGGCGCCGACGGTGATCTCGCCCTTCTGCACGTGGTCTTCACGGATGTTGCCCATGCCGCCGGCGAGCATGATCGGCTTGTGGTAGCCGCGCACTTCTTCGCCATGCGGGGTATTGATGGCCTGCTCGAAGGTACGGAAGTAGCCGGTCAGGGCCGGGCGACCGAATTCGTTGTTGAACGCAGCACCGCCCAGCGGGCCTTCGATCATGATGTCGAGGGCTTCGACGATACGCTCCGGCTTGCCGTAGGCCTGCTCCCATGGCTGCTCGAAGCCCGGGATGCGCAGGTTGGACACGGTGAAGCCGGTCAGGCCGGCTTTTGGCTTGGCGCCACGGCCGGTCGCGCCTTCGTCGCGGATTTCGCCGCCGGAGCCCGTGGAAGCGCCGGAGAACGGGGCGATGGCGGTCGGGTGGTTGTGCGTCTCGACCTTCATCAGGATGTGCACCGGCTCCTGCACCGCGCCGTACTGGCGGGTTTCAGGGTTCGGGAAGAAGCGCCCGGCGACGCTGCCTACGATCACCGAGGCGTTGTCCTTGTAAGCCGACAGCACGCCTTCGTTGTGCATCTGGTAGGTGTTCTTGATCATGCCGAACAGGCTCTTTTCCTGAGCCTGGCCGTCGATGTCCCAACTGGCGTTGAAGATCTTGTGGCGGCAGTGCTCGGAGTTGGCCTGGGCGAACATCATCAGTTCGATGTCGTTCGGGTTGCGCTTAAGGCCCTGGAAGGCGTTGACCAGGTAGTCGATCTCGTCTTCGGCCAGGGCCAGGCCCAGGTCGATGTTGGCCTTGGCCAGCGCGCCGCGGCCACCGGCCAGGATGTCGACCGAGGTCATCGGCTTGGGCTGGGCGTGGCTGAACAGGTCGGATGCCTGCTCCAGCTGGGCCAGCACGCGTTGGGTCATGCGGTCGTGCAGCTCGGCGGCGACGACTGCGGCGTCGGCATCGCTCAGCTCACCGGCGACGTAGTAGGCGATGCCGCGCTCCAGGCGCTGGATCGACTGCAGGCCGCAGTTGTGGGCGATGTCGCTGGCCTTGCTGGCCCATGGCGAGATGGTACCCAGGCGCGGCACGACCAGGAACAGGCGGCCGGTCGGCTCCTGTACCGGCACGCTCGGGCCGTATTTGAGCAGACGGCCCAGCACCTGCTGCTGGTCGGCGGTCAGCTCGCCGTCAACGTCGGCGAAGTGGGCAAATTCGGCATACAAACCAGTAACAGCGGGGACTTTCTGGCTCAGTTGCTCGAGTAATTTACCGTGGCGAAAGGCAGAAAGGGCAGGAGCGCCGCGCAGGATCAACATCGTCGGGACAGCCTCAGGAAGGGGTGTGCTTAGAGGCCGTGCATTCTAGCCTAATTCGACGGCTTTCGGCACCCGCTCTAAGCCATGGCTGCCGGGCGGCGGAACCGGACTTTCGGGTCAAATTTTCGAGGGATTCGTCTTGGGTTTTTCAGCGCCTGGGAGATCGAGCGCCGCCCGCGCGGCGCATCGCGGATGAATCCGCTCCTACCTCTGTTTCGGGCCAATCACGCTTGTGAGGTCACCGCTGCCCGCTTTTGCTTGCTCCCGTTGATATCGAGGTGTCCGCAAGGCGGGCAGCGCACCTATCACAGGACGGACTGGCCCGAAACAGATGTAGGAGCGGATTCATCCGCGATGCGCCGCGCGGGCGGCGCTCGATCTAACGGGTACCGACTCTCTATAGGCATGCCCCACCACACAACCCGCTACCAGACAAGCTATCTGTTGTCGAGATATGGCTGGGCCGGTCCTTTGCGTATACTGCAACCTATGTTCGCCCACACTGCTTTGCGCCAACGTTGCGCCAGATGGCTAATCGCAACCGGACTCTTTCTGCTGCTCGGTGCCTGCGTTGAAAAACCCAGCACCCTCGAGCGCGTGAAGGAGGACGGCGTGCTGCGCGTCATCACCCGCAACAGCCCGGCCACCTACTTCCAGGACCGCAACGGCGAAACCGGCTTCGAGTACGAACTGGTCCAGCATTTCGCCGACGATCTCGGCGTGAAGCTGCAGATCGAGACCGCCGACAACCTCGACGAACTGTACGACTCGCTCGGCAAACCTTCCGGCCCGGTGCTGGCAGCTGCCGGCCTGGTCAGTAGCGACCGGCGCAAAGCCCAGGTCAGGTACTCGCACCCTTACCTGGAAGTGACCCCGCAGGTCATCTACCGCAACGGCCGCCCCCGCCCCACCGATGCCAAGGGCCTGGTCGGCAAGAAGATCATGGTACTCAAAGGCAGCAGCCACGCCGACCAACTGGCCGAGCTGAAGAAACAGTACCCAGGCCTGCAGTACGAAGAATCCGACGCCGTCGAGGTGGTCGACCTGCTGCGCATGGTCGATGAAGGTCAGATCGACCTGACTCTGGTCGACTCCAATGAACTGGCGATGAACCAGGTCTACTTCCCCAACGTGCGGGTCGCCTTCGACCTGGGCGACACCCGCGACCAGCGCTGGGCAGTGGCTGCGGGGGATGACAACAGCCTGCTCAACGAGATCAACGAATTTCTCGACAAGGCGCAGAAAAACGGTACCTTGCAGCGCCTGAAAGACCGTTATTACGGCCATGTCGACGTATTGGGTTATGTGGGGGCCTACACCTTCGCTCAGCACCTGCAACAGCGCCTGCCCAAGTACGAGAAGCACTTCAAGAGCTACGCCAAGGTCGAACAGGTCGACTGGCGCCTGCTTGCAGCCATCGGCTACCAGGAGTCGATGTGGCAGCCGGAAGTCACCTCCAAGACTGGCGTGCGCGGCCTGATGATGCTGACCCAGCGCACCGCCCAGGCCATGGGCGTGTCCAACCGCCTGGACCCGAAGCAGAGTATCCAGGGCGGTGCCAAGTACTTCATGAAGATCAAGGAGGAGCTCGACGACAGCATCCAGGAGCCTGACCGCACCTGGTTCGCCCTGGCCGCCTACAACGTCGGCACCGGCCACCTGGAAGACGCCCGCACCTTGGCCAAGCGCGAAAAGCTCAACCCGAACAAATGGCTGGACGTGAAGAAGATGCTGCCCCGGCTGGCCCAGAAACAGTGGTACCGGCAGACCAAATACGGCTATGCCCGTGGTGGCGAACCGGTGCACTTCGTGGCCAACATCCGTCGCTACTACGACATCCTCACCTGGGTGACCCAACCGCAGCTCGAGGGCCAGGTGGCCGAGGGCAACCTGCATGTGCCCGGGGTGAACAAGGACAAGCCGGCGGATCAGTCGCCGCCGATGTGAGGCTGTAGCGGCCTTTTCGCGGGTAAACCCGCTCCTACAGGGACTGCACAGGTTTTGAGAGCCGTGCTTTCTCTGTGGGAGCAGGTTCACCCGCGAAAGGGCCGCTACAGGTTAATTCCTGGCTCGCCGAGCCTTGAAGAAGTCACTCAGGATCTGCCCACACTCCTCCGCCAGCACCCCGCCCTCCACCATCACCCGGTGGTTGAGAAAGCCCTGCCCGAAGAACTGCCCCTGGCTCTGCACGATCCCCGCCTTGGGCTCCAAGGCCCCGAACACCACCCTCGCCACCCGAGAATGCACGATCAGCCCTGCGCACATGCTGCACGGCTCCAGGGTCACGTACAGGGTGCTACCCGGCAGCCGGTAGTTGCTGGCGGCCTGGGCCGCCGCGCGAATGGCCACCATTTCGGCATGGGCGCTGGGGTCGCTGTCGACGATCGGCCGGTTGAACCCCTGGCCGATCACCTGGCCATGCTGCACCAGCACCGCCCCCACCGGCACCTCGCCCATGGCTGCACCCTCGGCAGCCAGGCCCAGGGCCAGGCGCATGAATTCCTGATCGCGGCTGCGGTCGATGATCTGCGGACGCATCAAACCACCGCGATCGCGGCCATCAGGCCGGTTTCCATGTGGTCGATGACGTGGCAGTGAAACATCCACGTACCGGGGTTATCCGCGACCAGCGCCACCTGGGCTCGCTCGTTCTTGCCCAACAGGTAGGTGTCGGTAAAGTAAGGCTCGGCGATCTGGCGGCGATTGGAGCCGATCACCTTGAAGCTCATGCCATGCAGGTGAATCGGGTGCTGGTACTGGGTCATGTTCTTCAGCTCGAAGATGTAGCTGTTGCCCTTCTTCAGCGTGGCGATCGGCCTGTCGGCGCAAGTCTTGTCGGTAATGTCCCACGCCTGGCCGTTGATCTGCCACATGCTCGACGGTTTGTCCGGGTCGCTGGTGACCGAGACGCTCGCCGCCCATTCGAAATTGAAGTTGAGCTTTTCGGCATTCTCCAGGTCCGGCTCGGCGATGGGGTTCGCCGGCAAGGCCTTGGGCCACTCGCCTGGCGCTTCGCCGCTGGCCACCGAGCGCAGCGTGCCCAGGCGCACAAAACCGTCGCGCAGGGAAATTTCTTCACCCACCTCAGGAATGCGAATGGCCAGACAGATGCGCATGCCAGGCCCAAGCCAGTATTCATCATCGAGTGGCCGTGGGGTCACGGGGTTGCCGTCGAGGGCATAGATTTTCGCCTCGCAGTTGCCTTTGAGGTTGAGACGGTACGTCCAGGTGTTGTCCAGGTTCAGCAGGCGCACGCGCACCACCTGACCGGCCGGCAGTTCGGTTACCGAGTCGGCCTGGCCGTTGATTGTGATCAGCCGCCCGGCGGTGCCGTTACGCGCAGCCTCGCGGGGGATGCTGAACGGCAGCCACGCGCCCTGCTCGTCCACGTGCCAGTTCTTCAGGCTCAGGGTGCGCTCGTGCTTGAACCCGGTGGGTTCGCGCTCCTCGACGATCAGCGGGCCGACCAGCCCACGCCCAAGCTCCTCGGAGCTGCTGACATGGGGGTGATACCAGTAGCTGCCTGCATCCGGCACGCGAAACTTGTAGTCGAAGTACTCGCCTGGCTTTACCGGCAACTGCGAGACGTAAGGCACGCCGTCCATTTCCAGCGGCAGGCGAATGCCATGCCAGTGGATGGTGGTTTCCACCGGCAGGTGGTTGATGAAGCGCACCCGCAACCAGGTACCCTGACGCACACGCAGCTCGGTGCCCGGCGCCGAGGGGCCAAAGGCCCAGGCCTCGGTCTTGAAGCCCGGCACCAACTCGACGTCCAGGGGCGCGGCAATCAGCTCGTAGTCATGCCCGGCATTGTCGTCTTCTACCTTGCCCAGCCAGTAACGCGCCGCGCCACCGGCGCCCAGGCCAACCACAACCAGGCCGGTGAGGCCCTTGAGCATTTGTCGACGGGTGAAAGACATCGGTGCGGGTACCTCGTGTTCTGCGCAATCAAGCTGCCAGCACGGCTGGCGGTGAAGGCGAATACGATACACCTGCAATTGAGAAATATTAAGTAAAGAGTGCGCTGCCTGCGCGCCCTGCACAGCGATATCTAACACCAGCATCGTGCCGAACTGCCCATCCTGCGTGCTCCCTCATCGACCGCAGGAGAGGCTCATGACTACGCCTGAACAGCAGCACGCCGATCAACAGCAATTGAGAGCTCTCGCCGAACCGTTGGTCGGCGCATGCCCTGACATGCGTCAGATGGCGAGAGAAACGGCACAGACCATCCTGAACAAATATGACCAGGGCACGCTCGACCCCGACCACGTCTATTTCAACCGTTTCACCCGAGCCGTGAGCGCCGCGACGTACAGCGGCTGGGCACACTACGAGCGCCCGACCCAGTCGCTGACCTTGCCGCAACTGGTCATGCAACGTTTCGACGTGAATGATCAGGACAGCGCCGACTTGCTGAGTGATTACACGGGTTTTTACAAGGACGGCCCCAACAATGATGTGTTTGATGCCTCCAACGAGATCCCAATCGCACCTGGGAAGGTACTTGAAGACTTCTGGGCCATCGACTTCAGCAACGTATTTCAACAGCGCCTGGAGGCGTTCTGGAGCCAACACGCCGATGATTTCAGGGTGCTGGCCAAAACAAATTTCATGGCCAAGGTGATGGAGGTTTGCGCCGACAATCCAGGCAGCGAGCTGGCAAAAAGCAGCTTGCGGGCGGCTGCCGCACTGGGCGGGGAAATCACCTGGCCAGTAACGCTCGAGCAGCTGCGCCGCTCCAGCCCTCTACATGAAGGCTACGCATTGCGCACCTTGGACATCGGTGGCTATGTCGCCAGCGATATCCTGCGCATCGTGATGGCCGATGGCGCAGAGCTTGTCTACATGCCGGGTGAAGTAGAAGCCCTGCAGTTATTTGCCAACCGCGACGAACTCTATTGGTGGGTACTCAATCAAACCAACGAGCGAGCGAATCGCGCACGCTTCATGAGCCACTTCGCGATGTCATGCCACGCGGAACACGGCAGCAATGTAGGCCTCAACCACCAGATCGACCTCATGTTCTATCACTGGGGCCGCGACAATGGGCAGTACCTCAACCAACTTGATCAGAAGATACAGGGCGATGCTTTTGCCCACATGCGGGACGCGACACGCCAACGCATGCAAGACGATGCGCACTTCGCCCTACGTTCGAACAGTGATCTGCGTAAACAACTGTGGATTGGTTACCTGAAAGCATTCGGGCAAGTCTTCGGCCCCATGGCCGCTGTGGATTGGCCCGTTGCACTGGCCGTGGTAGGCGCAGGGCTGGCAGACACTGGCTTGAACATCGACCAGGCAGTCACTGGCCACACCACCGCCCAGCGCAAGGCCGGCGTGCTGGGTGCTGTGTTCGCCGCCATCGATACGCTGTTCAACGCAACGCTGCTTGCCGGTGTCGAAGGCACGGTGGGTGAGGAATTTGCCGAGACAGGCTCTGCCAGTGAAGCAGCAGAGGTCGAGCCCGGCGAAGCACCGACCGAAAGCGAACCCCAAACGCCGTTAAGCAGCAGCGAGCTGGAAGCGCGCTTGCCCGAGGCTTTCCGGTCCAAACCACAAGATCAATTGCTAACGTCTTTCGAATCCAATGAAATCCTCAGCGGCGAGCCCGGCAGCGGCGCGCTCGAAGGGGTCTACACCCAGCAAGGCCAGTTCTATGTTTTGATTGACGACCTGCCCTACCAGGTTCGATATGTTGGGGAGTCGGCGAGTTGGGTGGTCGTCGATCCTGAATCGCCCTTCTCGTTCTCTCGCCACGTGCCTTTGCAACGCACGGCCGAGGGCACCTGGAAACCCATAGCACGCACCGGGCTCAAAGGCGGAAAACCGCCGAAATTGGTGCAGAAACTACTCGGCTTGACGCCCACCCGGCCCGCCGTGCAGCCCCTTGAATTAACACCGTACGAAGTGCCAACCGCTCGACGCGCAATCTTCAGCAAATACGATATTTCCTCAGAAAACAGGGTCATTACCGGTGACCACTTCACTTTTGATCAAGAAGCCAATCAAGTCTACGAAGAATACGGAGCAATCCGTGACCGGTTGGCCGCCGACGCTGAGGCATTCATCCGCTCCAGCACCTTGCCAGAACGCCCCCGCATTCCGGACCTTCCCAGCCAGGCCAGCCCTAAACAGATCATTCGAAGCATTTATGAAAACAGCGAGGGACTGGTCATTGGCGAGCCACATTCCGCATTGGGCAGTAAACGCTTTCTGATCGACAATATGGCCGAGCTGAAGAAGCAGAATGTAAAAGTGCTGTACATGGAGCACTACACCACCGATTTCCAACAGGCTGATCTGGATGAATTCAACCGAACCGGCACACTGTCAGCAGAGCTGAAACGCTATATAAAGGCCCAAGATTTCGGGCATGTCACAGATCGCGCGGGCCAATATACCTTTGAAAATGTCATGCTCAAGGCTCAACAGCATGGCATACGCATTCAGGCCATCGATTGCCTGGCCAGTTATGCGCAGGCGTGGGCCAGAGCACCTGCGGCAACGGTACGCCAACAGATGATGAATTTTTTCGCGCACCTGATCATCGACGCAGACCAGCTGGTACGTGGCAAAAGCAGATGGATAGCATTAGTGGGCAACACCCACGCCAATACCTATGAAGGCGTGCCCGGCCTGGGTGAAATGCAAAAAGCCATTGGCCTGCGCGTGGTGGATGTCGATTTCGGTCAACCTGGAGGCATTGGTGCTGACCCTGGGTTTCCCTATATTCACAAGGACGCCTCGACCAGCCGAATAAAGAGTGACCTGTTGCTGCGCGCCCCACTGACAGTCGCCGAAGCGCGTACCAGCAGCCTGGACGAACTCTTGCAATCCGCTATTTCAGAAGATCAACTTGAGCAACGCCTGACGGCAACCGGCGACTTCATGTTCATCACAAAGGGCAATAAACCTACCCTGGTGCACCGCAGCCGTTCCGGCCAGCTGGTGTTTACACCCATTCTGCAGGACAACCATTTCTTCTATATCGATAACAGCCGCTGGCCTTGGGCGCATCAGTACCGCACACCAGAGCTGAAGCGATTGAGGGACGTGCTTGAACGTAATGGCATGCATTACAAGCCGGCCAATTAAGCATAAAAAAAGGGTGAAACCTCACGGTCTCACCCTTTTTTACCAATCGACCGTGCCGATTATTCCCACTCAATTATCAATTATCATTTTTAATCATTAAAATTCAATGAGATAAAAACTCATCACTTCACCAAAACCATGAAAAATACCATTACTGAATCATATGGATGGCTTAGATTCTGCACAGGAATCGTGTCCAAACGCTCTGTTTATCTGCCTCAACAGGATAGCCAGCTCGGAGTGATGCCCGTCGCGAATAACCTCATCTAAGAGTTGAAGTGAATAGATTGGATCGGCTCGAAAATTCTGAGCCACAACCTCATCATGCTCACGGTCTTTCATTCCAAATAACCATTATCTAATTAAACCGAGCAGCTAATTCATCAGAAGTTAGGTCAGCAGCTCTTTTAGATAAAGAGTGCTGGCATTGAATACTTCACGCTTGTAAGGCTTATCTGGCAGCGTTTTCCCAATCTTCTCAATTTTAGGTACAGTTGGTTTTTTTTGCAAAAGGGCCGGTTTTCCACCATAAAGAACCACAAAACGCTCTTGCAACGAAAATTTATGCCCATAAAAATCTTCCAACAAACCCAATGCATAACGAACAAACTGCCGCGTACTCTTGAATTGACCGCAGTACCCAACCGGATTACCCGACTTCAAATCTATGTAGAGCGCAGTTAACTCCCTTTCCTTTGCGATCAGTACAACACAATCACAAGCCCGGTGATGGTCATGCCCATTGCCAGCCGTCAACAGTGGCGACATTAGTGCGTTCCTCCCGCGCCCTTTATCAGGATTAAAACTGAACCATTCCCCATTCGGAGCCAGTAGTTTCACTAGTTTTAACTTAGCGAGGGCGTCGTCCTCTTTAATCAATATGTTCGTGTGTTGATCACCACGGTATGTACAGCATGAAAGCGATAATCGTAACGCCTCAAGCTCCGCAACTAAAGGCATCAGAGGTCACCCCCATACAAAATTTCACCTTGTATGGCATTCATGACCTCAATAGTGTCATCAAAAGTTTCTACCTCAATTCCGCGATCAGGGTAGATATTAGCCAGCTTCAGCGTCCTTACTTTACCGCGCCGACCAGCACCAGTTGAGGGCTTTGCTATTGTTGCCGTCATGTAAAGTCGAACAACTGCCGGATCAAGAAGTTCCTCATCTACATACTTGTATTGCTGCTGAACAGA
The DNA here is from genome assembly GCF_003269045.1 of Pseudomonas sp. URMO17WK12:I7. Classification (NCBI taxonomy): domain Bacteria; kingdom Pseudomonadati; phylum Pseudomonadota; class Gammaproteobacteria; order Pseudomonadales; family Pseudomonadaceae; genus Pseudomonas; species Pseudomonas sp. URMO17WK12:I7. The sequence continues at coordinate 224,677 of NZ_QLTL01000002.1, read as the reverse complement.
TCTCGTATGTTCTGTTCTTTGATGCAGCATGATCAGTGTATTTAACTCTTTGACCAAGTAGTCGCTGTGAGTCGTAATGAATACTTTGATACCTGCGTTGACCATACGCGCCACAAGCCGAGCAAAAGCTCGCTGATTCTTGGGATGAAGATTCAGTTCCGGCTCATCAATGATAAAAATATCACCGGAGCGCGCTCGGCATCGCAAGTAGAAACCAACATCCAGCAGGGCGCGAATACAACTCGACGCCTCATTCATCGTAAAGCGCTGTTTACCTGCACCTTTCGCCTGATAGACAAGCTCTTGTTTTACAACCTTATAACTGCCACCGATGATGGCGTCGAAAGCGACTAATAATTCAGGATTATCCGCTGCCAGCTCCCCGGTTCTCTTGTCAATATCCTCAAGCTGTCTGACAAAATCAACGTTATCTTCAACTGGCCACGCATAATCAGTCTCAATTTCTTGAAGTATCTTAAAAGGATTTCTTCTGAGTTCTTTTGAATCAATCTGATTTATGGCCTTAAGCATACGAGTGCGAGCCATATCTAGCTCTTTACGGAAAATTGCTGCTCCCGTTCTTTCGGCACTGGATATGTGAACTCTAGGCAAATGCTGCGCGAAGACAATCTCAGCAATAGCGTCTACGATGAAATCGGTTAGCCCTCCGAAAGGGCGCATGATAACTTCTTCATCCGCCACCAACACTTCAAGCATAACGCTATCGGATTCTTTGGTTAAGGTGGCAAGAACTTTCCCCCCCGTGCCAGCCTTCACGGTTCGTTGAAACGCCTTACTTGAAATATCAGTTTCAAGGCAAGCACTTGGTATGAATACTGTTTTTTCAAATATCTCAGCTTGGGTAGCGAACGCTCTCGGCAATCCGCCGACATAAATTTTACCCATTCTTTTCAAGTAGTCGTCGATCTTTCCATCGAACATCGCCCCAAGATCGATACGATATTGATTAGAATCTTTTAAAAGGGTGTCAATTTCGTCTTCTATAACTACACGAAGTATTTGCCTCCAACTGCGCAAAAAACCATACACTGCATAAGTTGCGTAAGTTTTACCCGTGTTATTTTCTCCGCATATAAGCGTGAGATTAGCTAGCTCCAGGTCAACCTGATCTAGTAAGCCGAGATTTTCAAATTGAAAGTGCATCAGCGCTACGCTCCGTTTTATCATTGATCCTTCGCAATCAGTGCGCGAGTTTTGCGTGTAGCGTTAACCGAACACACATGCATAATTATTTGCAGGATTAGCACTCATCTAAACGGGCCGACTGAAACAGGATCCCCAAGCCATAACATCGCCCCTCGTTCCACACCCGAAAAGTGGTTTAATCAAACGCCATTTTAACCAGCAAATAGCAAAAAAAACACCAAAACAGAACCACTCGCGTGGCTATTTACGCGCGAAAACAACTTGGCTCATTTTGGCTCTGATTTCTGACTGCATAACGCTGAACTCAATCATCAGATTCTCCACGTCTATGGATGTGCGCCTTCCCCTCGGCGCGGCAACAACCACAATTTTAGCAGTCCAGCTACCCGCCCGAGATTTCCATTCAGCTTCACAAGCACGCATACCGCTTCAAGGTCAGCCCGAGACCATATCTGCCGATTCAGCCCTACCGCTCTCAGAAATGCAGAGCAGGACAACCCCTTGGACGATCCGCTTCTCCCTTTGGTGCTTTGTCCTCTTTTATCCCAAACTCCAAGCGCGATTGGTGAGACGCGGCAGCGACCGTCAGCCTCGCAGAGCAGGATGCCATCGAGCCGCAGGCGAGTAAGGGGCGGTGGTGGAGGCCTTAGCTGCGTAGCAGCGTAGGCCTACAACACACATCTTGCCTGCTACCTCTCTGCGATTCTATGCGACTGGAGCAGAATCGCCAGTAAAATATGGCGTAATCGCGTACATTCGCGCTAATTCGCATACACTCGCGTAGCATCGCATTAATCAATTCTTCTAATCGCATAGAATCGCATACATTCGCATAAAAACGCGTTTCCGACTGAGTTCATGAGCATCAAGGACGGACTGACACCAAAAGGAGGGGGCTTTGAGAGGCCATCAGCTAGGCCAGCCAAATCTAAGTCTTGTAAATTGCTCGACCCGGGTGAGAACATAGCCTCCGTTTACGCGCTTTTTTCGAAACTCGATCATCAAGAAACAACGGAGTAATCATGGCACGAAAAACCCTCGCAGAGCGCCGTTCTGATGCCCTTTCGGAGCTTGAAATGGCGAAAGCCAGATTGGCAAAACTCGACAATGAGGCAGCCGAAAGAATCGGAAGAATTGCAATAAAGTCAGGATTGGTTAATCTTGAGCTTACGGACGATCAAGTCCGAGAAGAATTCGACAAAATCGTGGAAAGGATTAGCAAGGGGAATTGATCATGAAGACAGCTCACCGCATCAGCGCATTGGCCAATCAACTCAACGAACTGCAAGCCTGCCTCGGTCGAGCCAGTGGACGGCCTAGCAAGAGCGTTATGGAAGCCCAGCGCATAGCGGCCGAGCTGGCTTCTTCACTCGAAGATTGGCACCTTGAAACGCTACACATCCCTGAACCGGAGCGTGACCTTTATCGCGCACAGAATCCCTATTACGCTGCCCACTGACGCCGCGCACCGCCTTATCAAAAGCTCACTTCGGTGGGCTTTTTTTGTCCGCAAAACGTATCAAACCGGACAGCCGAGCCCCTTTCACGCGTCAAGAAAAACGCGATCAAAATCATAGCGTTGAGAAACAATCTCGTGAAGATTGACGGACAGTTTACGGACATAAATCATTGAATTCTATGCGGATACAAGATTATCCGCATATTTAAAACCGCTCCATATCGGTCAATAATCAAACCTCGGACGATGACAAAATGAGGTATTCGGTATGGAAATGGAATCGCAAAAAACGTCGGCTTATGCCGCCCGAAAACTCGGTCGAGGCGCGGCGCTCGCTCTAGCAATGGCGAGCGCAGGCCTTGGTGTAAGTCTCTACATGGCACCGGCTCCGGCCTATGCCATCTACTGCTCGAACTGCTCTACGTTCTATCAGCAGATGTACGAATACGCCGAAGCGGTGAATACGCAACTGAACACCGCGCAGCAGTTGCAGACGCAGATCCAGCAGTACGACAACATGATTAAGCAGGGCATGTCACTGCCCAGCCGCATGTTCAACACCATCACTGGCGACCTCCAGCGCGTGGCCAGCGTCTACAACTCGGCGCAGTCGCTCGGCCGCAACATCAGCAATCTGGACGAACAGTTTCGCCAGCAGTTCAAGGGCTATGACAGCTATCTGAACTCGATTGGCCAAGGGCAAAACAACATGCCGCAGCGCTATCGGGACTGGGCACAATCCGGCTTCGATAACGCCCGCACGGCCATGCAGGCCGCTGGCGTGAATACCAGCACATTCGAGGATGAGAACGCGATGCTGGACCAGTTGGTAAGCCGTTCACAGTCGGCCGTTGGTCGCCAGCAGGCCATTCAAGCAGGGAACGAGATTGCGGCGCAGAACGTGCAGCAGCTCCAGAAGCTGCGCGATCTGGTGGCCACACAGATCACCCTGCAAGGCAACTACATGGCGCAGCAAAACGAACGACAGTCCGTTAGCGATGCCTCCGAACAGCAATTCCGCAGCCGTGAAAATACACGCGGCCCGTCTGAGGGGTTCTAACCATGATGATTTCTAAGGCGCTGATTGCCGCCCTCTGTCTCGTCTCGGCCCTTGGTGGGTCGGCACTGACGGCCGTGGTCGTCACGAACGCCGCCGCGCCGGAATGCGCAGCGGTCGGCAATGGCCATCAGGATGACCAATTCCGCAGCCGCCCAAACACTCGCGGCCCGTCTGAGGGGTTCTGACTATGCGACGTTCAACCGTTTACGCACTTGTCGGCGCGGTGCTCTTGCTATCCGCAACTAGTGCGATGGCTGCCGGGGTCGATTTGGCGCAGAGCAACACGTCTATGAACAGCCTTCTGCGGCTGATTCAGAACGCTTCAAACCAATGGGCACCGCGCCTGCATGATTACGCCTTGTGGCTCTTGGGATGCCTTGCCGTCATCCAGTTAGTTTGGACTTTTGCTCCTTTGGTCATGCGCGGGGCTGAACTGGGCGACATCCTCCATGAACTGGTGAAATTCATCCTCGTGATAGGGTTCTTCTATGCGATGCTCGATCACGCGACCGAGTGGGGCGGGGCCATCGTCAACAGCTTCCGGCAGGCCGGGGCGCACGCGGCAGGGTTGGGTAGTGCGGAGCTGATGCCGGGGGATATGTTCTCAACTGCTGTGGACTTTTCACGGCAGGTGCTGACGGCCGGTGTTTCGATGTTCAGCCCAATCACATCGGTTGTGGTGGCCGTATCTGCATTGATCGTCCTGATGTGTTTTACGTTTATAGCGGCTCTGGTGTTCGTGACGCTGGTAGAGGCCTACGTCATCATCAATGCCGCCGTCCTGTTTATGGGTTTCGGTGGCTCTCAATGGACACGCGAATATGCACTGGCTCCCATTCGCTATGCCGTTGCGGTAGGTGCCAAGCTGTTTGTCCTGACTCTGATTGTGGGTCTGATCATGCAGGTTTCCGCAGAATGGTCGGCAGCCTACACCAACGACGAAGCGTCGTTGATGACCTTGGTCGGCCTGTCTTTGGTGTGCGCCTACCTGACCAAAACCATCCCTGAACTGATCGGCGGCATGATTAGCGGCACGTCGATGGGCGGCGGCTCTGCAATTGGGGGCATGGCCGCAGCCGGTGCAGCCGGTGCGGCGGCCGCAGTCGCTACTGTTGCAACAGCAGGGGCAGCAGCCCCGGCCGCAGGAGCACTAGGGGCCGCAGGAACTGGCGGAGGCGCTGCCAGTGCCGCGGGTGGTGGACTGGCCTCCGCACTGAACGCCAGCATGGCAGGCGGCAGTACCGCAGGGGGCATCGGTGGTGCGACGGGCGTCAGCAGCGCTGGAATTGGCGCAAGCACAGGAGGGGGCACCGGTGCGGCCGCAAAGGCCGCAGGTTCTCGCGTCGGGGGTGGTGCCGCGTCAGGATCGGCGAATCCAGTGTCGGCGGCCGCTTCGCCAGCTAGCCAAAAAGCAGGCAGCGGCTTGAAACAAGCCGCCAAACAGGCCGGAAGAGCGGCCAAGGGCGGTGACGACGATACGGATCAGCAGGCCGTCGCTCAGCAACGGCAGATGACACCAAAAGAAGGGACCGGCGGCAACGGCAAGGTTGTTGCGCAGGGCGCCGAGGTGGCCACACGGGCGCTTGGCGTGCTGGGCGCTATCAGCGTACCCGGTATGGAAAGCTCCCACGGGCTTTCGCTCGGGGGCACCGGGTCTCCCCCTCCCGTCCCCGGCGGCGACAGTCCAACGCCTGATGACGGCGCAGAGCCGACTACACAAGCGGAATCCAACATTATTCGTCCGACATCGGACACAGCTAGGACCGGAAATGTCGGCGCGCTCAATGTGCCCGGCATGGATTCTGGCGTTAACTCTCAATCGGAGGCGTAATCATGATGAACGATGTATTTTTTGGCCTGATGATGCTCGGCGGCTTTTTTGTTCTCGGTATTGGTATGTGGGCGCTTGGCCAATGGCTCCGACGCAAAGGCTTTGGCCCGCAGCTCGATGCACTGGATAAGCAGTACACGGCACTACAGCATCGGGTGAACCGATTGGCTCTGCCTGCCGCTGCGCATTTCTACGGCGGCATGGGTATGCTTAATCGCATGCCACTTTTCGGCAGCAAGAATCAGGTGGTATTGGTAGAGCGTGTGAGAATGGCCATCCTTCAGATGGAAGAGGAAGAACGGCAGCGACGCAGGGTCATCAATCGCTGACGCGCACAGCCAGTTCCATCACCCACAACCCCGCCTGAGTGCGGGGTTTTGTTTTCCTGCCGCAGCATCTCCGTCTATTACACACCGCAAAAACGGCCTGTATCGCTCTGTGAGAAGTTTTCACACATGACAGTCACAACAACATTCCGACACTGAAAAAACGCCGCCACGGCCCATACAGCAGGGATTTTGGACGCTTTCGCAGGCCGTAAGAGGCCTTATGTCGATTTTGGCCCTGCCCTTCCCTTTTTGGTGCCTGATCGTCTTTTTGCCGGTTTCAACGGCTCGACCAGGTGCTGCGACCGGTGGGTAATCCACGGAACTAGCCGCGTCGGCGACGGCAGGCCCGCCCTACTTTTTTGGTGCCCAACGGCCGTAGGCCGACCAAGAGCAGCAAGCTAGGAGCTGCGCCATCAAGGCGCGGCACTTAGCGCGCATGCTGGAGATTCTTAGAGAATCTTAGATGGAATTTGCGAACGGCCCGCAAACGCCCGCCGTTGCTGGGTTTTCAGAAACCGGCCGGGCGCCGTTAAACAGGGGGTGGGGTGCCGTTAAACAGGGGGGGAGCGGCGTTACGGTCGGATGCCTTGGGTCGCCCGTTTCTCCTTTGCCCTTAGCGTACTCGTCCAGCCTCCAACCCACGGCAGCAAGCTCGGCCAGCGCCTTGGGGCGGAGCGAACGCCTTTCATGAGGGAGGGGAGCTGCCGCGAAGCGGTGGGAACCCCGCAAGGGGCCACGCTTTTGGATCGTGGCGCGATTTCGCACGAATAGGAGTTCCGAACTAACGGATGGGGGCCATCGACTTATGCACAGGCAAAAGGGTTTTAAACAGTTTTATATATAGTTTTAAAAGATTTAGCGTAAAAAGAAGGAAATTTAATCTTTTAATTCAATGGATTACGCGCGATGCCGGTTCCTAATAGACGGATACCGGTTCCTAATAGACGGCGAAACGGTTCCTAATAGACGGTTTCAGGTTCCTAATAGACACTCTATCCACAGCGTGGCGGGTTGTTCCCACTTTGTCCGCCAACTGTCCGTCAATCAAAATGAAAAAAGCCCGCAACGGGGCTCTTTTGCGATCTCACTCACCGTCTATTAGGAACCGCCCAGCGGTTCCGACGAGGAATTGCGGTGCCTCATGACCAGTAGAGGGCCATCCTTCCCCGCTTCTTCGCACAAGGCATATTCAGGCAGGTCATCGGCTTTGATGATCCCGCGAAGGAAGAAACAGAATTTTTTGAACGAGCCACCGCTTCCACTGCGTTCGTAAAGGGTCTTGAAAGCCCATTTAGCGCTATCCCTGCCTGCGGCACGGCGAGCCAGTCGGTAGATAAAGCGTCCTATGCCCGGCTCGATCAGAAAGTAGTCCCGGTGTACTGTAAGTACCTCCGGCCGCTTGCCCTCGGTGACTTCTCGATAAATCCACTCCGGGGCTTCAATCTCGACAGAACTTATCTTCTTGGTGTCCGTGCGTGACAGAACACGATAGCGCGCGATCAGCCCCTCGGCTTCGGTTGTCCGGAACTTGCCGCTTTCGCGCACTGTCTTGATGGTAGTACCCCGCAACCGATCTAGCGCGGCTTCCACTCCCTTAACCTGACTACTACCGTTACCACGTCGGGCAAATCTGAGGATGTCGCTAACATGCAGCCGAAACACTCTCCCCGGCTTGCCACCCTTTCCTTCTCGATAGCGGTTCATAGCTTCGGTCAAGTGAGACACCATCATCAGCACAATGTCGTAGTCCCAAATGGAGGCCATTCCGTGCGCTCCTGCGGACACTTCCACGTATCCATCCGGCAGGTCGTAGCGGATCAGTTCTCCGGCTCGCTTGTCCTTCTTGGATAAACGGAACACGGCCACATCCATGACGCTGCGATTGTCGCGGCCGCCCACGTCATAAAGGCTGGGCGCAAAAAAATCTGGCTGAGCGTCGCCTTGTGGAGGCTTGCGGACAAGTGACAACGCTTTGTCCCGCTCTTTTGCCCTTTCCATCTGTTCATGCACGGTCGAGACGTTAGACGGTCTACCGCGTTCAGCAGCCGGAGTTCGGTCACTGTTCCGCTTCCTGATATTTTCAAGGCGTTCCAGTAGCCCGCCAGAGTCGCCTATTACCGCGCCTATGGGCTTAAGACCGCTGTTTCGGCTACTCATGCACGGCCCAACCGGAGCTGTATTAAGCCCAGTACAAGCGGTCTACTCGTAAATGTCGCCTGCAAGTTGGCCGCCACAATTCAGGCCCCCATTCCGGGACGAGGGGCCGGGCTGGAATGTTTGCACGCATCAATCCATGCCTCGACCTCCGCCAAATCCCACACGACCTTGCGGCTACTGAGCGCAATGCGCTGAGGAAATTTCCCCTGCTTTTCAAAGTTGTAGATCGTGCGCTCGCACAGCGGAATCATCTCCAGCAGCTGCTTTTTGCTAATGAGAACTTTACTTGCTCTCCTTAATTCTTTTTCCACACCGAATACCTCGTTTTGTCATCATCCGAGGTTTAATTATTGCTACACAATTCCGGAAAACTCCAGCATCTACGATCATATTTTTTCAATTAAATCAATCACTTAGTGTCCGTAAATTCAACGTTTGACGGACAATCTTGATAACGCAAACCGCTGTTTTAATTAGGTTTGCAATAGGCACTTAAACCCAATTTATCGCGTCCGGAAATTCATCGTTTTTCGGACAAAAAAAAGCCCACCGAAGTGGGCATTTCGCTACAGAATGCAGGTCTCTAGGCTCCGAATCAGTCCTTGAGGCGGGTCTTCCTGATTGTCCACTCGTCGATCATGTCGGCCCAATCTTGGAGCATCGCCCGGCGCTGATCGCGGTACTCGGCCTTGTTGTAGATGGCACGAACGCCCTTCTGTTCGTGCGCAAGGCACTTCTCGATCCAGTCGGTGTTATAGCCCGCCTCATGCAACAGCGTGCTGGCTGTGCGCCGCAAGTCGTGCGGTCCAAACTTGCCAAGTGACTGCCCTTCCTTCTGGGCCAGCCGATAGGTAAGGGTAAGCACCTGATTGAGCGTTGCGCTGCTCATCGGCAAGTCTGAGTCATAACGTGATGGCAGAATGTATTCCGAACCGCCGGCGAAGGTCTTCAGCGCGATGAAAATATCCAGCGCCTGCCTCGACAGGAACACCAAATGGGGATTGCGACGCTTCATCCGCTCCTTGGGGATTGTCCAGAGCGCGTCGGTGAAATTGATTTCGTTCCACGTTGCGTTGGTCAGTTCGCTTTTGCGAACCATCGTTAGCAACAGCAGCTTGGCAGCCGCTCGAATTGAAGGTGTGGTGCCGATACGCTCCATGTACTGGTACATCAAGCCAATTTCCTCGGGCGTCAGTGCTCGATCTCGCGGCTCAAACTTGGCGATAGTTGACGGGCGCACCAAATCGGCCGGGTTCTCAACCTTCTGTCCGCGTTCGATAGCCCAGCGGAAGACCTGCATCATAATTTCGCGGCAAAGCACGGCCGTTGATGGCCTGCCTTGTTCCACGATGGCATCAGTCAGCGCCCGCAAGTCCTCGTGGGTAATTTCTATCAGTTTCCTGTTGCTGAATTTCGGCTTTAGCTCTCGCTCGTATGTTCCACGGCGCATGTCGCGGGTGGAATCTGCCATTTGATAGCCGCGCAACCACTTCTCGGCCCACGCGCCGAATGTCTCAGCATCCTTGACGCGGGCTTTGTCCCGCGCTTTCTCCTTGGCTGGAGATTTCCCTGCGGCGATCATCTTCTTGGCTTCGCCCAGCCGTTCGCGAGCTTCCGCTAGCGTGATCCCTCCGACACCATAGCGGCCGAAGGTGATGGTCTCTTGCCTGCCGTGGATCGAGTAGTTGTAGCGGAACGAAATCGAACCCGCAGGGGTGATGGCCACGTAGAGGCCGTCACGGTCATTCACTTTGTACAGCTTGTCCTTTGGCTTGAGGTTGCGCAGCTTGGTATCAGTCAGCATGGTCGGGTTGGGTTTCCTCTCAAAAATACCATGCTCAAAAAGCCCCACAAATCCTCAAAAAACTTCTTTAAGGACAATGCGTTACCTAAATTCGATACCATGAACACCCCATCAGAGGCGGCATGGTATCGAGTGCCGAACATGGCATCAGGTTCAAATCGTACCATCTACCATGCCATAGAAACGGTGTGCTTGGCGATGCGAAAATTTGCCAGACAGTGCTACGCCAAGAACGAAAAAAGCCCGCAATTACGCGGGCTTAGGGGTGTTTTAATGCTTCTTGGTGCCAGTCTGTGCCGGACGCGGGATCACTCCCACTCGATGGTGGCAGGCGGCTTGCTCGACACGTCGTAGGTAACGCGCGAGATGCCGTCGATTTCGTTGATGATGCGGCCGCTGACGGTTTCCAGCAGCTCGTACGGCAGGTGTGCCCAGCGCGCGGTCATGAAGTCCACGGTCTCGACGGCACGCAGGGCCACGACCCAGGCGTAGCGACGGCCGTCGCCAACGACGCCAACCGACTTGACCGGCTGGAACACCACGAATGCCTGGCTGGTCTTGTGGTACCAGTCGGCCTTGCGCAGCTCTTCGATGAAGATGTGGTCGGCGCGACGCAGGATGTCGGCGTATTCCTTCTTCACTTCACCCAGGATACGCACGCCCAGGCCCGGGCCTGGGAACGGGTGGCGGTAGACCATGTCGTACGGCAGGCCCAGCTCCAGGCCGATCTTGCGCACTTCGTCCTTGAACAATTCACGCAGCGGCTCGACCAGCTTGAGGTTCATTTCCTCTGGCAGGCCACCGACGTTGTGGTGCGACTTGATCACGTGGGCCTTGCCGCTCTTGGCGCCAGCCGACTCGATCACGTCCGGGTAGATGGTGCCCTGGGCGAGGAACTGGATGTTCTCCAGCTTGCTGGCTTCGGCATCGAACACGTCGATGAAGGTGCGGCCGATGATCTTGCGCTTCTTCTCCGGGTCGGCTTCGCCTTCCAGGTTGTCGAGGAACTGCTTTTCAGCGTCGGCGCGGATCACCTTGACGCCCATGTTCTCCTTGAACATGGCCATTACCTGGTCGCCTTCGTGCAGGCGCAGCAGGCCGTTGTCGACGAATACGCAGGTCAGCTGGTCGCCGATGGCGCGGTGCAGCAGTGCGGCAACCACGGAGCTGTCAACGCCGCCGGACAGGCCCAGCAGGACGTTGGCCGAACCGACTTGCTCACGCACCTGGGCGATGGCGTCTTCGACGATGTTGGATGGGGTCCACAGGGCTTCACAGCCGCAGATGTCCTGGACGAAGCGGGACAGGATGCGACCACCTTGCTTGGTGTGGGTCACTTCCGGGTGGAACTGCACGCCGTAGTAGCCGCGCGAGTCGTCGAACATGCCGGCGATCGGGCAGCTTGGGGTGCTGGCCAGCACGTGGAAGTTGCCCGGCATCTGGGTGACCTTGTCGCCGTGGCTCATCCACACGTCCAGGCCCAGCACGCCGTCATCGTCCACGTGGTCTTCGATGCCGTCGAGCAGGCGGCTCTTGCCAACCACGTCAACGCGGGCATAACCGAACTCGCGCAGGTCGGAACCTTCAACCTTGCCGCCCATCTGCTCGGCCATGGTCTGCATGCCGTAGCAGATGCCCAGCACCGGCACGTTCAGGTCGAACACCGCCTGCGGGGCGCGTGGGCTGTTGGCTTCGTGGACCGACTCGGGGCCGCCAGCGAGGATGATGCCGCGCGGGTTGAATTCGCGGATCGCTTCGTCGTCCATGTCGAACGGGTGCAGTTCGCAGTACACGCCGATTTCACGCACGCGGCGGGCGATCAGCTGGGTGTACTGGGAACCGAAATCGAGGATCAGGATACGGTGAGCGTGAATGTCGAGGGCCATGACTCAATCTCGTCAGTGGAAATCGGAAACGACGCGGGGCTGTTCGTGACAGCCCCGTTCGGTTATTGCTTGAAGCCTTAGCCTACGCGGTAGTTAGGGGCTTCTTTGGTGATCTGCACGTCATGCACGTGGGACTCGGCCATGCCGGCACCGGTGATACGCACGAATTCCGGCTTGGTGCGCATCTCTTCGATGGTTGCGCTGCCGGTGTAGCCCATGGACGAACGCAAGCCGCCCATCAGCTGGTGGATGATCGCAGCCAGGGCGCCCTTGTAAGGAACGCGACCTTCGATGCCTTCCGGTACCAGCTTCTCGGCGCCGGCCGAGGAGTCCTGGAAGTACCGGTCGGACGAGCCCTGCGCCTGTGCCATGGCACCCAGCGAGCCCATGCCACGGTAGGCCTTGTAGGAACGCCCCTGGAACAGCTCGACTTCACCCGGTGCTTCTTCGGTACCGGCGAACATCGAACCCATCATCACGCAAGAGGCGCCGGCAACGATGGCCTTGGACAGGTCACCCGAGAAACGGATGCCGCCGTCGGCGATCAGTGGCACGCCAGTGCCTTCCAGTGCAGCGGCGACGTTGGCGATGGCGCTGATCTGCGGCACGCCGACACCGGCAACGATACGGGTGGTGCAGATCGAGCCTGGGCCGATACCGACCTTGACGGCGTCGGCGCCGGCTTCAGCCAGGGCCTTGGCCGCGGCGCCGGTGGCGATGTTGCCGCCGATCACCTGCACGTGCGGGTAGGTTTCTTTCACCCAGCGAACGCGGTCGATAACACCTTTGGAGTGACCATGAGCGGTGTCGACCACAACCACGTCAACGCCGGCGGCAACCAGGGCGGCAACGCGCTCGCCGGTGTCCTTGCCGGTGCCGACCGCAGCGCCGACGCGCAGGCGGCCCTGGTCGTCCTTGCTGGCCAGCGGGTAGGCCTTGGCCTTTTCGATGTCCTTGACGGTCATCATGCCCTTGAGGTTGAACTTGTCGTCGACGATCAGGACTTTTTCCAGGCGGTGCTTGTGCAGCAGCTCGCGGACTTCGTTCTTGTCGGCGCCTTCACGGACAGTGACCAGACGCTCTTTCGGCGTCATCACGTCGCGGACCTTGGCGTCCAGACGGGTTTCGAAGCGCACGTCACGGGAAGTGACGATGCCGACCAGGTCGCCGTTCGCCAGTACCGGAACGCCGGAGATGTTGTTCAGGCGGGTCAGGTCGAACAGGTCACGCACGGTGGCGTCAGCCTCGATGGTGATCGGGTCCTTGACCACGCCAGCCTCGAACTTCTTGACCTTGCGTACTTCGCCGGCCTGCTGTTCGATGGTCATGTTCTTGTGGATGATGCCGATGCCGCCTTCCTGGGCCATGGCGATGGCCAGGCGCGCTTCGGTCACGGTATCCATGGCAGCGGAAACCAGCGGAATGTTCAGCTCGATGCCACGAGTCAAACGGGTCTTGAGACTGACTTCATTGGGCAGTACCTCGGAGTAGCCAGGTACAAGGAGGATATCGTCGAAGGTCAGGGCTTCTTGGCTGATACGCAGCATCGCGGGGGCTCCCGGGCGGGAAAAATGGAAGCGCGCCATTATACTCATCCACGGCGCGCCGCTCAATGCAAAATAAGGGCCTTCGGTCAGCCTTGTGGCAGTTTTACCTGCACCACCGCCACTGGCTGGTCGAGCCAGTCGGCGAAGCTGTCGAGAAAGGCCTGGGTAAACCCGGCCTCGCCCCAGTTGTTGAAGATGAACCCCAGGTTGGAAAAGGCACATGGCTGCAGGTAAATGAAGCCATTGATGTCGTCTTCATGGCCGCACAGCGGACAGGTGAAGTTGTCGCTCACCGCCGGCATCCACTCTTCCAGGCTCTCGAACAGCGGCTCGCCCACCTCGCGCCGGCACTCCGGGCAGCCGGCCTCCTCGAGGAAGCCCTCGGTCGGGGTATAGATGCAGCGCTTGAGCATCACTTCCAGGCCATTGACCTGTTCGCCGAACGGCAGTTTATCCGGGTGCAGGGCGACCTTGCGCGCGCCCTCGGCCAGGGCATGGCCCATGCGGTTGCCGGTGCGCCCGCAGGTGGTCAGTTGTTCTTCGACGATCTTCTCGCGCACCAGCCAGCGCAGGATGGCCCGGGAACGGGCTTCATGCGAGGGGACGGTGGATAGCTTGGGGACGATGATGCTCTGGGTGTTCATGAAAGAAGCGGCCTGCGGACTGCGGTAATCCTGCAATTCTACCGCTCAGCCGCTCAGGTAGCGACCGATCAGCGCCAGGCCGCTGGCCAGCACCAGCCAGGTGACCAGGCGCACGAAGGCTTCGCGGGACAGTTTCAGGGTCAGCCGGCGCCCGGCCCAGAGGCCGATGAACATCACCGGCAGTAGGCAGGCGGCGAGCAGCAACAGGCTGGTGTCGGCGTAGACGCCGGCAATCAGGAACAGCGACAGGCGCACGAGAGTGCTGCAGCTGATCAACGCGCTCTGGGTTGCACGTACCTGCTCCTTCACATCGAGGCGTGCGTTGAGGTAGATCGCATAAAGAAAACCGCCACTGCCGAACAAAGCGCCAAACAGCCCGCCAATCGTCCCCATCGGCACCGCCCAGAGGCCTGCCAATCTGGCCGGCCGCACTTTCACTGCCAATCCATAGATTGCATAGGCGGTGACGAACAGGCCCATCAGCAGCAACAGCAGGTCGGACTTCAGGTGCAGCAGGAACACCACGCCCAGGGTGCAGCCCACGGCCATGCACGGCAACAGGCGCAGCAGCTCGCCGCGCACTACGTCGCGACGTGACGGCAGCAGGTTGCCGAAGGCGGCGACGAAGTCCAGCAGCACCAGCAAGGGGATGATGCGTGACAAGGGCATGAAGTGGATCAGTACTGGGCCAGCCACCAGCGCGGTGCCGAAGCCGGCGATGCCGAAGACGACGTAGGCAGCGCCGACACCAAGCAAAAGGGGCAGCCAGTCAAGGCCGGAAAAAGACAGCTGGGCGAGCATGGCAACCGTTCCTGGGAAGACAGGCAAAGGTTAGCCAGCCGTAAGCCATGCCGACTAATATACCTTTAGCGCCATACCCATCTCGAAAAGGCATGACATGACGTCGATCCGCCAGTTGCGTTACTTCGTGGAAATCGCCGAATGCGGCAGCTTCAGCGGTGCCGCCGAGCGGCTGTACATCGCCCAGTCGGCGCTGAGCCGACAGATCAAGGAGCTGGAACTGCAACTGGGCACCCCCCTGTTCGAGCGCACCGCACGCCTGCCGCGCCTGACGCTGGCCGGCCAGGCTTTCCTGGAACGTGCACGGCGCTTGCTGGCCGACCTGGCGCAGGCTGAGCAGGTGACTCGCGACATTGGCGAAGGGCTGCAAGGCAGCCTGCGCCTGAACCACTCCAGCACGGTACCGCTGACCGGACCGTTGCTGGCCCGGTTGGGCGATTACCTGCGGGGTAACCCAGGGATTGCGCTGGAGATTGCCCAGCAATCGTCAGAGGCGCAGCTGGAGGATATCGCCGCCGGGCGGCTGGATATCGGCCTGTTGCGCCTGCCGGT
The DNA here is from genome assembly GCF_003269045.1 of Pseudomonas sp. URMO17WK12:I7. Lineage (NCBI taxonomy): Bacteria > Pseudomonadati > Pseudomonadota > Gammaproteobacteria > Pseudomonadales > Pseudomonadaceae > Pseudomonas > Pseudomonas sp. URMO17WK12:I7. The sequence goes on along the minus strand of NZ_QLTL01000002.1, from coordinate 209,440 downwards.
GTTGCGCCAGCATGAAAGCGTGGTGCTGCATCAATTGTTCAGCGAGCCATTGTTGCTGGCGGTTGCCGCTGGACATCCACTGGCTGACGCTGCTCAGGTGAAGCTTGAGCAGTTGCGTGAAGAGCGCTTTACTTCGATTCCACACCGGGACCGTGGCGGGCTGAGTTACCTGTCGGCCTCGTTGTGCATGGCGGCGGGCTTTTTCCCTCGGGCGGCGCAGGTGCTGTCGCGCAAGACCACGCAGTTGCAGTTGATCCAGGCCGGATTCGGGGTGGCGCTGTTGCCGGCGTGCATGAGGGAAATTGCCCCGGCGTCGATCCGCTTCGTGGCACTGGAGGGGACATGCGAAAGCACCGTGGCACTGGCCTGCCGGCGCGATGCAGGGCAGAGGGTGCACCAGTTCGTGGCGGCGATGCAGGGTTGATGGCCCCGCCAACGGCAACCCAGCCCACGGTTACTGCGCTGGGCTGAGCCTTCACGCGGTCATTGTGGGAGCGATAACCCTGGCTACAGAGCCGGGACAGACAACCGGGGCCGATGTCCTTTATGATGCCCGCCATGATCAGAGACCCCTTCGAACGACTCGGCCTGGACCGCGAGGTCCTCACCGTCAGCCAGCTCAACGGCCGCGCCCGCGTGCTGCTGGAAGACGTGTTCCGCAGCGTCTGGGTGGAAGGCGAGATATCCAACCTCGCCCGCCCGGCCTCCGGCCACATGTACTTCACCCTAAAGGACAGCGGCGCCCAGGTGCGCTGCGCGCTGTTCCGCCAAAACGCCACCCGGGTCCGCCAGGCCCTGCGTGACGGCCTGGCGGTGCGCGTGCGCGGCAAGGTCTCGCTGTTCGAGGGGCGTGGCGACTATCAGCTGATCCTCGACACGGTCGAGCCTGCCGGTGATGGCGCCCTGCGCCTGGCCTTCGAGGCACTGAAGGAAAAGCTTGGTGCCGAAGGGCTGTTCAGCGCCGAACGCAAGAAGCCGCTGCCGGCCCATCCGCAACGCATCGGCATCATCACCTCCCCCACCGGCGCAGTGATTCGCGACATCATCAGCGTGTTCGGCCGCCGTGCCCCACAGGTTGAACTGAATCTGATTCCCACTGCCGTGCAGGGCCGCGAAGCGATCAACCAGATCGTGCGCGCCTTGCAGCAGGCCGACCGGCTGGGCTTCGACGCGCTGATCCTGGCCCGCGGTGGTGGCTCGCTGGAAGACCTCTGGTGCTTCAACGAAGAAGCCGTTGCGCGTGCCATGGCCGCCTGTGTGACGCCGATCGTCAGCGCCGTGGGCCACGAGACCGATGTATCGATCAGCGACTTCGTCGCCGACGTGCGCGCCCCTACACCCTCGGCGGCGGCCGAACTGCTGGCCCCCGACAACAGCGGCCTGCAGCAGCGCCTGGACGGCCTGCAACGGCGCCTGCTGCTGCGCATGCAGAACCGCCTGACCCACGACCGCTTGCGCCTGGAGTCACTGACCCGACGCCTGCGCCACCCCGGCGAGCGGCTGCGCCAGCAGGCGCAACGCCTGGACGACCTGGACATGCGCCTGCGCCGCGCGTTCATGCTCAACCTCAATCAGCGCCGCGAACGCCTGGCGCGCCTGGATACACGCCTGGCGGCTCAGCACCCGGGGCGCACGCTGAAACTGCTGGAGCAACGCTTGAACAGCCTCTCCGAGCGCCTGCCACGGGCCATGCGCGAAGTGCTCAAGGACCGCCGCCAGCGCTTCCAGGCACAACTGCAGACACTGCAAGTGGTCAGCCCGCTGGCGACCCTGGCGCGTGGCTATAGCATCCTCCTCGACGAGCATGGCCAGGCCATCCGCAGCGCCGAGCAGACCCGCAATGGCCAGCGCCTGACTGCCCGCCTGAACCAGGGCGAGCTGCAGGTACGCGTCGAAGACAATCACCTGACCCCGGTCACCCTCTCTTTACTGGACTGACACATGCCCCGCCTGTTTGCGCCCCTGTTCGCCCTCTCTCTCATGCTGCTGGCCGCAGGCGCCCAGGCCAGCTACATCACCCGCACCCTGAACAAACCTGTGCCGGGTGGTGTGGCGGTGGTCGACCTTGGCCCGGCGGCAACGGCGCCGAGCGCGCGCTTCGATGGCAAGCCGGTGCTGGTGGTCAAGGAACAGGACAGCTGGCTGGCCATCGTCGGCATCCCGCTGACCCAGAAGCCTGGCACCGCCATGCTGACCCAGGGCGGCCGCAGCCTGCCCTTCAGTGTCGGCAGCAAGCAGTACCCTGAACAGCACATCACCTTGAAGAACACCCGCCAGGTCAACCCGACCCCGGACGACCTCAAGCGCATCGACCGCGAGCTGGCCGAGCAGATCCAGGCGTATCGCAGCTTCAGCCCGGTATTGCCAAGCAACCTGATCCTCGACAAACCCGTCAACGGGCCGCTGTCGAGCAAGTTCGGGGTGCGTCGCTTTTTCAATGGCGAGGAGCGCAACCCGCACGCAGGGCTGGACTTCGCCGTGCCGGCCGGCACCCCGATCAAGACCCCGGCCAACGGCAAGGTGATCCTGGTGGGTGATTACTTCTTCAACGGCCGCACGGTGTTCGTCGACCATGGCCAGGGCTTTATCAGCATGTTCTGCCACATGTCGAAGATCGACGTGCAGGTCGGCCAGCAACTGCGCCGCGGCGATGTGGTCGGGCGCGTGGGCTCGACCGGGCGGGCGACCGGGCCGCACATGCACTGGAATGTCAGCCTGAATGATGCTCGGGTGGATCCGGCGATCTTCATTGGCGCGTTCCAACCCTGAGATCGGCAGCGCCTGCTTCGCGGGTAAACCCGCTCCTACAGGGATCGCGAAACCCTGTGGGAGCGGGTTTACCCGCGAAGAGGCCAGCACAGTCGACATCACTTCCACTCTGTTGCGCCATCGAAATATACCGCGCAACAATTCAAAGACCTGAATTAATTTTCAGCGATAAAATCTCGCCACTCAGCTTTTTTTGAGCATTCCTCTCAATTTTTTCCGAACACTTGCCATCCCCCACCTCACTGGTTAGGGTTGAGGGCATGAAAACCTTCAGCACCCTCATTTTGCTCCGACAACATCGCAGCCTCTGCCTGGTCAGCGCCCGACTACCAGGCTGATTCGCGTCGCCTCGCCTCTTCATCTCGTTATTGCCCGGCAGGCCCGATCTCGGCCGCACACAAAAGGATTGCTTCCATGACCATGCTCAAAGACCCATCGAAGAAATACCGCGCCTTCCCGACCATCGACCTGCCTGACCGTACCTGGCCGTCGAAGACCATCACCGCCGCGCCGATCTGGTGCAGCTCCGACCTGCGTGATGGCAACCAGTCGCTGATCGAGCCGATGGATTCGGAGAAGAAGCTGCGTTTCTGGAAGACCTTGGTGCAGGTTGGCGTGAAGGAAATCGAAGCCTCGTTCCCATCGGCCTCGCAGACCGACTTCGACTTCGTGCGCACCTTGATCGAAGACGGCCACATCCCGGATGACACCACCATCCAGGTGCTCACCCAGGCCCGTGAAGACCTCATCGCCCGCACCTTCGAGTCGCTGCGCGGCGCGAAGAAGGCCATCGTTCACCTGTACAACGCCACCAGCCCATCGTTCCGCCGCATCGTCTTCAATCAGGACAAGCAAGGCGTGAAGGACATCGCGGTGAACGCGGCCAAGCTGTTCGTCAAATATGCCGCCCAGCAGCCGGAAACCCAGTGGACCTTCCAGTACTCGCCAGAAACCTTCAGCGCCACCGAGATGGAGTTCGCCAAGGAAGTCTGTGACGCGGTCATCGAGGTGTGGAACCCGACCCCCGAGCACAAGGTCATCCTCAACCTGCCTGCCACCGTGGAAGTGTCCACGCCGAACATCTACGCCGACCAGATCGAGTGGTTCTGCCGCAACGTCAGCCGTCGCGACAGCGTGATCATAAGCCTGCACTGCCACAACGACCGTGGCACCGGCATCGCGGCCACCGAGCTGGGCCTGATGGCTGGCGCCGACCGCGCCGAAGGCTGCCTGTTCGGCAACGGCGAGCGCACCGGCAACGTCGACCTGGTGACCCTCGCCTTGAACCTCTACACCCAAGGCATCGACCCGCTGCTGGACTTCTCCGACATCGACGGCGTGCGCAAGGTGGTTGAAGAGTGCAACCAGTTGCCGGTGCACCCACGTCACCCGTACGTCGGCGACCTGGTCCACACCGCCTTCTCCGGCTCGCACCAGGACGCCATCCGCAAAGGCTTCGCCAAGCAGCAGGAAGGCGAGCGGTGGGAAGTGCCGTACCTGCCGATCGACCCGGCCGACATCGGCCGCAGCTACGAGGCGGTAATCCGCGTCAACAGCCAGTCGGGCAAAGGCGGCATCACCTACCTGCTCGAGCAGGAATACGGCATCAGCCTGCCACGCCGCATGCAGATCGAATTCAGCCAGGTGGTACAGGGTGAAACCGACCGCCTGGGCCTGGAAATGACCGCCCAGCAGATCTACAGCCTGCTGCACAAGGAATACCTCCAGGCCAACGCCCCGTATGCGCTGGTCAGCCACCGCCTGCAGGAAGAAAACGGCCACAGCGCCGTGGAAGTGGAAGTCGCCGGTGAAGGCGAAACCACCCTGCACTGGCGCGGCAAGGGCAACGGCGCCCTGGAAGCTCTGGTAGCCGGCCTGCCGGTATCGGTCGAGATCATGGACTACAACGAGCACGCCATCGGTGCCGGCACCAATGCCAAGGCGGCAGCCTACATCGAGTTGCGCGTGGCAGGCAGTCGCCCAGTGCACGGCGTGGGTATCGACGAGAACATCACCACGGCCAGCTTCAAGGCACTGTTCAGCGCGCTGAACCGCTCGCTGAGCCAGCAGGAAGCCAAAGCGGCTTAAGCATCACCGCGATGAATGAAAAGCCCGCATCCTTGGATGCGGGCTTTTTTGTTTTTCTGTGCCGGCCCTTTCGCGGGTGAACCCGCTCCCACAGGGACCACACAGCTTTTGAATACTGTGCAGTACCTGTGGGAGCGGGTTTACCCGCGAAAGGGCCGGCACAGGCAATATACAAATCCAAGGCAAAAAAAAGGGCGCCGACCAAGCGCCCCATAAGCCGTACAGCACACAACAGATTCAGTTGGCGTCCAGCAGCGCTATCGCCTCGGCACTGCACGCCTCGATCCGCGCCCAGTCGCCGTTCTTGATCCAGCTGCTGTCGAGCATCCAGGTACCGCCCACGCACATCACATTAGCCAGGGCCATGTAGTTACGCACGTTGGCCGGGTTGACGCCGCCAGTGGGGCAGAAGCGGATATCGCCGAACGGGCCGGCAAAAGCCTTGATCGCTGCCACGCCGCCGCTGATTTCCGCCGGGAACAGCTTGAAGCGGCGGTAGCCCAAGGCGTAGCCCATCATGATTTCGGACGGCGTGCTGATCCCCGGCAGCAGCGGGATCTCGCTGTCCACGCCCGCTTCCAGGATGTCCTGGGTGATGCCCGGCGTGACGACGAACTGCGCGCCAGCAGCCTCGACCGCAGCGAACATGCTGCGATCGAGCACGGTACCGGCACCGACGCACAGCTCCGGGCGCTGCTCACGCAGTACCTGGATGGCCTTCAGGCCATGCTGCGAGCGCAGGGTCACTTCCAAGGTGCGGATTCCGCCAGCAGCCAGGGCATCGGCCAGCGGCAGAATGTCTTGCTCACGGGCGATGGTGATTACCGGCAGGATGCGCGCCTTTTTGCAGATGGCATCGATCCGGGCGGCTTTATCCGCCATCGAAAGCTTTGGCTGTGGGCGTTCAAGGGTGGTCATGACAGTGGATCCTTGGCTCATGGGCACCAGTAGATGTCCAGGGGGTCGTGAAGAAAGGCGCGAATCGGCATTTCGGAAAGGTCGTTGCCCGCCAGCGCGGCGCGCAGGGTAGCGAGTTTGCCCGGGCCTTGCACGGACAGCGCGATGAACGCCGCACTGGCCAGGACAGAGCGGGTCAGCGACAGGCGCTGGTGCGGCACGCTCGGAGCCAGCATCGGCAGGCAACGACGCTTGCTGTCAGGGTCCAGGCCTTCAGCGAGGTTGGGGCTATTGGGGAACAGCGAGGCGGTATGGCCATCGTCGCCCATGCCCAGCACCAGTACGTCGATGGCGGGTAGCTCTGCCAAGGCCTGATCCGCGCTGGCTGCTGCCGCGTCGAGGTTTTCGGCCTGCTGATAGAGCCCGACGAAACGCGCCTTGGCCGCAGCGCCCTTGAGCAGATGGCGAGCCAGCAAGCCGGCGTTGCTGTCGGCGTGTTCCACTGGCACCCAGCGCTCGTCGGCCAGGCTGACGGTGACCTTGGCCCAGTCCAGCTGCTCGCTGGCCAGCTGTTCGAGAAACGGCACCGGGCTGCGGCCGCCGGACAGCACGACGCAGGCCTGGCCCTTGCTGGCAATGGCTGCGCGCAGGCGCTCGGCCACGTCGTGGGCCAAGGTTGCGGCCAGTGCCTGGGCATCTGCCAGATCGTGCACCTGCACGGTCGCTGGCAGCTTCAGTTCAGATATCGCCATACCACGCCCTCCCATCACGGGTGATCAATGCAATCGAGCTCATCGGCCCCCAGGAGCCCGCTGCGTAAGGCTTGGGCGCATCGCCCGCGTTACGCCAGCCGGCGATCAACTGGTCACACCACTTCCAGGCGTACTCGATCTCGTCCTTGCGCACGAACAGGTTCTGGTTGCCGCGCATCACTTCCAGCAGCAAGCGCTCGTAGGCATCCGGAATCCGCGTACTGCGCCAAGTGTCGGAAAAATTCAGCTGCAACGGGCCACTGCGCAGTTGCATGCCCTTGTCCAGGCCCTGCTCTTTGGTCATCACCCGCAAGGATATGCCTTCGTCCGGTTGCAGGCGGATGATCAGCTTGTTACCGACCTGCAAACGCTGCTCCGGGGCGAAGATGTAGTGCGGCGTTTCCTTGAAGTGGATGACGATCTGCGACAGTTTCTGCGGCATGCGTTTACCGGTACGCAGGTAGAACGGCACGCCCGACCAGCGCCAGTTGCGAATGTCGGCGCGCAGGGCAACGAAGGTTTCGGTGTCGCTCTGGGCGTTGGAATTGTCTTCTTCCAGGTAGCCAGGCACTGGCTTGCCGTCGCTGTAACCGGCGATGTACTGGCCACGCACCACGCTGGTGCTCAAAGCCTCACCGGTGATCGGCGCCAGCGCCTTGAGCACCTTTACCTTCTCGTCACGGATGCTGTCGGCCGACAGCTCGCTGGGCGGGTCCATGGCGATCAGGCAAAGCAGTTGCAGCAGGTGGTTCTGAATCATGTCGCGCAGCTGGCCGGCCTTGTCGAAGTAGCCCCAGCGGCCCTCGATGCCGACCTTCTCTGCCACGGTGATTTCCACGTGGGAGATGGAATTCTGGTTCCACTGGGTTTCGAACAGGCTGTTGGCAAAACGCAGGGCGATCAGGTTTTGCACCGTTTCCTTGCCCAGGTAGTGGTCGATGCGATAAACCCGGCTTTCCGGGAAGAAGCGCGCCACGGCATCGTTGACCCGCCGCGACGACTCCAGGTCATGGCCGATGGGTTTTTCCAGCACCACCCGGGTGCGCGCCGCCAGGCCAGCCTTGTCGAGGTTTTCGCAGATGGCACCGTAAACAGCCGCGGCCGTGGCAAAGTAGGCGATCAGCGGCTGCTCACCCGTCAGCTGCCCGGCCAACGCCACATAGCCCTCGGGCTGCAGGAAGTCCAGGTGCTGGTAGCGCAGGCGGCCAAGAAAACGCCCCAGCGCGGCAGGCTCGATATCGGCCTCGGCCACATGCCGGCGCAAGTGCGCTTCGATGGTGTTCAGGTGATCCTCGGCGCTGCCGGCCTCGCGGGCCAACGCCAGCAGGCGGGTGTCCGCGTGCAGGAGGTTGGCACGGTCGAGCTGGTAGAGCGCAGGAAACAGCTTGCGCAATGCCAGGTCGCCCAAGGCGCCAAACAGGGCAAAAGTGCAAGGTTCAACACTGATCGCAGCCATGATGTTGGTTCTTTCCTAAAGTTGGACTAGGAATACCGCTTTCACACACGGTTTTCAAGGGATAATGTAGTAAAAACCATAACATTACACACAAGCGTTACAGACAAGTGGTACGCCAATCACACCGACAGTACGATAGACGACCGTGCAAAAAGCCTGCTGCTCCCACAGCCGGCTGTCTTCCCGACCCAAGGACACACCCATGGACCGCGTGCGAAACCTCCTGGAACAGATCCAGGGCCGCCTCGACGAGCTGAACAAGGCCGAACGCAAAGTCGCCGAAGTCATCCTGCTCAACCCGCAACAAGCCACACGCTTCAGCATCGCCGCGCTGGCCCAGGCAGCCAAGGTCAGCGAACCGACCGTCAACCGCTTCTGCCGCTCGTTCGGCGTCAGCGGTTACCCAGAGCTCAAGCTGCAGCTGGCGCAGAGCCTGGCCAGCGGCGCGGCTTACGTGAGCCGTGCGGTGGAAGCCGACGACGACCCGGCAGCCTACACCCAGAAGATCTTTGGCAGCGCCATCGCCTCGCTCGACAGCGCCTGCCAGCAACTGGACCCGCAACAGGTCAGCCGCGCCGTGGACATGATGATCCAGGCCCGGCAGATCCACTTCTTCGGCCTCGGCGCCTCGGCCCCGGTAGCCCTCGATGCCCAGCACAAGTTCTTCCGCTTCAACCTCGCGGTATCGGCCCATGCCGACGTGCTGATGCAACGCATGCTGGCCTCGGTGGCACACACTGGCGACCTGTTCGTGATCATCTCTTACACCGGGCGCACCCGCGAACTGGTCGAAGTGGCGCGCCTGGCCCGGGAAAACGGCGCTTCGGTACTCGGCCTGACCGCCGCCGGTTCGCCGTTGGCCCAGGCTTGCAGCCTGAGCCTGCACATCCCGCTGCCGGAGGACACCGACATCTACATGCCGATGACCTCGCGAATCATCCAGCTGACCGTGCTCGACGTGCTGGCCACCGGCATGACCCTGCGCCGCGGCGTGGACTTCCAGCCGCACCTGCGCAAGATCAAGGAAAGCCTCAACGCCAGCCGCTACCCGATCGAAGACGACGAACTCAACTGAGCCGGTGTGCCTGCAACCGCAGGTGCGCACGCTGCCCCGGCGCCAGGCTCAGGCCCTCGCCACTGCCGCTGGCCGCCTCGACACAGACGAAGCCCTGGCACTCACGGCCGCTGACGCCCATCAGCGGCCGATTGCCCGGGTGCCAGACCACGGTGTCATCGCTGTCGCCGGTGTCGATGCACAGTTCCCGCTCCCAGGCCGGGTCCTGCAACTGCACGCGTGGCGTGCCTGGGTAGACTTTCTGGCACCCCCCCTTGAGCTTGAGTGCGCCCTCCTCACGACAGGCCTGGCGGTTCAGGCGGTCGTAACCTTCGATATCCTCGAGCCCAGACAGCGCTATCTCGGACACGTCACTGATACGCCAATAGGCCAGCAGCGCATGGCTCAGCTGGCACGGCTCGCTGTCCTGATGCTCGGTGCTCAGGCTCAGTTCCATGCGGTTGCCAAGCCTGGCGTGCAGGTCTACCTGCCAGTCGCACAGGTCCAGCCGCCACTTCAGGCTTACGCCCTCCTCGTCTTCACGGCTATCCACCAGCTTCCAGTCCAGCAAGCGTGCCCAGCCATGGGCCGGCCACAGATCTTCGCTAGGGTGGCGCCCATACCAGGGCCAGCAAACCGGCACACCACCACGAATGGCGCCCACTTGCGGCCATTGCTCGGCGCACCACAGCCACGGCCGCTCACCGGCTGGCTGGAAGTGCAGCAGTTGTGCACCCTGGCGGCTGAACACCGCCTGGCAACGGGGATGATCGATGATCAGCACATCGCGCTGCTGGTAACGCTCCCACTCGAACGTCGGCCGGGGCCGCTGCGAGGAAAAGAAGCGATGTAGCGGATGTTCGGGCATGGTTCCAAGCTCTTGTTGTTTGAGATAGCGCTATCTCGGCTTATTCCCGACAACCACTGCAAGCCAGTGGGTGCCGGGAGCCGAATTTGGATTGGCGTAAATTTACAACAAGTAGGCTTAGAAAGACGACTGAATCTTCAAACCTGCGACCAGCGCGTTGTCCACTTCGTCCACTGCGCCCGGGCTCTTGATGTACTGCAGGTTGGGCCGCACGGTCAGCCAGTTGGTGACGTGGAAGCCGTAGTAGAGCTCGGCGTTGTACTCGGTGCGCTGCAGCGGCACGAAGCCCAGGTTGTCGTAGTCATCGATACCACTTTGCGCATTGAGCAGCTCGGCGCGTTTCTTCACGTCGTCATTCACATGAATACGCGCCACGCCAAAGCCGATGTCGTCCTTGGGACGAGCGTCGAAGGCGCCTTTGTAGACCAGGCCGACCTGCTGGTAGTTGTCGACCACGTTGGTGGCCTTGTCGTGCACGGTGAAGTTGGCGAACAGGCTCAGGCCGCGATTGATGTCACCGCCGTGGGCAGTCACCTGCTGCTGCGCCACTACCCACCAGCCGTGCTTGCTCGAGTGCGACTTGAAGTCCTGCCCGGTGACCGCCTGCGGGTTGCCGTTGACGTCTTCGAACACGTCATCGGCCTTGGCCGTGCTGTAGTAGTAACCCAGGCGGTATTCGCCCGGCAGGTCATTGACCTTGGGCGACCAGACCATTTCCACCGGCAGGATCGCGCCCTTGGTGCCGCTGCCGCTGAGCTTGAAGCCGTTGCCGGTCTCCAGGTTCGACGGGTTCTGCTCGAAGGCACCGACCTGGACGAAGAATTCCGGGGTGATGTTGTACTTGACCCGCAGCGCCCATTGGCTGACCGGCCAGTTGTACCAGATGCCGCCGACCCAGTTGCCCACCTGCGAGCCGCAGAAGGCCAGGTTCTGGAAGTCGCAGGGGAAACTGTTGAAGTCCTCGCCCTCACCGAAGCGGCCGACTTTCACGTCCAGCGCGCCGTCGAAATACTTCTGCTTGACCCACATCTGCGTCAGGCGCCAGGTCTGGCCGCGGCCCCACACTTCCTGCACCGAACTGAACTGCCCGGCGCGCGGGTCACTGATGCGGTCATTGGACAGGTTGCGGCCACTGCGCTCGGTGATCGCCAGCTTGAACTCGGCATCGTGCCAGCCAAGGATCTTTTGCAGGTCCAGGTGCGCGCCGAGGGCGAACTGGTCACTGTAGCGCGCGGTCTTGTCGTCGTTGTAGCCGCCATGCAGGTTGCCAGCCACCTCGCCAACGTAGTCGAGGGTGAGGTCGTAGCCCTTGTCCAGCAGCGCGGTGCGGGTGCCGCCCCAATCACCGGTCATCCATTTCGATTCGCTGGAAAATGCCTCGGCAGCCTGCACGCCACTGCTGCCGACCACAGCGAGCAGGGCCAGTGAACCCAAGGTCCTGATGCGATTGCGCTGTTCCATCCCTTTGCGTCCTCTTTTTTCTTATTGATGGTGTAGACGAGTTAGCGGCCTTTGAAGTGAGCCACGTTGTCCTTTACGGCGGTGTTGCTGCTGGCCAGGTGCAAACGTTCACCGCTGCCGGCGTCGAACAGCAGCACCCGGGCCGGGTCGAACTGCAGGTTCAGGCTGTCGCCCACACGGCAGGCAATGTCCGGCGCCAGGCGACAGCAGACCTTGGTCTGGTTGAGCGTGACGAACACCAACAGGTCTGGCCCAGTGGGCTCGGTCACCTGCACTTCGGCGCGGATACCCGGCAGGCTGTTGCCCTCGCTTGCACCCAGGGCGATCTGTTCGGGACGGATGCCGAGCATGATCTGGCGACCATCAAGGTCATCGCTGGCCGGCCCCAACGGCAGTTCGCAGCGCGCCTGGCCACTGTCGAGCACCGCCAGCAGGCGCCCTTCCTGCTTGCTCAGGCGCACTGGAATGAAATTCATCGGCGGCGAACCGATGAAGCTGGCGACGAACTGGTTGGCCGGGTCGCTGTAGATCTGCTGCGGCGTGCCGAATTGCTGGATGATGCCGTCCTTCATCACCGCCACCTTGTCGCCCAGGGTCATGGCCTCGATCTGATCGTGGGTGACATACACCGTGGTGGTTTTCAGGCGCTGGTGCATCAGTTTCATTTCAGTGCGCATCTCGACCCGCAGCTTCGCGTCGAGGTTGGACAGCGGCTCGTCGAACAGGTAGATCTTCGGCCGCCGCGCCAGCGCCCGGCCCATGGCCACACGTTGCTGCTGGCCACCGGAAAGCTGTGCCGGCTTGCGCGCGAGCAGGTGCTCGATCTGCAGCAGCTTGGCCACCCGCGCCACCTCTTCGTCGATGGCTGCCTGGGGCATCTTGCGGATCTTCAGGCCAAATTCGATGTTCTCGCGCACGCTCATGGTCGGGTACAGCGCATAGGACTGGAACACCATGGCGATGTCGCGATCCTTGGGGCTCATGCCGCTGACGTCCTGATCATCGATGAGGATCGCGCCGCCGGTGATGTGCTCAAGGCCGGCGATGCAGTTCATCAGGGTCGACTTGCCGCAGCCCGAAGGGCCGACCAGGATCAGGAACTCGCCATCCTTGATCGACAGCTGAATATCCTTGAGGGTGTCCGGCAAGCCGCTGCCGTAGGTCTTGTTCACATTGCGAAGTTCGAGCGTTGCCATGACTTACCCCTTGACCGCGCCAGCCGTGAGCCCGCGGACGAAATATTTGCCTGCCACCACGTAGACCAGCAGGGTTGGCAGGCCGGCGATCATCGCCGCTGCCATGTCGACGTTGTATTCCTTGGCCCCGGTGCTGGTGTTGACCAGGTTGTTCAAGGCCACGGTGATCGGTTGCGAGTCGCCGCTGGAGAACACCACGCCAAACAGGAAGTCGTTCCAGATCTGGGTGAACTGCCAGATCAGGCAGACCATGATGATCGGCGTCGACATCGGCAGGATGATGCGGCGGAAGATGGTGAAGAAACCGGCGCCATCCAGGCGCGCGGCCTTCACCAGAGCATCGGGAATGCTCACGTAGAAATTGCGGAAGAACAGCGTGGTGAATGCCAGGCCGTAGACCACGTGCACCAGCACCAGGCCGGTGGTGGTGCTGGCCAGCCCCAGCTTGCCGAGGGTGAACGACGCCGGCAGCAACACGGTCTGGAATGGCAGGAAGCAACCGAACAGCAACAGGCCGAAGAACAGCTGCGAGCCGCGGAAACGCCACATCGACAGCACATAGCCGTTCAGTGCGCCGAGGGTGGTTGAGATCAGCACCGCCGGCACGGTGATCATGATCGAGTTCCAGAAGTAACCACTGACCGTGCCCCAGGCCTTGACCCAGCCGATGCCGGTGACCACGGTGGGCCAGCTGAGCAGGTTGCCGGTGCTGATGTCTTCCGGGGACTTGAAGCTGGTCAGCAGCATCACCACCAGCGGCACCAGGTACAGCAGCACGGCAAGCAGCAGCACGGCATGGATGGCGATGCGGCTCAGGGTCAGCGCCGGCCTGTCGGCAGGAGCCTGTGATGAACTATGCATGGCGCTTGCTCCGCAGTTCCGAGTACAGGTACGGCACGAGGATCGCCAGGATCGCCCCGAGCATGAGGATGGCGCTGGCCGAGCCCATGCCCATCTGGCCGCGGCTGAAGGTGAAGGAGTACATGAACATGGCTGGCAGGTCGGACGAATAACCCGGCCCACCGGCAGTCATCGCCGCCACCAGGTCGAAGCTCTTGATGGCGATGTGCGCAAGGATCATCAACGAGCTGAAGAACACCGGGCGCAGGCTGGGCAGCACCACGGTCCAGTAAATGCGCGGCAGGCTGGCACCGTCGATCTGCGCGGCGCGGATGATCGACTGGTCGACCCCGCGCAGTCCGGCGAGGAACATCGCCATGATGAAGCCCGATGCCTGCCACACGGCGGCGATCACCAGGCAGTACACAACCCGGTCAGGGTCGATCAGCCAGTCCAGGCGAAAGCCCTCCCAACCCCAGTCGCGCAGCAGCTTGTCCAGGCCCATGCCGGGGTTGAGCAGCCATTTCCAGGCGGTACCGGTGACGATCATCGACAGCGCCATGGGGTACAGGTAGATGGTGCGGATGAAGCCTTCGCGGCGGATGCGCTGGTCCAGCAGTACTGCCAGCAGCACACCGATGACCAGGCTGATGGCGATGAACAGGCCGCCGAACAGCATCAGGTTCTTGCTCGCCACCCACCAGCGGTCGTTGTCGAACAGCCGGGCGTATTGCGCCAGGCCCGCCCACTTGTAGGTCGGCAGGAAGGTCGAGGTGGTGAAGGACAGGACGAAGGTCCACAGGATGTAACCGTAGAAGCCCACCAGGACGATGAACATGCTCGGTGCCAGTACCAGTTTCGGTAGCCAGCGCTGCAGCGCGTCCAGGGGAGAGGCCCGCAGTTGGGCGGTTGCTGTTGTCATGGGTCACCTTTCAGGCGCTGCAACACTCTGTAGGGGCGGCCTTGCCGGGGCGCCGGACCGGTCGGAAAGGGCTGCGCAGCAGCCCCAATTCGGTGCGCTCGATCTGCCAGGTAGGTGGTGGACTTGAGTCCTTGGGGCTGCTGCGCAGCCCTTTCCGACCGGTCCGGCGCCCCGGCAAGGCCGCTCCTACAACGGGGATCGCTCGACCTTTACTGCGCAGCCTTGATCGCCGCCGCCAGCTTCTTCGCCGCATCGGCCGGGTCGGCCTTGGGGTCGTTGATGTAGTTGGTCACCACATCGAAGAATGCGCCCTGCACGGCCAGCGTGGTGGCCATGTTGTGCGCCATGCTCGGCTGCAGGCCGCCGGTCTTGGCGTCGGCGAGGAAGTCCTTGGCGGAGGTCTGGGCGCAGGCGTCGAAGCCGTACTTGCTCATGTCGGCGAGCATGTCGTTACGCACCGGGATCGAGCCCTTGTTGATGCTGAAGACCTTCTGGAAGTCCTGGCCCAGGACCTTGCGGGCGATGTCCTGCTGGCCAGCAGCAGTGCCCTTGTCGTTCTGCTTGAATACCACCAGCGAGTCGATGTTGTAGAGGAAGGCCTTTTCGGTGCCAGGGAACGGCACGCACTGGTAATCCTTGCCGGCGGTCTTCTTGGCCAGGGTCCATTCGCTCTTGGCCCAGTCGCCCATGATCTGCATGCCGGCCTTGCCGTTGATGACCTTGGCCGCCTCCAGGTTCCAGTCCTGGCCCTTGCCATCAGGGTCCATGTAGGTAGCGACCTTCTTCAGTTCGCTGAGCGCCTTGACCATCTCGGGGCCGGTGAGCGCCGCTTCGTCCAGATCGACCATGGCCTTCTTGTAGCCCTCTGGCCCCATCACGGCCAGCACCACGCTTTCGAACACGGTGCTGTCCTGCCAAGGCTGGCCGCCGTGGGCGAGCGGGATGAAACCGGCACCCTTGAGCTTGTCGGCGGCGGCATAGAATTCGTCGAGGGTAGTCGGCGCCTTGTCGATGCCGGCCTTCTTGAATACCTCAGGGTTGATCCACAGCCAGTTGATGCGGTGGATATTGACCGGCACAGCGACATAGTTACCGTCAAACTTCACGGTGTCGGCGACCTTTTTGTCGAGCAGCGCGTCCCACTTTTCTTCCTTGGCAACGTCCTTGAGCACGTCTTCATCGAGCAGGCCGGTGGCAGCCCAGTCCTGGATGTCCGGCCCCTTGATCTGCGCGACGCCAGGCGGATTGCCGGCTACTGCGCGGCTCTTGAGCACGGTCATGGCCGTGGCACCACCGCCACCTGCAACCGCGCCGTCCTTCCAGGTGAAGCCATCTTTCTCGACTTGGGCCTTGAGTACATCCACAGCGGCTTTTTCACCACCGGAGGTCCACCAGTGCACCACTTCGACGCTGCCTTTGGATTCGGCGGCGAACGCACTGAGTGGCAGGAACGAGGCGAGGGAGATCGCGGCGGCGAGGCGGAGGGTCGAATTCATCGGAGTACCTTTCTTGTTGTTATGCGGGGCAAGTCGGTCGCTTGCATTGCATGAAGTCTAATCAGCGCGCCCGCCTCGTCAGGTAACGAAGCGATGCGCGAATGTCATCGTTTGGTTACATAACGCGAAATGGCCGTCGCCAGGCTGGGTGCCAATGGCAAGCCCGGCAGCAGCACCGCCTGATAAGCGTGATACAGGTCCGGCTTGCCCGGCCAGAGGGTGCCGGCAGGGTGGTTGTACGCGTCGAGTTCGTGGTGCCAGCTGCCGCCGGCACGGTCTATGAAATGGTTGTCGATGAACCCCCAGAAACATTGATACCACTGCTCGTAACGGGCTTCACCGGTTCTGCGCAACAGCGCGGCGGCTGCGGCGCACGCCTCGGCATGCACCCAGTGCAGGCGCTGCCTGACGACCGGGCGGTTGTCCCAGTCCAACGTGTAGACGAAGCCAGGCTCACCATCGACGCTCCAGCCGTGGCGACAGGCGCTGTCGAACAAGCCATGGGCGCAGGCTAGCAGCCATTCGGGTGCGGGCAGCCCGGCAAGCTGGAGGCTGGCCTCCAGGTGCAGCAGCAGGCGCGCCCATTCCAGCGCGTGCCCGGGCGTTGTGCCATAAGGGCGGAAGTGGTCGGCGGGATGCTCCAGGTTGTAGTGCGGCACTGGCTGCCAGAATGCGTCGAAATGCTCGATGACCCGATAGCCGTTGGCGGCGGCATGGGTGTGGATGATGCGCTCGGCAATGCGCAACGCCCTTTGCAGCCACAGCGTGTTGCCGGTGGCATCGGCCAGGGCCAGGAACGCCTCGGTGGCGTGCATGTTGCTGTTGGCGCCACGGTAGGCTTCAGGCATCTGCCAGGCGCGCGAGAAGGTTTCACGCAGGGCGCCCTCCTGCTCGCACCAGAAGTGGCCTTCGATGACTCGCACAGCGTCCGCCAGCAACTGCGCGGCACCGGCCGTGCCGGCCACTTTGGCGGAACTGGCAGCCAGCGCGACGAAAGCATGCAGGTAAGCGGCCTTGCCACTGTCTTGGCGGCCTTCGGGGTGCGCGAACCAGCCATCGTAGGTGGCATCGTGCAACACCCCGCGCAAGGCCGCGACACCATGCTCGGCGTAAGCCAGGCACCCTGGCATACCCTGGATGTGCGCGACAGCGAAGCAATGTGTCATGCGCGCGGTGCTCATGGTTTCGGCGGCGGCATCAGGCGCCAGGTTGCCAGAGGCTTCGAGGTTGCCGAAGCCGCCTGG
This sequence comes from Pseudomonas sp. URMO17WK12:I7, assembly GCF_003269045.1. Lineage (NCBI taxonomy): Bacteria > Pseudomonadati > Pseudomonadota > Gammaproteobacteria > Pseudomonadales > Pseudomonadaceae > Pseudomonas > Pseudomonas sp. URMO17WK12:I7. The sequence continues at coordinate 192,397 of NZ_QLTL01000002.1, read as the reverse complement.
CAACTTCGACGCCTTGGCGAAGGCCAGCAGGCGCCGCCCTTCGGCCATGAGCCAGGCAGCATGGACAGGCGAGTCCAGCCAACTGCCAAAGGGGAGGTCGTTATGCTTCATGGGCCAGCGCGTTCCTTGCCAGTCGTCTGCGAAGTCTAGCCAGCCGTCCTGGTCGGCATGTCACGAAGGACAGCTGTTGTGTCACCAGTCTGTGACACGCCTCAATCCATGCCTCTGGGCAGGTACAGCGTCACCCGCAAACCGCCTTCGCGCAGGTTGAGCAGACTCACCTCGCCGCCATGGCTATGGGCAATGTTGCGCGCGATACCCAGGCCCAGACCGTAGCCCTGCTGCTTCCCGGCCAGGCGAAAATGCGGCTCGAACACTTGCTCCATCTGCTGCTGGGGCACGCCGGGCCCTTGGTCATCCACCTGCAAGACGAAGCCCTCGGCACTGTCGATGATACGCAGGCGCGCCCGCTCGCCATACTTGATGGCATTGTCGATCAGGTTGCCGATACAGCGGCGCAGGGCCAGCGGTTTGCCCGGGTACGGCGCCATGGCTCGCCCTTCGACGGTGATACGGCCGTCACCCAGATACGGCTCTACGAGAATCTCCAGCACCTGGTTGAGGTCGATCGGCTCGATGTTCTCGTGGATGTCGGTGTCCTTCACGCACTGCAGCGCCCCCTTGACCAGCAGCTCCAGCTCATCCAAGTCGTGGCTGAACTTGGCCTGCAGGCGTTCGTCCTCGAGCAGCTCCACGCGCAGGCGCAAGCGCGTGATCGGTGTGCGCAGGTCGTGGGAAATCGCGCTGAACAACTGGGAACGCTCGGTCAGGTAACGGCTGATGCGCTCACGCATGCTGTTGAACGCCCGCCCCACTTCCACCACCTCGCTGCCGCCGCCTTCGGCCACCGGTGCCACATCGGCGCCCAGTGACAGTTCACGGGCGGCACGCGCCAGCCGCTTGAGCGGCCAGCTCTGCCAGTGCACCAGCAAGCCGATGAACAGCAGCAGCAAAGCGGTGGTCAGCACGATGAAACCGATCTGCTGGCGTGGCAGGCGTTCGGCCTCAAGGCTGGTATAGGGCTCGGGCAGCAAGGATGCGATGTAAAGCCATTCGCCTTGGTCAAGACGGATCTGGGTCACCAGCACTGGCGGGTTGAGGGGCTCTAGGGTCAGCGAGTAATGCGCCCACGAACGCGGCAGCTCATCAAGCTTCAGGCCACTGTTGAAGATGCGCAGGTCATCGGGGGCGACGAACTCGACGCAGACCTCCATCTGCTCGCCCAGGCGCTCGTGCAGTACCTGCTGGAACACGTCGATCACCGCCTGCTTGCGCGGGGTGATGGCTAACACCGGCATGTCCAGCGGCTTGTCGTTGAGCGACACGAAGAAGCGCGTGCCACCCATGCTGCGCAACTGGTCGAGTACCATCGGCCGATAGGCCACCGGCAGCGAGCGGAAGTAGCTGACGCTGGCGCTCATGGAATGGGCCAGGCTCCCGGCACTGGCACGCAGGCCCTGCAATTGGCTGGCGCGCAACTGGGCGACCCAGATGAGGCTCGACAGGCCCTGAGCCAGCAGTACCACCAGCAAGGTCAGCAGCAGCATGCGCCCCAGCAGCGAGCGCGGCAGCAGGCGCCAGCGCCGCTCAGGAAGCGCAGCAGACATGGGCAGCCAGCAGGTAACCACTGCCACGCACGGTGCGGATCAGCCGCGGCGGCTTGTCGGTGTCGCGCAGGCGCTGGCGCAGGCGGCTGACCGCCATGTCGACAATACGGTCCAGCGGCATCGGCTCGCGGCCGCGGGTGGCGTTGCCGATGGTGTCGCGGTCGAGAATCTGCTGCGGGTGATCGAGAAACAGTTTGAGCAGGGCAAAGTCGGCACCGGACAGAATCACCTCTTCGCCATCGCGATGGAACAGGCGGTGGCTGATGGTATCCAGGCGCCAGTCATCGAAGGCCAGCACGGAGCTGGCTGGCGCGGCCTGGCCGAACTCGCTGCGGCGCAACAGGGCCTTGATGCGCGCCTGTAATTCACGCGGGCTGAATGGCTTGCCCAGGTAGTCGTCGGCGCCCAGCTCCAGGCCGATGACGCGGTCGGCCTCGTCGGAGCTGGCCGTCAGCATGATGATCGGCACCCGCGACTGGCGAGGATGCTGGCGCACCCAGCGGCACAGGCTGAAACCGTCTTCGTCGGGCAGCATGACGTCGAGGATCACCAGGTCGCAGGGGGTGCTTTCCAGGGCCCGGCGAAAGCCCTGACCATCGGCCTCGGCAAGGACCTGGAAGCCGGCGCGGCTCAGGTAGGTTTGCAGCAGTTCACGAATTTCCTGATCGTCGTCGACCATCAGGATGGATTTTCCGGCAGTGCTCAAGGTATCCCGCCCTCTTGTTAATCACAGGTCTTCATCGCCTGCTCTCGGGTATTGCAGTCGGGGGCCGCAGCGCAGCCCTATCGCGACACAAGGCCGCTCCTACAGGGATCGCGCCATTCTGTAGGAGCGGCCATGTGTCGCGAAAGGGGCGCAGAGCGGCCCCCGTCAGTGATCCAATGATTGCTGTAATGCCACTCCGGCCCCCAGCAGTCCAGAGAATTCCGCTGTCACCAGCCACACCGGTACCCCGGCGAAGTAGCCACTCATGCAGCCCTTGTCGGCAAAACTCTGGGCAAAGCCACTGCGCAGGAACAGTTCGGCAAAGCGCGGGATCACCCCGCCGACAATATAAACCCCGCCGCGCGCGCCCAAGGTAAGCACATTGTTACCAGCCACGCGCCCGAGGAATCGGCAGAACTGCTCGACCACCGCCAGCGCCCGTGGCTCGCCACCCAGCGCCGCATCAGTGACCTGCGCCGGGGATGTGTGTCGCGGCGTGTCGCCATCCAGCGCACACATAGCCTGGTACAGGCGTACCAGGCCTCCGCCACTGAGTACCGTCTCGGCACTGACGTGGCCGATCTGGCTGTGCATCTGCTGATGGATCGCTGCTTCGCGGGCGTTACCCACCGGCAGGTCGACATGCCCGCCTTCACCTGGCAACGCCTGCCAGTGCTGCTCGCCCAGGCGCAACAGGCTGCCGACGCCCAGGCCGGTGCCCGGGCCGATCACCAGCGCGGGCCGCGCAGGGTCCGCCTTGCCTGGGCAGACCTCGCGGTACTCACCAGGTTGCAGGCGGGTCATGCCCAGGGCCTGGGCAGAAAAGTCGTTGATCAGCAGCAGCCGCTCGACCTGCAAGGCCTGGCAAAACGCCTTGTGACTGAGCCGCCAGTGGTTGTTGGTGAAGCGGAATTCATCACCATCGACTGGCCCCGCCACCGCCAGGCATACCGCCGCCAGGCCACCACGGGCAATACCCTGACCCTGCAGGTAGGCCTCGATGGCTTGCTCCGGGCTGGTGTAGTCCGCCGTAGCGAAAACCTTCACCTGGTACAGCTGGTTGTCACGCCACAACGCAAAACGGGCATTGGTGCCACCGATGTCGCCAACCAGCAGGTCCTTCATTTGAGGTTCTCCAGGGCCGAGGTGAAGGCGCTCGCACCCTGCTCTGCCGGGCTGAACGCCATACGCATGAAGCCGAACAGCTCACGGCCGCAGCCCAGGTCGTTGCCCTGGGGCGCGGGCGGCAGGTCACGGCTGGCCAGCTCTTCTGCCGACACCATGACCCGCAGCGTGCCTTCGACGCCATCGACCCGCACGATATCACCATCACGCACGCGTGCCAGCGGGCCACCATCGAACGCTTCGGGGCAGACGTGGATGGCCGCCGGGATCTTGCCAGAGGCGCCCGACATTCGCCCGTCGGTCACCAGTGCGACCTTGTAGCCGCGGTCCTGCAACACACCGAGGAACGGCGTCAACTTGTGCAGCTCGGGCATGCCATTGCAACGCGGGCCCTGGAAGCGCACCACGGCAACGAAATCGCGCTCCAGCTCACCGGCCTTGAAAGCATCGGCCAGCGACTGCTGGTCTTGGAACACCCGCGCCGGCGCCTCGACCACCTGGTGCTCAGGGGCTACCGCAGAAACCTTCATCACGCCACGGCCCAGGTTGCCTTCCATCACCCGCAGGCCGCCTTCGGCCGAGAATGGCCGCGCCACCGGGCGCAGGATGCTCTCATCCAGGCTCTGCCTTGGCCCTTCGCGCCATACCAGTTTGCCGTCGTCGAGGAACGGCTCCTGGGTGTAGCGGCGCAGGCCGTGCCCGGCCACGGTGTTGACGTCTTCATGCAGCAGGCCGGCATCGAGCAGTTCACGGATCAGGAAGGCCATGCCGCCAGCGGCCTGGAAATGGTTGATGTCGGCCTTGCCGTTGGGGTAGACGTGGGACAGGGTCGGCACCACCTCGGACAGGTCGGCCATGTCCTGCCAGGTCAGCTGGATGCCGGCTGCCTGGGCGATCGCCGGGATGTGCAGGGTGTGGTTGGTCGAGCCGCCGGTGGCGTGCAGGGCCACGATGGAGTTGACCAGCGCCTTCTCGTCGACGATCTCGCCCAGCGGCATGAAGCTGCCGCTGGCCTTGGTCATGCGCGTGACCTGCTGCGCCGCCTCGGCGGTAAGGGCATCGCGCAGCGGGGTGTACGGATTGACGAACGAGGCGCCGGGCAGGTGCAGGCCCATGACTTCCATCACCAACTGGTTGGTGTTGGCAGTGCCGTAGAAGGTACAGGTGCCAGGGCTGTGGTAGGAGTTCATTTCCGATTCAAGCAGTTCCTCGCGCGTGGCCTTGCCCTCGGCATAGCGCTGGCGCACGTCGGCTTTCTGCTTGTTGGAAATGCCGGAAACCATCGGCCCGCCCGGGACGAAAATGGTCGGCAGGTGACCGAAGCGCAGCGCACCCATCATCAGGCCGGGGACGATCTTGTCGCAGATGCCGAGCATCAACGCGGCGTCGAACATGTTGTGCGACAGCGCGACCGCAGTGGACATGGCGATCACTTCGCGGCTGGCGATGGCCAGCTCCATGCCCGGCTCGCCCTGTGTCACACCATCGCACATGGCTGGCACCCCCCCGGCGAACTGGCCGACCGAACCGACCTCGCGCAAGGCCTGCTTGATCTGGTCAGGGAAATGCAAGTACGGCTGGTGCGCCGAGAGCATGTCGTTGTAGGCCGAAACGATGGCGACGTTGGCCGCGTTCATCAGCCGCAGGGTCTGCTTGTCCTCGGCGCCACAACCGGCCACACCGTGGGCGAAGTTGGCGCATTGCAGGCTGGCACGCATGGGGCCGTCACTGGCCGCGCCACGAATCAGCTGCAGGTAGCGCTCGCGGGTGGCACGGCTACGTTCGATCAGCCGCTGGGTGACCTCAAGGATGCGCGGGTGCATGTACTGGACTCCAGGCTAATTGTAAGGGCGGTTTACCGGGCATTTCCCCTCCAAACGATTGCGGCCTAGGCTCAAGGTAGAGGGGCTCGCAACATCGGGGAGGCACTGCGCCCAACCACTCGTTGTATGTTTAAACAAAATACTGCCATCAAAAAGGCTTGTTTTCTATCGGCCAGTGAATAATCTTGTAATTCCAACAACAAAACCGTTTCAGTGAAGCGTCTTTGTGCCACAGCTTTCACTCGGACCGCCAGAGGTACTGCCATGACCCTACGTATCGCCATCAATGGATTCGGCCGCATCGGGCGCAATGTCCTGCGCGCACTGTATACCCAAGGCTACCGCCAGGACCTGCAGGTCGTCGCCATCAATGATCTGGGTGACAGCGCGATGAACGCCCACCTTCTCAAATATGACAGCGTGCACGGCACGTTCGATGCCGTGGTCGAAGCCGACCATGAGAGCCTGACGGTCAATGGTGACCGTATCGCGGTCAGCGCCATCCGCAACCCGGCCGAGCTGCCCTGGAAGGCCGAAGCGATCGATGTGGTGTTCGAATGCACCGGGCTGTTTACCGACCGCGCCAAGGCCGCCGCGCACCTGGCTGCCGGGGCCTCCAAGGTGATCGTCTCAGCGCCGGGCAAGGGTGTCGATGCCACCGTGGTGTACGGGGTCAACCACGATATTTTGCGGGCTTCGCACCAGGTCATTTCCAACGCTTCGTGCACCACCAACTGCCTGGCGCCGATCGCCCAGGTGCTGCACCGCGAGTTCGGCATCGAACAGGGGCTGATGACCACGATCCACGCCTACACCAACGACCAGGTGCTGACCGACGTCTACCACAGCGACCCGTACCGCGCCCGCTCGGCCACCCAGTCGATGATTCCAAGCAAGACTGGCGCCGCCGAGGCCGTGGGCCTGGTGCTGCCGGAGCTGGCCGGCAAGCTCACCGGTATGGCCGTGCGGGTACCGGTGATCAACGTCTCACTGGTCGACCTTACCGTCAACCTCAAGCGCGAGGCCAGCGCCGAGCAGGTCAACCAGTTGTTCCTCGAAGCCAGCCGGCACTCCAAGGTGCTCGGCTACAACGCCCTGCCGCTGGTGTCGTGCGACTTCAACCACAACCCGTTGTCGTCGATCTTCGATGCCAACCATACCCGCGCCAACGGGCGGATGCTCAAGGTGCTGGCCTGGTATGACAACGAGTGGGGGTTCTCCAACCGCATGCTGGACAACTGCCTGGCATTGGCCAGCGCTCGCTGAACCTGGCGGGTTTATGCGGCCTTTGTGGCAGCGGCCTTGTGTCGCGAAAGGGCCGCAAAGCGGCCCCCGGGCATGAGCGCTGTTGCACATTTCAGGGGGCTGCTTTGCAGCCCTTTCGCGACACAAGGCCGCTCCTGCACGGGACCGCACAAGGCTGAAGAACTCACAATCTTTACCTTTCCCTAACAATTCCAAGCTTGACCTGACGGCAAGATGATAAGCATTATCATTCAACTTTCGTCGGCTAGGTCCCCCCGTGAGTCAGTCCCGGTTCAACTCCGTCTTCCTCGTTCAGCGCCTTTCCCTGCTGCGCACCCTGCAACGCATGGTGGGCAACCCCAGCACGGCCGAGGACCTGTTGCAGGAAACCTACCTGCGGGTGTCCCGTGCCTTGGGCGAGCGGCCCATCGAACACCTCGAACCCTTCGTGTTCCAGACCGCCCGCAACCTCGCCCTGGATCACCTGCGTACACGCCGGGTGCAGGCGCGCATGCTGGTCGACGATGTACCCGACGAGGTGCTGCACAATGTCGCCTCCCCGCTCGGCAGCAGCGAGGACGCCGCCCACGCCGAACAACTGCTCAAGCACCTGAGCGTCAGCCTCAATCAGTTGACCGAGCGCCAGCAGCGCATTTTCATCCTCAGCCGACTGCACGGCGCCAGCTACCTGGAAATTGCCGAGCAACTGCAGGTCTCGGCCAGCACCGTACAGAAGGAACTGAAACTGATCATGGCGATCTGCATGGGCGTGGCCGACCGCCTCAAATGAGCCGACCGCCGGCGTGCCGAATGCGTCGTGGCCCTTGCCATGCTTTGCCCGAGCCTTGATCATTCGCAAAAATACCTGCAAGGACCCACTGTGACCGACAGCCCCGTCACTCGCCCGCCAGCCACCGGGCCCGACGCCCGCGCCCGTGCGCTGGACGAGGCGTTGGACTGGCTCGTGCGCCTGCAGTGCGCCAGCGAGGCAGACACCCTCGCCTTCGAGCAATGGCTCAGCGCATCCCCTGAAAACGCCGAGGCCTACGTTGAGGCCGAAGCCTTGTGGAACGGCACCCCGCTACGCCAGGCGGCCATGCACATGCACCAGCATCAGCGCCGCTCGCTGCGCGGCCGCCTGCGTGCGCACTGGAAGCCACTGGCTACCGCCGCCGTGCTGCTGGTCGGGCTGTTCACGTTCGGCAACCTGCCGGTGCGCCTGCAGGCAGACCACCTGACCGTGGTCGGTGAGCGCCAGCGCCTGGAGCTGGATGGCGGCGCCAAGATTCTGCTCAACACCAATTCCGCCTTCGCCAGCGACCTGCAGGGCGGCCGCCAGGTTGCGCGCCTGCTGCAAGGCGAGGCGTATTTCCAGGTACCCGGTGGCGCCCAGCTACCGCTGGAGGTGCAGGCCGGGCCAGTGCGCGCGCAGGTACGCGACACCGATTTCGCCGTACGCTACCTCAACGGCGAGGCACAGGTGCGCGTACAGCGAGGCGACGTCGACCTGCAGGGGGCCCGCGACCAACGCATTCGCCTCAGTGCCGGCGACAGCATCAGTGTTGGCCCACAGGGCTTTGGCCAGCGCCAGCGCCCGGACATGCACAAGGACCTGGCCTGGGTCGACGGCCGCCTGGTGTTCGAGAACTGCCCGTTGAGCCAGGTACTGGCGGAAGTACGGCGCTATTACCCCGGCTGGATCATCAACCGCAACGGCCGCCTCGACGACATGGCCGTGACCGGCAACTACCGCCTGGATCAGCCGCTGGAAACCCTGCGCGCCCTGGCCCACATCACCTCGGCGCAGCTGCACGAGTTCCCTGCCGTGGTGATCATCAACTGACCTGAAATTTTTTTTACGCGATCGCGCAACCCCGCCCGTCTCGTTATAGCCAATGCAACTGATTCTTGTTTGAAAACAAGAACGGTCATCACCTATAACAGTTCGCGCGTCTGGGAGCGCTTTCGATGTCCACAGGTCCAACTCGCTCGTCCACCCTTCCCCGCCGTACCGGTCAGCTGTCCCTGCTGACGCTGGCCCTGCTCGCCAGCGGTGCCTGCAGCCTACCGGCGCTGGCCGCCGAACCGGCCCAGGCCAGCAGCCCGCGCATGGGTGACTACCGCTTCAGCATTGCGCAACAGCCGCTGGTCGAGGCAATCAATGCCTTCAGCAAGGTTACCGGCTGGCAGGTCGGTTTCAGCGCCGAACTGGCCGACGGCGTGGCATCGCCTGGCGTGCAAGGTTCGCTGCCACCTGAAGCTGCGCTCAAGCGCCTGCTCCAGGGCACCGGCCTGGTCTTGCGCAAGATCAGCAACGGCAACGTGGTGCTCGAGCGCCAGTCGGCGGGTAATGCCATTGCCCTGCAGCAGATGACCGTCAGCGCCACCCGTAGCGCCCAGGACGTGAGCCAGGTACCGAGCACCGTGACCGTGCAGACCCGCGAGCAGCTGGACCGGCGGAACGTCAACAATATCCAGGAACTGGTCCGTTACGAACCGGGTGTGTCGGTGGGTGGCACCGGCCAGCGCAGTGGCCTGAACGGCTACAACATCCGCGGCATCGACGGCGAGCGCGTCCTTACCCAAGTCGATGGCGTGTCGATCCCCGACAGCTTCTTCTATGGCCCCTACGCCCAGACCCAGCGCAACTACGTCGACCCTGAAATCGTCAAACGCGTGGAAATCCTCCGCGGCCCGGCCTCGGTGCTGTACGGCAGCAACGCCATCGGCGGTGCGGTGAGCTACTTCACCCTGGACCCGGACGACATCATCAAGCCCGGCAAAGACGCCGGTGCGCGCCTGAAGACCGGCTACAGCTCGGCCGATGACAGCTGGCTGACCTCGGCTACCGTGGCGGGCCGCACGGGCGATTTCGACGGCCTGCTGCACTTGAGCCAGCGCAATGGCCATGAGACCGAATCCTACGGCAGCCACGGCGGCACGGGCCTTGCGCGCACCGAGGCCAACCCGGAAGACGTGCGGACCACCAACGTGCTGGCCAAACTGGGCTGGAACTACGCCGACGATGCTCGCCTGGGTTTAACCTACGAGCGCTACAAGGACGACCGCGACCAGGACATCCTCAGTGCTGTCGGCGGGCCGTTCACCAACGGCGCCGGCATGGGCATGTACAAAAGCCGCAATGGCAATGACACCATCACCCGCGAGCGTTTTGGCATCAACCACGAGTTCGGCCTTGATTCGCGGGTAGCCGACCACGTCAAGTGGAGCCTGAACTACCAGATCGCCAAGACCGACCAGCACACCGAGGAAGTCTACTTCCCGTTCAACCGCACCGTGCTGCGCACCCGCGATACCACTTACAAAGACCGCCAGTGGGTGTTCGACGCCCAGTTGGACAAGGCCTTCAGCATCGGCGCCACCGATCACCTGCTGACCTACGGCACTACCCTCAAGCACGAGAAGGTCACCGGTTCGCGCAGCGGCACCGGCACCTGCCTGACGGTCGGTGGCACCTGCCGCAGCATCGGCCAGGTCAGCACCAGCGATGCCCAGGCGCTGATCAGTGACTTCCCGGACCCGACCGTGAATACCTACAGCCTGTTCGTGCAGGATGAGATCCGCTGGAACAACTGGACCTTCATGCCCGGCGCCCGCTACGACTACACGCGCATGGAGCCGAAGTTCACCGAGGAGTTCCTGCGCGGCATCCAGGGTTCGGGTACCGCACCTAGCAGCCTCGACGACTCGGACAAGAAGTGGCACCGCGTTTCGCCCAAGTTCGGCCTGACCTACGCCTTCAATGACAACTACACCTGGTACGGCCAGTACGCCGAGGGCTTCCGCACGCCGACGGCCAAATCGATGTACGGGCGCTTTGACAACCCCACCCTGGGTTACAGCGTGCAGGGCAACCCCGGGCTCGAGCCGGAAAAGAGCAAGAGCTACGAAACCGGCCTGCGCGGCAACTTCGACGCCGGCAACTTCGACGTGGCGGTGTTCTATAACAAGTACCGCGACTTCATCGACGAAGATGCCGTGCAGTCGGCCAACCTGGAAACCACGTTCCAGGCCAACAACATCAAGCATGCCACCATCAAGGGCGCCGAGATCAAGGGCCGCCTGTACCTTGACCACTTCGGTGCACCGCAGGGCCTGTACACCCAGGGGTCGATCGCCTACGCCTATGGTCGCAATGACGACAACGGCCAGCCGCTGAACAGCGTCAACCCGCTGACCGGCGTGTTCGGCCTGGGTTACGAGCAGCCGAACTATGGCGGCCTGCTGAGCTGGACCCTGGTCAAGCGCAAGACCCGCGTCGACGACACCACCTTCTTCGCACCGGACGGCCAGAGCTCGCAGTTCCGCACACCTGGCTATGGTGTGCTGGACCTGAGCGGCTTCTACAAACTGACCGACGACGTCACCGTCAACGCCGGGCTGTACAACCTGACCGACAAGAAATACTGGCAGTGGGACTCGGTGCGCGGCTACGACGGCCAGGGTGAAGCTGGCGTGACCCAACCGGCCAACCTCGACCGCCTGACCATGCCGGGGCGCAACTTCGCCATCAATGTGGTGTGGGATATCTGATGTAGGGCTTGAGAGGTTTTGCGCCCATGAGATCGGGCGCCGCCCACGCGTCGCATCGCGGATAAATCCGCTCCTACAGTTGTTCCCTCACAGGCATGGCCACGTTGCAACAACTGTAGGAGCGGATTTATCCGCGATGCGACGCGTGGGCGGCGCTCGATCTCTATCGCGCTGCAAAAACATCAAAAAACCCTGTTTTTTTACTGTTCCCGCACCGCTGTTTCGTCTTGTCACTAGACGCCCTCATTTTCCAAGGACACCCCCATGACCGATCGCCCAGCCCTGCGCTCGCAACGCCTGAACCAGGTCACCCACGCTCCGCACAGCGAGCTCGATGCCCTGGTCAAATCCCACGCGCCATTCGACAGCCGCGAAAGTTTCGCCCGCTTCGTCGTCGCCCAGTACCTGTTTCAGGCCGAACTGCAGGCCCTGTACAACGACCCGCAACTGATCGCCATCGTCCCCGACCTGGCCGAGCGCTGCCGCGCCGCACAAGCCCGCCTGGACCTCGCCGACCTCGGCACTGAAGTACCGTCTGCCGTGCCTGGCGCGCTGCAGAACCCGAGCCTGGGTGAGGCAATGGGCTGGATCTTCGTCTCGGAAGGCTCCAAACTTGGCGCTGCGTTTCTGATCAAGCGTGCCGTGGCCCTGGAATTGTCAGACAGTTTCGGTGCCCGTCATCTCGGCGAGCCGGCCGGTGGCCGTGCCGAAGGCTGGAAGCAGTTCACCCGCATCCTCGATGGCCTGGCGCTGTCGCCCGAGGAAGACGCCGCCGCCGAGCGCGGAGCGGTTGCCGCCTTCGAGCGCTTCACTGAACTGCTCAAGCATGCCTACGCCGCGGATGCCGCGCTGGCCTGATACGCATCAACCGGCCACCTTTCCGGTGGCCGGACGTTTTTTGCAGTGAGACCATGACCCGACCCGCCCGCTCGAAACTGTCCCGCCTGCTGTATGGCATCCTGGCTTACGTAAGCCTGGGGATAGGCCTGGTCGCCATCGTCATCCCCGGCCTGCCGACCACCGAGTTCATCCTGCTGGCGGCCTGGGCCGCCACGCGCAGCTCACCGCGCCTGTCCGCCTGGCTGGAAAACCATCGCTTGTTCGGGCCGATCCTGTACAACTGGCGCAACGGCAAGGTGATCCAGCGCCGCGCCAAAGTCAGCGCCACCATCAGCATGTTGCTGTGCGCCGCCCTGATGCTGATTTTCCTCGAACACCACTGGCCAGTGTTCCTGGCGATTGCCGGCATGACCCTGGGCAACCTGTGGATCTGGTCGCGCCCTGAACAACCCTGCCCCGCTGCCTCACAGGCTCAGCAGCCCTGAATACAGCAGGTAGGCAGCCAGTGCCGCGCCAGCCAGCACTGCCGCGAAAATCAGCTTCTCCCAGGTGGTGAACAGCGTCTGCCCTTGTTCGTGCTTGGCCCGGGCGAACAGGATGACCCCGGGGGCGTAGAGCAAGGCCGACAGCAGCAAGTACTTGAGGCCACCTGCGTACAACAACCACACCGCATAGACCAGCGCCAGTACCGCCACCAGCAGGTCCTTGCGCCGCAACCCCGGCTGCCCTTGGTAACTCTCCCCGCGCCACGCCAGCAGCACCGCATAAGCCGCCGACCACAGGTACGGCACCAGAATCATCGACGATGCCAGGTAGATCAGGCTGGTATAGGTGCCTGCCGAAACCAGCGTGATCAGCAGGAAGCCCTGGATCATGCAGTTGGTCAGCCACAAGGCATTGGCCGGCACGTGGTTGGCGTTTTCCTTGGCCAGAAAGCGCGGCATGGTCTTGTCACGTGCCGTGGCGAAAAGAATCTCTGCACACAGCAGTGCCCATGACAGCAAGGCACCGAGCAGCGACACCGCCAGGCCGATGCTGATCAGCAAGGCGCCCCAAGGGCCGACGATATGCTCCAGCACCGAGGCCAGCGACGGGTTCTGCAACCCGGCCAGCTCCGGCTGGGTCATCACCCCCAACGACAGCACGTTGACCAGCACCAACAGTGCCAGTACGCCAAGAAAGCCGATCACCGTGGCCTTGCCCACGTCGGAACGGCGCTGCGCCCGCCCGGAGTACACACTGGCGCCCTCGATACCGATGAACACGAACACCGTGACCAGCATCATGTTGCGCACCTGGTCCAGCACATTGCCGAACTGCGGGTTGCTCAGGCCCCAGATATCGCGGGTGAAGATATCGGCGCGGAAGGCAAAAGCGGCGATGACGACGAAGATCAGCAGCGGCACCACCTTGGCAACAGTGGTCACCTGGTTGATGAACGCCGCTTCCTTGATGCCACGTAGTACCAGAAAGTGCACCGCCCACAGCAGCATCGAGGCGCAGCCGATGGCAATTGGCGTGTTGCCTTCGCCAAATACCGGGAAGTAGAAGCCGAGGGTACTGAACAGCAGCACGAAGTAGCCGACGTTGCCCAGCCACGCACTGATCCAGTAGCCCCAGGCCGAAGAGAAGCCCATATAGTCGCCGAAGCCGGCCTTGGCGTAGGCGTACACCCCCGAATCCAGTTCAGGCTTGCGGTTGGCCAGGGTCTGGAACACGAAGGCCAATGCCAGCATGCCCACTGCGGTGATCGCCCAACCGATCAGTACCGCGCCAACGTCCGCACGGGCGGCCATGTTCTGCGGCAGCGAGAAGATCCCACCACCAATCATCGAACCGACCACCAGCGCGATCAGTGCGCCCAGACGCAGCTTTTGTCCCGGTTCGCTCATGGGGCTCCCTTTTTTCCATGCTGTCATGCGTTTGAAACAGCCATGGGCGCCATAAAAATGCTGTTACTTATATGGCTAAACCCATTGAACCTATAGCATTAATAACCACATTGTCTATCGCCGTGCCTCTGTAAAAACTAGCAGCTGCCCAGCAACTAGAAAAGAATCTGATAAAACTCGAAATTCTTGTGAAAAATTTGCGAAAGCGGCAAAAGCGGCTAGTTTCAGACATCGCAGGCCAAACGGGGCGTTTGCTCTAGAAGGACATGGAGATGCCAGTGCACAGGGCCTGCAGCTGAGCAGTCGGCACTCTCCAGGAGTCGCGCGTAGGAAATTTCCTACCATCGCGTTGCCATGAACTGATCCAAGTCAGGTCATGGTTCAGGCGTCGGATTTAATCTGTCGTCAACTTTCTCCTGGCAGGAGTTGTTAAATGTCTGATTCATCCGGAAAACTAAAACTCGGCGCGTTAGTTGCACTCGTGGTCGGCTCGATGATTGGCGGCGGGATTTTCTCCCTGCCGCAAAACATGGCCGCCAGTGCCGGCGTTGGCGCGGTACTGATTGGCTGGGCGATCACGGCAGTGGGCATGCTGACCCTGGCCTTCGTGTTCCAGACCCTGGCCAACCGCAAGCCTGACCTGGATGGCGGTGTATACGCCTATGCCAAGGCCGGCTTCGGCGACTACATGGGCTTCTCCTCGGCCTGGGGCTACTGGATCAGCGCATGGCTGGGTAACGTCGGCTACTTCGTGCTGCTGTTCAGCACCCTCGGCTACTTCTTCCCGATCTTCGGCGAGGGCAACACCCCGGCAGCGATCATCGGTGCCTCGATTCTGCTCTGGGCGGTGCACTTCCTGGTGCTGCGTGGCATCAAGGAAGCGGCGTTCATCAACCTGGTCACCACCGTGGCCAAGGTCGTACCGCTGGTGCTGTTCGCACTGATCTGCCTGTTCGCCTTCAAGCTCGACATTTTCACCGCCGACATCTGGGCGGTGGGCACACCTGACCTGGGCAGCGTGATGAACCAGGTGCGCAACATGATGCTGGTCACCGTATGGGTGTTCATCGGTATCGAAGGCGCGAGCATCTTCTCGTCACGGGCGGAAAAACGCTCCGACGTAGGCAAGGCCACGGTCATCGGCTTCGTCACCGTGCTGCTGTTCCTGGTACTGGTCAACGTGCTGTCGCTGGGCATCATGACCCAACCGGAACTGGCCAAGCTGCAGAACCCGTCGATGGCTGCCGTGCTCGAGCACGTGGTCGGCCACTGGGGTGCGGTGCTGATCAGCGTCGGCCTGATCATCTCGCTGCTCGGCGCCCTGCTGTCGTGGGTGCTGCTGTGCGCCGAGATCATGTTCGCCGCCGCCAAGGACCACACCATGCCGGAGTTCCTGCGCCGCGAGAACGCCAACCAGGTGCCGGCCAACGCCCTGTGGCTGACCAACGCCATGGTGCAGATCTTCCTGGTCATCACCCTGTTCTCCAGCAGTACCTACCTGTCGCTGATCTACCTCGCCACCTCGATGATCCTGGTGCCCTACCTGTGGTCGGCGGCTTATGCCTTCCTGCTGGCACTGCGCAGCGAAACCTACGAACAGGCCCTGGCCGAGCGGAAGAAAGACCTGTTCATCGGTGCCATCGCGCTGATCTACGCCATCTGGCTGCTGTACGCCGGCGGCGTGAAATACCTGCTGCTCTCGGCCCTGCTCTATGCCCCTGGCGCGATCCTGTTCGCCAAGGCCAAGCGCGAAGTGGGCCAACCTATCTTCACCAACGTGGAAAAACTGATCTTCGCAGCCGTGGTCATTGGCGCCTTGGTAGCAGCCTTTGGCCTGTATGACGGCTTCCTGACCCTTTGACCCACGTCTTCGTTCAATTGGAGGAATGAAACCATGTCCGCTGAAAAACAGAAGTACGGTGTCCACTCCGAAGCCGGCAAACTGCGCAAAGTGATGGTTTGCTCTCCGGGCCTGGCGCACAAGCGCCTGACGCCGAGCAACTGTGACGAGCTGCTGTTCGACGATGTGATCTGGGTCGACCAGGCCAAGCGCGACCATTTCGACTTCGTCACCAAGATGCGCGAGCGCGGCGTGGATGTGCTGGAGATGCACAATCTGCTGACCGACATCGTGCAGGACAAGGAAGCACTCAAGTGGATCCTCGACCGCAAGATCACCGATGACACCGTCGGTGTCGGCCTGAACAACGAAGTGCGCAGCTGGCTCGAAGGCCTCGAACCACGCCACCTGGCCGAGTTCCTGATCGGTGGTGTGGCTGGCCAGGACCTGCCACAGAGCGAAGGCGCCGATGTGGTCAAGATGTACAACGACTACCTGGGCCACTCCAGCTTCATCCTGCCACCGCTGCCCAACACCCAGTTCACCCGCGACACTACTTGCTGGATCTACGGTGGCGTGACGCTGAACCCGATGTACTGGCCGGCGCGCCGTCAGGAAACCCTGCTGACCACCGCCATCTACAAGTTCCACAAAGAGTTCACCAACGCCGACTTCGAAGTCTGGTACGGCGACCCGGACAAGGAACACGGCCAGTCCACCCTCGAAGGCGGTGACGTGATGCCGATTGGCAAAGGCATCGTGCTGATCGGCATGGGCGAGCGCACCTCGCGCCAGGCCATTGGCCAGCTGGCACGCAACCTGTTCGCCAAGGGCGCAGCGAAGGAAGTCATCGTTGCCGGCCTGCCAAAATCCCGCGCTGCCATGCACCTGGACACTGTGTTCAGCTTCTGCGACCGCGACCTGGTCACGGTCTTCCCGGAAGTGGTCAACGAGATCGTGCCGTTCATCATCCGCCCGGACGAGAAAAAGCCTTACGGCATGGACGTACGCCGCATCAACAAGTCGTTCATCGAGGTGGTCGGCGAGCAACTGGGCGTCAAGCTGCGCGTGGTCGAAACCGGCGGCAACAGCTTCGCCGCCGAACGCGAGCAGTGGGATGACGGCAACAACGTGGTGGCCATCGAGCCAGGCGTGGTCATCGGCTACGACCGCAACACCTACACCAATACCCTGCTGCGCAAGGCCGGCGTCGAGGTCATCACCATCAGCGCCGGCGAACTGGGCCGGGGCCGGGGCGGCGGCCACTGCATGACCTGCCCGATCGTGCGCGACCCAATCGACTACTAACGACCATACACCCGGCCGCGCCCACAAAGCAGCGGCCGGGACCCTCACCGAATTCAAGGAGATACAGTCATGGCGTTCAACATTCACAACCGCAACCTGCTCAGCCTCGAACACCACACCACTCGCGAGCTGAAGTACCTGCTCGACCTGTCGCGCGACCTCAAGCGCGCCAAGTACACCGGCACCGAGCAGCAGCACCTGAAGGGCAACAACATCGCCCTGATCTTCGAAAAGACCTCGACCCGCACCCGCTGCGCCTTCGAAGTCGCCGCCTATGACCAGGGCGCCAACGTCACCTACATCGACCCCAACTCCTCGCAGATCGGCCACAAGGAGAGCATGAAGGACACCGCCCGCGTGCTCGGGCGCATGTACGACGCCATCGAGTACCGCGGCTTCAAGCAGGAAATCGTCGAAGAGCTGGCCAAGTTCGCCGGCGTGCCCGTGTTCAACGGCCTGACCGATGAATACCACCCGACGCAGATGATCGCCGACGTGCTGACCATGCGTGAGCACAGCGACAAGCCGCTGCACGATATCAGCTACGCCTACCTGGGCGACGCCCGCAACAACATGGGCAACTCGCTGCTGCTGATCGGCGCCAAGCTTGGCATGGACGTGCGCATCGCTGCGCCCAAGGCGCTGTGGCCACATGACGACCTGGTCGAGCGTTGCCACAAGTACGCCGAAGAAAGCGGTGCGCGCATCACCCTGACTGAAGACCCCAAGGCCGCGGTCAAAGGCGTCGACTTCATCCACACCGACGTCTGGGTCTCGATGGGCGAGCCGATCGAGGCCTGGGGTGAGCGCATCAAGCAGCTCAAGCCTTACCAGGTGAACAAGGAGCTGATGAAAGCCAGCGGCAACCCACGCACCAAGTTCATGCACTGCCTGCCGGCCTTCCACAACTCCGAAACCAAAGTCGGCAAGCAGATTGCCGAGCAGTATCCGGACCTGGCCAACGGCATCGAAGTGACCGATGACGTGTTCGAGTCGCCGGCGTGTATTGCCTTCGAGCAGGCGGAAAACCGCATGCACACCATCAAGGCGATCCTGGTTTCGACCCTGGCTGACCTGTAAGGCTGACTCGTCAGGCCGGGCAACCCGCCCCCCTGTGGGAGCGGGTTTACCCGCGAAAGCGTCAGCCCAGGTATTACCGCTGGGGCTGCTGACGCATTCGCGGGTGAACCCGCTCCCACAGGGGCGGTGTCCCGCCCCGAGCAGCGTTCATTTCTTTCGCTTAAAGGACATTCCCCATGCGTATCGTTGTTGCATTGGGCGGCAACGCCCTGCTGCGCCGTGGCGAGCCCATGACCGCTGACAACCAGCGCGCCAATATCCGCACGGCCACCGAACAGATCGCCAAGATTCATCCCGGCAACGAACTGGTCATCGCCCACGGCAACGGCCCGCAAGTTGGCCTGCTGGCCCTGCAAGGGCTGTCATACAAGCCCGACGAGGCTTACCCCCTGGACGTGCTCGGTGCCGAAACCGAAGGCATGATCGGTTACATGATCGAACAGGAACTGGGCAACCTGCTGGACTTCGAAGTGCCGTTCGCCACCCTGCTCACCCAGGTGGAAGTGGACGCCAACGACCCTGCCTTCAAGGACCCGAGCAAGTTCATCGGCCCGGTCTACAGCAAGGAAGAGGCCGAGCGCCTGGCCAAGGAAAAAGGCTGGGTGGTCAAGGCCGACGGCGACAAGTACCGGCGTGTGGTCGCCAGCCCGAAACCCAAGCGCATCTTTGAAATCCGCCCGATCACATGGCTGCTGGAAAAGAAAAGCATCGTCATCTGCGCCGGCGGTGGTGGCATCCCCACCATGTACGATGAAAACCGCAAACTCAAAGGCATCGAGGCGGTAATCGACAAGGACCTGTGCTCGGCGCTGCTGGCCGAACAGCTGAAAGCCGACCTTCTGGTAATCGCCACGGACGTCGATGGCGCCTACATTGACTGGGGCAAGCCAACGCAAAAAGCCATTGCCCAGGCCCACCCCGATGAGCTCGAACGCCTCGGCTTCGCGGCCGGCTCCATGGGGCCGAAGGTACAGGCGGCCTGCGACTTTGCCCGGCACACTGGCAAAGTGGCGGTGATCAGCTCGCTGGAGAACATCGAGGGCATTGTCAAAGGCATCGCCGGCACCCGCGTAAGTACCGAAAAGCCTGGTATCAGCTACCGTTGATTGCAGTGGGCGGGCTTACGGGCCCGCCATTTTCATCTTTCGGAGGAGTTTGCCATGGCCCAGTTCCACCCCGGTCACGTGCACATCGAGCGCACTGCGCTCAACAGTGCCGACCACAGCTACGACCTCAACATCGAGTACGAAGCGTTTTCAGACCCCAAGGAAGGCAGAGGCATCCAGTTCCGCATGCATGGCAGCATCGAGGGCAAGACCGTCGATGAAAATTTCTTCCTGGCCAAAGACCAGGTGCTGCCGAGTTTCCTCAGTGTGGCTTCGCGCAAAGCCCAATCCTATCTCGCGCCGCACCAGAAGTTCGAAACGCTGGGTTCGCCGCATAAGCTATACGATGCCATGTTCGAAGACATTCGCCAGAAGCTGGATGTGAAATCAGGCGACCCGATCAAGCCTGAACATCTGGAGTGATTCGAGAACCTGGGGCTGCTTCGCAGCCCTTTCCGACCGGTCCGGCGCCCCGGCAAGGCCGCTCCTACAAACGATCGCGCTCCCCTGTAGGAGCGGCCTTGCCGGGGCGCCGGACCGGTCGGAAAGGGCCGCAAAGCGGCCCCGACGATGTTAAGGCATACTACCGCCCTCCCAGGCCACCACTTTCACCGTTCCCATGCGCATCCACGTCAGCTTCATCGACCGCGTCGGCATCACCCAGGAAGTCCTCGCCCTGCTCGGTGCCCGCAACCTCAACCTGGACGCCGTGGAAATGGTCCCGCCCAACGTCTACATCGATGCCCCGACCCTCAGCCCGGCGGTACTCGAAGAACTCCACGACGCCCTGTTCGAAGTGCGTGGCGTGCAGTCGGTGGACGTGGTCGACATCCTCCCCGGCCAGCGCCGCCACCTGCAGCTCGACGCCCTGCTGGCGGCCATGAGCGACCCGGTGCTAGCAGTCGACAGCGCCGGCAAGGTGCTGCTGGCAAACCCGGCGCTGATCGCCCTGTGCGGCCGCGAATCCGCAGGGCGCACGGTGGGCGAACTGTTCAATGACCCCGACCTGCTGCAGGCCTTGCTGGACAACAACTTCCACCTGCCGATGCGCGAGATGCAGCTCAACGGCCAGAGCCTGCTGCTGGACGCTTCACCCATCACCAACGCCGGCGGCCTGCTGACGCTGTATGCGCCGAACCGCATGGGCGAGCGCCTGTCCGCCCTGCACCACGACCACGCTGAAGGTTTCGATGCGTTGCTCGGCGAATCACCGGCGATCCGCACCCTCAAGGCCCGCGCCCTGCGTGTGGCGGCCCTCGATGCGCCGCTGCTGGTGCACGGCGAAACCGGCACCGGCAAGGAACTGGTGGCCCGCGCCTGCCATGCCATCAGCAGCCGCCATACCGCGCCGTTCCTCGCCCTCAACTGCGCCGCACTGCCCGAAAGCCTGGCCGAGAGCGAGCTGTTCGGCTATGCACCCGGTGCCTTCACCGGCGCCCAGCGCGGTGGCAAGCCGGGGCTGATGGAGCTGGCCAACCAGGGCACTGTGTTTCTCGATGAGATCGGCGAAATGTCGCCGTACCTGCAGGCCAAGCTGCTGCGTTTTCTCAGCGACGGCAGCTTCCGCCGAGTCGGTGGCGATCGCGAGGTGAAAGTGGATGTGCGCATCATCAGCGCCACCCACCGTGACCTGGAACGCATGGTCGCCGAAGGCACCTTCCGTGAAGACCTGTTCTACCGCCTCAACGTGCTCAACCTGCAAGTGCCGCCGCTGCGTGACCGAGGCCAGGACATCCTCATGCTGGCGCACTACTTCATGCAGCAGGCCTGCACGCAGATCCAGCGGCCACCCTGCAGGCTCACACCGGCTACCCACTCGGCGTTGCTTGCCAACCCTTGGCCAGGCAACGTGCGCCAGCTGCAGAACGTGATTTTCCGTGCGGCAGCCATCTGCGAGGGCAACCTGGTGGATATCGGTGACCTGGATATCGCTGGCACCTCCGTGGCCCGCGGGCAGGATGGCGAAGTAGCCAGCCTGGAACAGGCGGTAGGCGAGTTTGAGCGCGAACTGCTGCAGCGCCTGTATGCCAGCTACCCCTCCACCCGGCAGCTGGCGGGGCGCCTGCAGACCTCTCACACGGCGATTGCACAACGCCTGCGCAAGTACGGCATTCCTGGCAAATTCTGACCTTTTCTCAGCTACATAACAGATTTTTCCTACAAGTTCGGTCATTACTTCATCAGACCGGTGAGTAAAATGGCTTTCTTCCTCGTTTACAAGAAGAATGCCTCCCATGCTGGAACTCGACTTCTACGGCACGCTGGTTGCCGCCTCCCTGGTCCTGCTGCTGGGGCATGGCCTGGTGAAACGCGTCGCCATCCTGCGTACCTACAACATTCCTGAGCCAGTGGCCGGCGGCCTGGTCGTTGCGCTGATATTGCTGGGCTTGCGCAGTTTCGACCTGAAAGTTCAATTCGACAGCTCTTTGCAGGCACCGTTGATGCTGGCCTTCTTTGCCACCATCGGCCTGAACGCGGACTTCGCCAGCCTGAAAAAAGGTGGCCGCGTGGTGGGTATATTCCTGCTCGCAGTCACCGGGCTGTTACTGGTGCAGAACGCCATGGGCATCGGCCTGGCCACAGCGCTGGGGCTGGACCCGCTGATGGGCCTGCTGACCGGTTCCATCACCTTGTCCGGCGGCCATGGCACCGGCGCGGCCTGGGGGAGCACTTTCAGCGAAAAGTACGGCCTTGCCTCGGCCTCGGAACTCGCCCTGGCCTCCGCCACCTTTGGCCTGGTGCTCGGCGGCCTGATCGGTGGGCCGGTTGCCCGCCTGCTGATCAAGCGCGTGCAGGCGCCCGGCGTCGAACATGCGATGTCGCGCCTGCCCAAGGGGTTCGAAGAACCGCAAAAGGAGCGCCTGATCACACCGTTTTCATTCATCGAAACCCTGGCGCTGATCTCGGTCAGCCTGCTCGGTGGCACACTCCTCAATGCCCAGCTACAAGGCACGGTGTTCGAACTACCCACCTTCGTCTGCGTCCTGTTCGTGGGTGTGTTGCTACGCAACGGGCTCTCAGCGCTGGGCCTGTACCAGGTGTTCGAACGGGAGGTATCGGTACTGGGCAATGTCAGCCTGTCACTGTTCCTGGCAATCGCGCTGATGTCGCTCAAGCTGTGGGACCTCGCTGCTCTGGCCCTGCCATTCCTGATCATCCTGGCCGCGCAGACATTGCTGATGGCGCTGTTCGCGGTCTTTGTGACGTTCCGGGTCATGGGTAGCAATTACGACGCGGCAGTACTGGCTGCAGGGCACTGCGGGTTCGGTCTGGGCGCCACGCCGACCGCCATCGCCAACATGCAAGCGGTAACCCACCGCTTCGGGCCTTCGCAAATGGCGTTTCTGGTGGTACCGATGGTGGGCGCGTTCTTCATCGACATCATCAATGTGATCGTGATCAAGCTGTACCTGGCACTGCCCATGTTCACTGTGGGTTAAGCCTTCACCCTACGATGTATTGATTTCAATACACCGTATTGAAATCAATACATCGCTTCCCCCCCGCGCTGAGCAAGGGTTTGATCCCCAAACCCTTTTCCCGCCCGCCTCGACTGTAGCGATTTCGCTACAGCTGAACGAAAAAACCGTTGAGAAAAATATACAACTCATTGTTTTATAACGTTTTTTTACGTATGGCCGCATTATTGCAAAGGGAATCCCAACCCCAAGAGCGCGGACGCACCGCGCCCAACGCCCTGCTTCCCGAGGATTCCCCATGAGCGAGTTGCGTTTCACTGAAGATCACGAATGGCTGCGCGTCGAAGCCGATGGCAGCGTCACCGTGGGCATCACCGCCTACGCCCAGAACGCCCTTGGCGATGTGGTCTATGTGCAACTGCCTGAGCTGCAGGCGTACGACAAAGGCGCCGAAGCCTCCACCGTCGAATCGGTGAAAGCCGCCAGCGGCGTGTACATGCCCCTGACCGGTGAAGTGGTCGCCGTCAACGACGGCCTCAACGACAGCCCAGAGCGGGTCAACGAAGACCCGCTGGGCGAAGGCTGGTTCTTCCGCTTCATCCCTGCCGACATGAGCGAAGTCACCGCCCTGCTCGACCAGGACGCCTATGACCGCCTGATCAAAGCCAACGACGACGCCTGAGGAATTCGACCATGACCATCAACCTCGGCACCGCCAACGAATTCATCGCCCGTCACATCGGCCCCCGCGCCGCCGACGAGCAAGCCATGCTCGCCACCCTGGGCTTCGACTCGCTGGACGCCATGACCGCTGCGGTCATCCCTGACAGCATCAAAGGCACCAGCGTGCTTGGCTCGGAAGATGGCCAGAGCGAAGCCTATGCCCTTGCTGCACTCAAGGCCATCGCCAGCAAGAACGCTCTGTTCAAGAGCTTCATCGGCCAGGGCTACTACAACACCCACACTCCGGCGCCGATCCTGCGCAACCTGCTGGAAAACCCGGCCTGGTACACCGCCTACACCCCGTACCAGCCAGAAATTTCCCAGGGTCGCCTGGAAGCGCTGCTGAACTTCCAGACCCTGATCAGCGACCTCACCGGCCTGCCCATCGCCAACGCATCCTTGCTCGACGAAGCCACAGCCGCTGCCGAAGCCATGACCTTCTGCAAGCGCCTGTCGAAGAACAAGGCCAGCCACGCCTTCTTCGCCTCCGTGCACTGCCACCCGCAAACCCTCGACGTGCTGCGCACCCGTGCCGAACCGCTGGGCATCGAGATCGTGGTGGGCGACGAGCGTGAACTGGGCGATGTCAGCGCCTTCTTCGGCGCCCTGCTGCAGTACCCGGCCAGCAATGGCGAAGTGTTCGACTACCGTGAAGTCGTCGCGCGCTTCCACGCAGCCAACGCCCTGGTCGCCGTTGCCGCCGACCTGCTGGCCCTGACCCTGCTGACCCCGCCGGGCGAGTTCGACGCCGATGTGGCCATCGGCAGCGCCCAGCGCTTCGGCGTGCCACTGGGCTTTGGTGGCCCGCACGCGGCCTATTTCGCTACCCGCGATGCCTTCAAGCGCGACATGCCGGGCCGCCTGGTCGGCGTGTCGATCGACCGCTTCGGCAAGACCGCCCTGCGCCTGGCCATGCAGACCCGCGAACAGCACATTCGCCGCGAGAAGGCCACCAGCAACATCTGCACCGCCCAGGTGCTGCTGGCCAACATCGCCAGCATGTTCGCCGTGTACCACGGCCCGGCAGGCCTCAAGCGCATTGCCGAACGCACCCACGCGCTGACCGCGATTCTGGCTGCCGGCCTGAAAACCCTGGGGCTCGAAGTGGTTGGCGAAACCGCCTTCGACACCCTGACCCTGGCCACCGGCGGCGCCACTGCAAGCCTGCATGACAAGGCCCGCACCCTGCGCATCAACCTGCGCCAGATCGACGCCGCTCACCTGGGCATGTCGCTCGACGAAACCAGCACCCAGGCCGACGTCGAAGCCCTCTGGCAACTGCTCGGCGCTGGCCAGGCCCAGCCTGACTTCGCTGCCCTGGCCGCCAGCACCGGCTCGCGCCTGCCAGCCGCCCTGCTGCGCCAGTCGGCCATCCTCGAACACCCGGTGTTCAACCGCTACCACAGCGAAACCGAGCTGATGCGCTACCTGCGCCGCCTGGCCGACAAGGACCTGGCGCTGGACCGCAGCATGATTCCGCTGGGCTCGTGCACCATGAAGCTCAACGCTGCCAGCGAAATGATCCCGGTGACCTGGGCCGAGTTCGGCAACCTGCACCCGTTCGCTCCGGCCGAACAAAGCCAGGGCTACCTGCAGATGACCACCGAGCTGGAGGCCATGCTCTGCGCCGCCACCGGCTACGACGCCGTGTCGCTGCAACCCAACGCCGGCTCCCAGGGTGAATACGCAGGCCTCTTGGCCATTCGTGCCTACCACCGCAGCCGTGGCGAAGGCCACCGCGACATCTGCCTGATCCCGTCTTCGGCCCACGGCACCAACCCGGCGACCGCACACATGGCCGGCATGCGCGTGGTGGTCACTGCGTGCGACGCCCGCGGCAACGTCGATGTCGAGGACCTGCGCGCCAAGGCCATCGAACACCGCGAGCGCCTGGCCGCGATCATGATCACCTACCCGTCGACCCACGGCGTGTTCGAGGAAGCGATCGGCGAGATCTGCGCGATCATCCATGACAACGGCGGCCAGGTGTACATCGATGGCGCCAACATGAATGCCATGGTCGGTCTCTGTGCACCGGGCAAGTTCGGTGGCGACGTGTCGCACCTGAACCTGCACAAGACATTCTGCATCCCGCATGGCGGTGGCGGCCCGGGCGTCGGCCCGATCGGCGTCAAGTCGCACCTGGCGCCGTTCCTGCCGGGCCATGCTGCGCTCGAAAACACCGAGGGCGCGGTGTGCGCCGCACCGTTCGGCAGCGCCAGCATTCTGCCGATCACCTGGATGTACATTCGCATGATGGGTGGCGCCGGCCTCAAGCGTGCTTCGCAGATGGCAATCCTCAACGCCAACTACATCGCCCGCCGCCTGGAAGAGCACTATCCTGTCCTGTACACCGGTGGCAATGGCCTGGTCGCCCACGAATGCATCCTCGACCTGCGCCCGCTCAAGGACACCAGCGGCATCAGCGTCGATGACGTGGCCAAGCGCCTGATCGACTTCGGTTTCCATGCGCCGACCATGTCGTTCCCGGTGGCCGGCACGCTGATGATCGAACCGACCGAAAGCGAGTCAAAGGAAGAACTGGACCGCTTCTGCGACGCGATGATCCAGATCCGCGAAGAGATTCGCGCGGTGGAGAACGGCAGCCTGGACAAGGACGACAACCCGCTGAAGAACGCCCCGCACACTGCGGCCGAGCTGGTTGGCGAATGGGCCCATGGCTATAGCCGCGAGCAGGCGGTGTACCCGCTGCCGAGCCTGGTGGAGAGCAAGTACTGGCCGCCGGTCGGCCGGGTCGACAACGTGTTCGGCGACCGCAACCTGGTGTGCGCCTGCCCGTCGATCGAGAGCTATCAGGACGCCTGATAGCCCCAGGATTGACACATAACCTGTGGGAGCGGGTTTACCCGCGAATGCGACAGTGGCTTCACCTCCGCCTTCGCGGGTGAACCCGCTCCCACAGGGACAAGTGTCCGCCCAAACAACCTGGTAGGAGGTCACCATGTCACTGAGCGTCTTCGACCTGTTCAAGATCGGCATCGGCCCCTCCAGCTCCCACACAGTCGGCCCGATGCGCGCCGCCGCGCGCTTCGCCGAAGGGCTGCGCCGCGATGGCCTGCTGGCCAGCACCGTTTGCGTCAAGGCCGAGCTGTACGGCTCGCTCGGCGCCACCGGAAAAGGCCACGGCAGCGACAAGGCGGTATTGCTCGGCCTGGAAGGCGAGCACCCTGATACCGTCGATACCGAATCCATTCCCGCCCGCCTGCAGGCCATCCGCACTAGCGGCCAGCTCAGCCTGCTCGGTGAGCAGACCATTGCCTTCAACGAAAAGCAGCACCTGGCGATGATCCGCAAGCCCTTGGCCTATCACCCCAACGGCATGATCTTTCGTGCGTTCGATGCAGCCGGATTGCAAATCCGCAGCAGGGAATACTACTCGGTGGGTGGCGGTTTCGTGGTGGACGAGGACGCCGCCGGCCAGGACCGCATCGTCGAGGACAGCACCGTGCTGACCTACCCGTTCAAAACCGCCAAGGAACTGCTCGGCCACTGCACCGCGCAGCACCTGCCGGTCAGCCAGGTGATGCTGGCCAACGAGGCCGCCTGGCGCCCGGAAAGCGAAACACGCAGCGGGTTGCTGCACATCTGGCAGGTGATGCAAGACTGCGTCGAAGCCGGCTACCGGCACGAAGGCATCCTGCCCGGCGGGCTCAAGGTCAAGCGCCGCGCCCCGGCGCTGTACCGTCAACTCAGCCGCCATCCGGAGGCCAGCCTGCGCGACGCACTGTCGGTGCTCGACTGGGTCAACCTCTACGCCCTGGCAGTAAACGAGGAAAACGCCTACGGCGGGCGCGTGGTCACCGCGCCCACCAATGGCGCGGCGGGCATCGTTCCGGCGGTGTTGCATTACTACATGCGCTTCGTCCCGGGTGCCAGCGAAGACGGGGTGGTGCGTTTTCTGCTCACCGCTGCCGCCATCGGCATCCTGTACAAGGAAAACGCCTCGATTTCCGGGGCTGAAGTCGGCTGCCAGGGCGAGGTCGGCGTGGCCTGCTCGATGGCCGCGGGGGCGCTTTGCGAAGTGATGGGCGGCACCCCGCAGCAAGTGGAAAACGCCGCTGAAATCGGCATGGAACACAACCTCGGCCTGACCTGCGACCCGATTGGTGGCCTGGTTCAGGTGCCCTGCATCGAACGCAACGCCATGGGCTCGGTGAAAGCCATCAACGCCGTACGCATGGCGTTGCGCGGTGACGGGCAACACTACGTGTCGCTCGACAAGGTGATCCGCACCATGCGCCAGACCGGCGCCGACATGAAAAGTAAATACAAGGAGACCGCCCGCGGCGGTCTGGCCGTCAACATCATCGAATGTTGACCCGATAACAAACCAAGGAGTCATCGATGTCCGAAACACTGCAAAAGACCCCGCTGCACGCCCTGCACCTTGAACTGGGCGCGCGCATGGTGCCGTTCGCCGGCTTCGACATGCCGGTGCAGTACCCGCTGGGCGTGCTCAAGGAGCACCTGCACACCCGCGAACAGGCTGGCCTGTTCGACGTCTCGCACATGGGCCAGATCGTCCTGCGTGGCGCCGATGCAGCCAAGGCCCTGGAGTCCCTGGTGCCCGTGGACATCATCGACCTGCCAGTCGGCATGCAGCGTTACGCCATGTTCACCAACGAGCAAGGCGGCATCCTCGACGACCTGATGGTCGCCAACCTCGGTGACGACACCCTGTTCCTGGTGGTCAACGCGGCCTGCAAGGACCAGGACCTGGCCCACCTGCAGGCACACATCGGCAGCCGTTGTGAAGTGCAGCCCTTGTTCGAGGCACGTGCCCTGCTCGCCCTGCAAGGCCCGGCTGCAGTCAAGGTGCTGGAGCGCCTGGCACCAGAAGTGGCAAGCATGACTTTCATGCAGTTCCGCCCGGTCAAACTGCTGGGTGAAGACTGCTTCGTCAGCCGCTCGGGCTATACCGGCGAAGACGGCTATGAGATCTCGGTGCCGACTGGCGCAGCCGAAGCCCTGGCCCGTCGCCTGCTTGCCGAGCCTGAGGTGCAGCCTATCGGCCTGGGTGCGCGCGACTCCTTGCGCCTGGAAGCCGGCCTGTGCCTGTATGGCCACGACATGGACACCAGCACCACGCCAATCGAAGCCAGCCTGCTCTGGGCAGTGTCCAAGGTTCGTCGCGCCGACGGTAGCCGCGCCGGTGGCTTCCCGGGCGCCGAGGCGGTATTCGCTCAACAGCAACAAGGTGTAGCGCGCAAACGAGTGGGTTTGTTGCCGCAAGAGCGTACCCCCGTGCGCGAAGGTGCGGATATTGTTGATGCGTTCGATAAAACTGTTGGCAAAGTGTGCAGTGGCGGTTTCGGCCCGACACTCGGCGCCCCTGTTGCAATGGGCTATGTCGATATCGAACACAGTGCACTCGACACTGCACTGTTTGCCTTGGTGCGTGGCAAGAAGGTTGCCTTGAAAGTCAGCAAAATGCCTTTCGTTCCACAGCGTTACTATCGTGGTTGAAGGTAGGGTCTGAGGTTTGCGGGCAGGTTGCAGATATTCGATTTCGAACCTGCCCAATAACTTTTGAACATGGCGCCAGGCCAGGCACCATGCCGTTTCCGACAAATCTGTCGGTTCTCGGCAAAACGCCAATTTTCCATACGACCAAGGGCTTGTTTTTTTCTCGGGAGTTGGCGTAGAGTCACTGCACTGTGTTTGCATGGGTCGCAACAGTTCGTGACCTGGGCCAGTAGCCGAAATTTGCTACAACCCGTTCGACGTCTCTTACTTTCCTGCAACCCAGCCCAGTACTCTTTCACACTTATATAACGTGAAAGAAACTGTCATCAAAATTCAAGCTTCATAGGAAATAAGACAATGGCTGAGCGTCAGAACGGTACCGTCAAGTGGTTCAATGACGAAAAAGGTTACGGTTTCATCACCCCAGAAAGCGGTCCGGATCTGTTCGTACACTTCCGTGCCATCGAAGGTAACGGCTTCAAGAGCCTGAAAGAAGGCCAGAAGGTCACCTTCGAAGCAGTCCAAGGCCAAAAAGGCATGCAGGCTGACAAAGTCCAGCCTGTCTAAGCACAAGCCCGACTCCCCAAAGCCCCTGCCATGTGCAGGGGCTTTTTTTTGCACGTAGAATAGCGGCTTCGCCATTCGGAGCTGTTCTGCATGCCCAAGCCTCTGCTCTCCCCCCAGGGTGATTTCCCACCAGTCGGCCTGGGCCGACGCCTGGCGGCGATGTTCTACGACTTCCTGTTGTGTACCGCACTGCTGATCGTCACCGCAGGGGCCTACAAGATGATCCAGATGGCGATCATCGGCGAAGCCCGCATGCGTGAACTGACCGAGGCCGGGGCGCTGGATGGCGACCCGCTGCTCTCGACCATTCTGCTGTTCGCCCTGTTCGGCTTCTTTGCCAAATTCTGGACCCATGGCGGCCAGACCCTTGGCATGCAGGTGTGGGGCGTGCGCGTGCAGAACGCTGATGGCAGCGCGATCAGCCTGTGGCAGGCACTGTTGCGTTTCGTGGTGTCGATTGCCTCCTGGCTGTGCCTGGGGCTTGGGTTCTTCTGGTCGCTGATCGACAAACGCCAACGCGGCTGGCATGACATCTATTCGGAAACCCAGCTGGTGCGGGTGCCCAAGCAGAAAAAGTAGGCACAAAAAAGCCGACCCCGGGGTCGGCTTTTTCTTTTGCGTCAGCTCATCATCCAGCCCGGCGCAACAACCAAAGGCCGGCCACGGCACAGATACCCGCCGGGATCACCACCGCCAGCAGCGGCGGGAACCCGAACACCTGGCTCGACGGGCCCAGCAGGTCCTGGCCAATGCGGAACACGAAGCCCACCAGCACACCGGTGAACACGCGCTGGCCAAGGGTTACCGAACGCAGGGGGCCGAAGATGAAGGAAATCGCCATCAGTACCAGGGCGGCGGTCACCATCGGCTGCAGCACCTTGGTCCAGAACGCCAGCCAGTAGCGCGCGTTGTTCAGGCCCTGGTCGGACAGGTAGTGGATGTAGTCCCACAGCCCGGTGATCGACAGCGACTCGGGGGCCATGATCACCGTATTGAGCAGTTGCGGTGTCAGCGAAACGTCCCAGAGCTCGCTCGGCGCCGTCACCACTTCGGTATGGTCACCGCGGAAGTGAGTGGTGCTGATATCGCTGAGTGTCCAGTGGTCATCGGTGTACTGGGCGCGACGGGCAAAGCTCGAAGTCTGGATCTTGCGCTCGTTGTCGAAGCGGTAGCGAGTCACGCCCAGCAGCAAGCCATTGGGCTGCACGGAGTTGATGTGCACGAACTCCTCGCCCTGGCGGTGCCACATGCCATGCTTGGAGCTTTGCGCTTCACCACCACCCTGGGCCAGCGAACGGTCGGCCTGGGCCTTGTTCTCGGTGACCGGGGCGACGTATTCACCAATCAGCAGGCCGACCACCATCAGCACCAGCATCGGTTTCATCACCGCCCAGACGATGCGGCCGATGGAGACACCGGCGGCACGCATGATGGTCAGCTCACTGTTGCTGGCCAGGCTGCCGAGACCGATCAGGCAGCCGATCAGCGCCGCCATCGGCAGCATTTCGTACAGGCGCCGAGGCGCAGTCAGCAGGACGAAATTACCCGCATCCAGCAAGGTGTAGGTGTCGCTCAGTTCGCCCATCTCGTCGATGAAGGCGAACAGCGAGGCCAGGCCGAGAATGATCCCCAGCACGGCCAGAATGGCCAGCAGCACGCTCTGGCCGATATAGCGGTCGAGCTTAGCCATGGGCCACCTCCGCACGACGGGCAGCCATTTTCAGGCGCAGCGGTTCCCAGTACATCAGGGCCAGGCCGATCAGCAGGAACAGGCCGTGCACCCACCAGATGCCCAGGCCAATCGGCAACTTGCCCTTCTCAAGGGCGCCGCGTACGGAAATCAGCATTGTCAGGTAAGCCATGTACAGAAGAATCGCCGGCAGCAGCTTGAGGAAGCGGCCCTGGCGTGGATTGACCCTGGCCAGCGGCACCGCCATCAAGGTCACGATGAACACCAGGATCGGCAGCGACAGGCGCCATTGCAACTCGGCACGCTCGCGCAGGTCGGTCTTGCTGAACAGCTCAAGGGTCGGGATCGCTTCGCGATCGGTCACTTCCTCGGCGACTTCCGGCTTTGGCAGCAATACACCGTAGGTGTCGTACTTGATGGCACGGTAGTCCGCCTGGCCCGGGTTACCGTCGTAGCGGTAGCCGTTCTCCAGCACCAGATAGCGATTGCCATCGGCCTGTATTTCCTGATGGCCTTTCTCGGCGACCAGTACCGAAGGAGCACGGTCCTTGGTCTTGTCCTGATTGAAGCGCTTCTCGGAAATGAACACCCCGGCCAGCTTGACGCGGTCGTCGGACAGCTGCTCGGTGTAGGTGACCCGTGAACCGTCGCGCAAAGTCTGGAAGCGGCCCGGCACCAAGGTGTCGAACTCCGTCATGGCATCCTGTTGGGCAATGATCTTCTGCACCTGAGCTACGCCCAAGGGTGACAGGCTCAGGCTCAGCCAGGCGACCAGCAATGCGACCAGCGCAGCTGGCGCCATGGTCAGCCCCAGCAGACGCTGCTGGCTCATGCCGGTCGCCGAAAGGACGGTCATTTCGCTTTCCAGGTACAGCCGGCCATATGCCAGGAGAATCCCGAGGAACAGACCTAGCGGCAGAATCAGCTGCAGGAAACCTGGCATGCGGAAACCCATGATCAGGAACAGCACGCCCGGATCGAGGATGCCCTGGGCCGCCTGGGCCAGGTATTTGATGAAACGCCCGCTCATGATGATTACCAACAGCACGGCGCTGACGGCGCTCAAGGTCACCAGGACCTCGCGGGACAGATAACGAAAGACGATCAAACCAGACACTCCTGGGTTGTCAGGGGCGGACTGCCAAACATTGGCCTGTGACAGCCAGGACCAAAGCTGGTTCGCCAAAGGCGAACCTCCATATAAAGTGCGCGCATTATCCTGTGATTGGTGGCGCCTGTCACTTGGCTGCGCATGAAGGCCCACATCGGGCTTGTCAGCACGCTTGCCAGAGGCTCAAACTGGCAGCTTTTCCACTGGTGCGCGACATCGCGGCCAGGCCCGTCCAGAGCGCGAAAACGCATAGCGCCAACTGCATAGATCATTCGGGGACCCTGACATGGAACTGGTTGTAAAAAGCGTAGCTGCTGCATCCGTAAAAACCGCCACACTGGTCGTGGCGGTCGGTGAAGGGCGCAAGCTCGGTACTGTCGCCAAGGCCATCGACCAAGCCTGCGAAGGCGCTATCAGTGCGGTGCTCAAGCGCGGCGACCTGGCCGGAAAACCAGGCCAGACCCTGTTGCTGCAGAGCCTGACGGGCCTGAAGGCCGAGCGCGTGCTGCTGGTCGGCAGCGGCAAGGACGAAGCCCTCGGTGACCGCGCATGGCGCAAACTGGTCGCCAGCGTGGCCGGCGTGCTCAAGGGCCTGAACGGCAGCGATGCCGTGCTGGCACTGGACGATATCGCCGTCAGCAACCGCGACGCTCATTACGGCAAGTACCGCCTGCTGGCCGAGACCTTGCTCGACGGCGAATACGTGTTCGACCGTTTCAAGAGCCAGAAGGCCGAGCCGCGCGCCCTGAAGAAAGTCACCCTGCTGGCCGACAAGGCCGGCCTGGCCGAGGTCGAACGCGCCGTCAAGCACGCCAGCGCCATCGCCACCGGCATGGCCTTCACCCGCGACCTCGGCAACCTGCCGCCCAACCTGTGCCACCCGAGCTACCTGGCCGAGCAGGCCAAGGACATGGGCAAGGCCCACAAGGGCCTGAAGGTCGAAGTCCTGGATGAGAAGAAGATCAAGGACCTGGGCATGGGCGCGTTCTATGCCGTGGGCCAGGGCAGCGACCAGCCACCGCGCCTGATCGTGCTCAACTACCAGGGGGGCAAGAAGGCCGACAAGCCGTTCGTACTGGTGGGCAAGGGCATCACCTTCGATACCGGCGGCATCAGCCTCAAGCCAGGCGCTGGCATGGATGAAATGAAATACGACATGTGCGGCGCCGCCAGCGTGTTCGGCACCCTGCGTGCGGTCCTCGAGCTGCAACTGCCAATCAACCTGGTATGCCTGCTGGCTTGCGCCGAGAACATGCCGAGCGGCGGTGCCACACGCCCAGGAGACATCGTCACCACCCTGAGTGGCCAGACCGTCGAAATCCTCAACACCGACGCCGAAGGCCGCCTGGTGCTGTGCGACACCCTGACCTACGCCGAGCGCTTCAAGCCGCAGGCGGTGATCGACATCGCCACCCTGACCGGCGCCTGCATCGTCGCCCTGGGCAGCCACACTTCAGGCCTGATGGGCAACAATGACGAACTGGTCGGCCAACTGCTCGACGCCGGCAAGCGCGCCGACGACCGCGCCTGGCAGCTGCCGCTGTTCGACGAGTACCAGGAGCAACTGGACAGCCCGTTCGCCGACATGGGCAACATCGGCGGGCCGAAAGCCGGCACCATCACCGCAGGCTGCTTCCTGTCGCGTTTCGCCAAGGCTTACAACTGGGCGCACATGGACATCGCCGGCACGGCCTGGATCAGCGGCGGCAAGGACAAGGGCGCCACCGGTCGCCCGGTCCCGCTGCTGACCCAGTACCTGCTGGACCGCGCTGGCGCCTGATGCCGTGAGGCCTGTGGCGCCCCGGGCGCCGCAGGCTGGCAGAGCACACCATGAGCAAAGTCGATTTCTATATCCTGCCCACCGACTCGCTGTCAGCGCGGCTGGATTTCGCCTGCAAGCTGTGTGAGAAGGCCTGGCGCCTCGGCCACCGGGTCTACCTGCACTGCCAGGACGCCGAGCAGCGCAACGAGCTGGATCAACGCCTGTGGCGCTTCAAGGGCGAAGCCTTCGTGCCCCATGACCTGGCGGAAGAGCACGCGCACGCCTCAGTGGCCCTGGGCCTGGCGGACGATGCCGGCGAGCACCGTGACCTGCTGATCAACCTGGGTGCCGATGTACCGGGCTTCGTTGGCCAGTTCGAGCGGGTTGCCGAGATCGTTGTCGAGGCGCCCGGCATTCGCCAATCGGCCCGCGAGCGGTTCCGTTTCTACCGCGAACAGGGCTATGCTCTGCAAGACCACCGCTTACAGCGACTTTAACGACGATGGACAAGCCTTCCGCCCTACCCGATTCCTCCCATCTGCTGGACGACCTGGAGTCGATTCGCCAGTTGCTCGGCGATGCCGACCTGCAGCCGCCGCTGCTGACCGAAACGGTCGAGCAGATTCCGCTGTTGCTCGACGTGCCTGCAGGCAACGCGGCGCCGGCACCTGATGCCGAGCCCGCAGCAACTGAGCCCGAGGATGATCCGCAAACCCGCCGCCAGGACACCCTGCTGCACCTGGAGAGCGAGTTGCGCGCCGCGGCGCAGATGATCATGCAAGACGTGATCAACGACTTTACCCCGCATATCGAGAACGAAATCAAGCGCCGCCTGGATGCGCGGATCGAGCGCCTGATCAAACGTTCCGAGTAAGCCTGAAAATCGGCGGCGTCTGCTTCGCGGGCAAGCCCGCTCCCACAGGATCACCACCATTCTGAAGACTGTGCTGCACCTGTGGGAGCGGGCTTGCCCGCGAAGCAGGCGCCACTGTTCCGACAGTTGTCAGCAGCTTGTCGCCTGCGGCCCCCAGCTTGGTTATACTTCCCGGCTTTCCCGAATAAATGCACAGGGTCCCGCCGCGCATGGATAAGACCTACCAGCCGCACGCCATCGAAACTTCCTGGTACAACACCTGGGAGTCCGAGAACTATTTCGCTCCACAAGGTGCAGGTGAGTCCTACACCATCATGATCCCGCCACCGAACGTGACCGGCAGCCTGCACATGGGCCACGGCTTCAACAACGCGATCATGGACGCCCTGATCCGTTTCCGCCGCATGCAAGGCCGCGACACCCTGTGGCAGCCAGGTACCGACCACGCCGGTATCGCCACGCAGATGCTGGTCGAGCGCCAGCTCGAGGCCAAGGGCCAGAACCGTCACGACCTGGGCCGTGAAGCGTTCCTGGAAAAGGTCTGGGAATGGAAGGATCAATCCGGTGGCAACATCAGCCGCCAGATCCGTCGCCTGGGCTCGTCGGTAGACTGGAGCCGCGAGCGCTTCACCATGGACGACGGCCTGTCCGAGGCGGTCAAGGAAGCCTTCGTGCGCCTGCACGAGGATGGCCTGATCTACCGCGGCAAGCGCCTGGTCAACTGGGACACCAAACTGCACACGGCCATCTCCGACCTCGAAGTGGAAAACCACGACGAGAAGGGCCACCTGTGGAACCTGCGCTACCCGCTGGCCGACGGCGCCAAGACCGCCGAGGGCAAGGGCTACCTGGTGGTTGCCACCACCCGCCCGGAAACCCTGCTGGGTGACGCCGCCGTTGCCGTCAACCCGACCGACGAGCGCTACCAGGCACTGATCGGCAAGTTCGTCGAGCTGCCGTTGGTCGGCCGTCGCATCCCGATCATCGCCGACGACTACTGCGATCCGGAATTCGGCACTGGCTGTGTGAAGATCACCCCGGCCCACGACTTCAACGACTACGAAGTCGGCAAGCGCCACAACCTGCCGCTACTGAACATCTTCGACAAGAATGCGCTGGTGCTGTCTGCCGCCCAGGCCTTCAACCTCGACGGCAGTGTCAACGAGCAGTTCGACACCAGCCTGCCCGCCCAGTACGCCGGCCTCGACCGCTTTGTCGCGCGCAAGCAGATCGTCGCCGACCTGGACGCCCAGGGCCTGCTGGTCAGCATCGACGACCACGCCCTGAAGGTGCCGAAGGGCGACCGCTCTGGCACCGTCATCGAGCCGTGGCTGACCGATCAGTGGTACGTCTCTACCAAGCCGCTGGCAGAACCCGCCATCGAAGCCGTGGAAGATGGCCGCATCCAGTTCGTGCCCAAGCAGTACGAGAACATGTACTTCTCCTGGATGCGTGACATCCAGGACTGGTGCATCAGCCGCCAGCTGTGGTGGGGCCACCGCATCCCGGCCTGGTACGACGAGGCTGGCCAGGTCTATGTCGGCCGCAATGAAGAAGAAGTGCGCGCCAAGCACAACCTCGGCAGCGATGTGAACCTGCGCCAGGACGACGACGTGCTCGACACCTGGTTCAGCTCGGGCCTGTGGACCTTCTCCACCCTGGGCTGGCCGGAGCAGACCGAGTTCCTCAAGAAGTTCCACTCCACCGATGTGCTGGTGACCGGCTTCGACATCATCTTCTTCTGGGTTGCGCGCATGATCATGCTGACCATGCACCTGATCAAGAACGAAGACGGCACCCCGCAGGTACCGTTCAAGACCGTTTACGTGCACGGCCTGGTGCGCGATGGCCAGGGCCAGAAAATGTCCAAGTCCAAGGGCAACGTCCTGGACCCGCTGGACATCGTCGACGGTATCACCCTCGATGCCCTGCTGGAAAAACGCACCAGCGGCATGATGCAGCCCAAGCTTGCCGAGAAAATCGCCAAGCAGACCAAGGCCGAGTTCCCTGAAGGTATCGCCAGCTACGGCACCGACGCCCTGCGCTTCACCTTCTGCTCGCTGGCCTCCACCGGCCGCGACATCAAGTTCGACATGGGCCGCGTCGAAGGCTACCGCAACTTCTGCAACAAGATCTGGAACGCCGCCCGCTACGTGCTGGACAAGGGCGAGGACTGCGGCCAGAACGGCGAAGCCTACGAGCTGTCGCTGGCCGACCGCTGGATCATCTCGCAGCTGCAGCGCACCGAAGCCGAAGTGACCCGCCAGCTCGAGCAGTTCCGTTTCGACCTGGCCAGCCAGGCGCTGTACGAGTTCATCTGGAACCAGTACTGCGACTGGTACCTGGAGCTCTCCAAGCCTGTGCTGTGGGACGAGAACGCCCCGGTCGAGCGCGCCCGTGGCACCCGTCGCACCCTGGTGCGCGTGCTGGAAGTGGCGCTGCGCCTGGCACACCCGTTCATGCCGTTCATCACCGAAGAAATCTGGCAGCGCATCGCGCCGCTGGCCGGCATCGAAGGCAAGACCATCATGCTGCAGCCATGGCCAGTGGCCAATGAAAGCCGCATCGATGCCGCCGCCGAAGGTGATATCGAGTGGCTGAAAGAGCTGATGGTCGGCCTGCGCAACATCCGCGCCGAGATGAACATCGGCCCGGGCAAGCCACTGCCGCTGTTCCTGAAGAACGCCAACGCCGACGACCAGCGTCGCCTGCAGGAAAACGAAGCCCTGCTGAAGAAGCTGGCCAAGGTCGAATCGTTCACGGTGCTCGGCGACGCCGACGAAGCACCGCTGTCGGCTACCGCCCTGGTTGGCGACTTGCAGGTACTGGTGCCAATGGCCGGCCTGATCGACAAGGACGCCGAACTGGCTCGCCTGAACAAGGAAATCCAGCGTCTGCAGGGTGAAGTCCAGCGCGTGGGTGGCAAGTTGTCCAACGCTGCCTTCGTCGACAAGGCACCGCCTGCGGTGATCGAGAAGGAGCGCGCCAAGCTGGCCGAGTCCGAGCAGGCCCTGGCCAACTTCACCGAGCAGCATGCGCGGATTGCAGCGCTGTAATTTCTAGAGAGACCGATGGGGCCGCTGTGCGGCCCTTTCGCGACACAAGGCCGCTCCTACAGGGACGGTGCCGGTTTTAGAGGCGCCGCTATCCTGTAGGAGCGGCCTTGTGTCGCGAAAGGGCTGCTAAGCAGCACCACGGCTGCAACACCGGATCCGACCATGACCGACAAACCCACCCTGCACCCGCGCAACCGCCACCAGGGCCGCTACGACTTCCCCAGCCTGATCAAGGCCCACCCTGACCTGGCCCGCTTCACCCTCACCAACCCCCACGGCAAACCCAGCATCGACTTCGCCAACCCAGAAGCCGTGCGGGTGTTCAACCGCGCGTTGCTCAAGGCGCAATACGGCATCCAGCACTGGGATATCCCTGCCGATTACCTGTGCCCACCGATCCCAGGCCGCGCCGACTACATCCACGTGGCCGCCGACCTGTTGGCCGAGGACAATGCCGGCGAGGTGCCCAGGGGCGCCCAGGTTCGGGCACTGGACATTGGCGTAGGCGCCAACTGCATTTATCCGTTGCTCGGTCATAGCGATTACCGGTGGCGCTTCCTCGGCTCTGACATCGACCCGGTTGCACTGGCCTCGGCCAAGGCCATCGTCCAGGCCAACGGTTTGAGCAAGGGCATCAGCCTGCGCCAGCAAGCCAACCGCAAGCACATCCTCAGCGGCC
The DNA here is from genome assembly GCF_003269045.1 of Pseudomonas sp. URMO17WK12:I7. NCBI lineage: Bacteria > Pseudomonadati > Pseudomonadota > Gammaproteobacteria > Pseudomonadales > Pseudomonadaceae > Pseudomonas > Pseudomonas sp. URMO17WK12:I7. The sequence goes on along the minus strand of NZ_QLTL01000002.1, from coordinate 153,843 downwards.
TGCTGCAAGAAGATGAACGCTTCGACCTGACCCTCTGCAACCCGCCCTTCCATGCCTCACGCGAGGAAGCCACCCGTGGCAGCCAGCGCAAGTGGAAGAACCTCGGCAAGCAAGACCCCAAACGCAAGCTGCCAGTGCTCAACTTTGGCGGGCAGAACAACGAACTTTGGTGTGAAGGCGGCGAGATCCGCTTCGTCACCCAACTGGTCGACGAAAGCGCGCAATACGCACGGCAAGTGCTGTGGTTCACCAGCCTGGTGTCCAAGGCCAGCAACCTGCCCGGCATCGAGGCGGCGCTGAAGAAGGCCGGCGCCAAGGCCGTGCGCATCGCCGAGATGGGCCAGGGCCAGAAGCAGAGCCGCATGGTCGCCTGGAGCTTCCAGGACACCGCGGCTCGCCAGGCCTGGCACGCCCAGCGTAAATCGCAGGCATGAAAAAACCGCGCCCCGGCAAGCCGGGCGCGGTTTCGTCAATGCGTCAACGAATTACTTGTTGACTGCGTCGGTCAGGCCCTTGGCCGGAACGAACTTGACGACTTTCTTGGCAGCGATTTCGATGGCAGCGCCAGTCGAAGGGTTGCGGCCGGTACGGGCAGGACGCTCGGAGACTTTCAGCTTGCCGATGCCTGGCAGGGTGATTTCAGCGCCGTTTTCCAGTTGGTCGGCAACGATCTGGCCCAGTTGCTCCAGCGCGTTGCGAGCGGTGGTTTTTGGCGCGTCGATGGCTTCAGCGATGTCGGCAATCAGTTGGTCTTTGGTCAATGCCATGGTGGTGTTCCTTCCCTATCTAATTCAGTGGTTATGCAGCGTTCTACGACGTTATCGGGCCAGCCCCTGAGAACTGGAGGGCCGCGCCAATCGCGCATGTAGATGCGTAAATCGACGTTTGGTTCGACACGGCATGAACACGCTGCCAGCAATGCGCCACACAGGGTGCGCAAGACCGCGCAAAGCTACCACAGGAATGGATAAATATCCGCTACCCGCTTCGATTTAGTGCAGGTTTTTCGGGGGTTCTAGCCGAAAACCCACAAATTTGAACAAAAAACGAACAACCGGCATTTCTGCCAACATCCGGCCACTGCAGCGCCTGTTGTCTGGGGTAAACTGGACGACTTTTGCAGCGCGGCTTGCGGCCGCCCCAGACTCACCGAGAATTCCATGCCAATCCGTCATTGCATCGTTCACCTGATCGACAAGAAGCCCGATGGCAGCCCCGCCGTGCTCCATGCACGGGATACCGAGCTGGGCGCATCGGACGCCATCGAAAACCTCCTGGCCGACCTCAACGACAGCTACAACGCCAAGCAAGGCAAGGCCTGGGGCTTCTTCCACGGCGAGTCCGGTGCCTACCCGCTCAGTGGCTGGCTGAAGCAGTATCTGGAAGACGAGAAAGACTTCGCCGGGTTCAGCCGGGTGGCGGTCGAGCACCTGCAAAAGCTGATGGAAGAGTCCAACCTCTCGACTGGCGGCCACATCCTGTTCGCGCACTACCAGCAAGGCATGACCGACTACCTGGCCATCGCCCTGCTGCACCACAGCGAAGGCGTGGCAGTGAACGCCGAACTGGACGTGACGCCGTCGCGCCACCTCGACCTCGGCCAGCTGCACCTGGCAGCGCGCATCAACCTGTCGGAGTGGAAGAACAACCAGAACTCCAAGCAGTACATCTCGTTCATCAAGGGCAAGAACGGCAAGAAGGTGTCGGACTACTTCCGCGACTTCATCGGCTGCCAGGAAGGCGTCGACGGCCCGGGCGAGACACGCACCCTGCTCAAGGCCTTCAGTGACTTCGTCGAAAGCGAGGACCTGCCGGAAGAAGCCGCCCGCGAGAAGACCCAGACCCTGGTGGAGTACGCCACCACTCAGACCAAGCTCGGTGAACCGGTAACCCTGGAAGAGCTTTCGAGCCTGATCGACGAGGACCGCCCAAAGGCCTTCTACGACCATATCCGTAACAAGGACTACGGCCTGTCGCCGGAAATCCCTGCGGACAAACGCACCCTCAACCAGTTCCGCCGCTTCACCGGGCGTGCCGAAGGCCTGTCGATCAGCTTCGAGGCGCACCTGCTGGGTGATAAGGTGGAGTATGACGAAGCCGCCGGCACCCTGATCATCAAAGGCCTGCCGACCACGCTGGTGGATCAGCTCAAGCGCCGCAAGGACTGATCAGACGGCCACATAGGAGGCGACCAGCGCCTCCTTGGCCGACTTGCGCAACTTCTTCACAAGCCGTTCCTGGCGCAGCGCTTCGCCCTTGTCCGGCCACTGCTCCACATAGACCAGCGCCTGGGCCGGGCTGGTCTTGAAATAGCGGGCGCCCTGGCCTTTCTGGTGGGCAGCGAAACGCCGCTGCGGGTCGTCGCTGATACCGCAGTACAGCGAGCCATTGGCAGCCCTTACCAGATACACGTACCAAGGTTTGCACAGCGGGGTTTGGGCGACTTCGTTGACGATGCTCATGGCCGACAGCTTAACCGCTCAACTCGCTTGCTGGAACGCTCGCAGGCCTTTGAAAGCCTGCTGGCGCACCTTGTTCTGCAGCATTGGCGACCAGCCCAGCAACAGCCCTGGCGTTCCCAGTGCCTGACGTGACCAGCGCCACAGGTCGAAGCTGTCGTCATGCTGGCAGATCAGCCCGTCGCGCATGACGAAGCGCGCCTGGATATCGTTGACCACGGTGCGGCCAGTCTGGCTGAACAGGTAGGTGGCAACCCAGTGGGCACAGCCGCTGCGCTGGTCGGCTTGGACCTGGTCGAACGTCAGCGAAAAATCCTTGGCACGGGTGGTGAGCATGCGCCACATGTCGCCGGCATCGCGGCCGCGCAGGGTGCCGAATACCGGGTCGCTGAAGACGATGTCGTCGCTGTAGCAGGCCACCATGGCCTCGGCGTCCAGGCGCTGAAAGGCCTGATAGAAGCGGGTGATCAGGTCACGGTTGGCGTCGCTCATGGGGGCTGGTCCGTCCTGGGAATGGGAAGTTGCACGATAATCTGCCCCGCCTGCATACGCCAGTACCGGCCTCTTCGTGGGCAAGACCGCTCCCACGGTCGTCGCGATCCCTGTGGGAGCGGGCTTGCCCGCGAAGAGGCCTGTAAGGCCACCCTCAATGTCAGAGCTTTTCGCTGGTCACCTGCACATGCATAGCCCGCCCAGCACCCAGCCCAAACACGATCGCCCCGACGCCAAGCACAGCGAAAATCCAGCCCACCGCCGCCCAGCCCCCGGTCACGTCATGCACCAGGCCGACCGCAAACGGGCCCATGGACGCCAGGGTATAACCCACACCCTGGGCCATGCTCGACAGGTTCGCCGCCACATGGGCATCCTTCGAGCGCAGCACGATCAGTGTCAACGCCAGGGCAAAGGTACCGCCCTGCCCCAGCCCCAACAGCACCGCCCAGCCCCACAGCCCGTCGACAGGTGCATACAGGCAACCGAACAGGCCCGCCAAGGTCACCAGCATCACGATCACGATGGCCAGGCGCTGGTCCTTGCCGCGGGTGGCAAGCCAGGGGGCACTCAGCGAGCTGACCAGCTGCACGATCACCGACCCGGACAGCACCAGGCCGGCCTCGGTCGGGCTCAGGCCACGGCCGATGAGAATCGACGGCAACCAGCCAAAGACGATGTACGCCAGTGACGACTGCAACCCCATGTACAGCGTTACCTGCCACGCCAGCGGATCACGCCAAAGCCCGCGCACCCGGTAGGCGACCTTGTGCATGCCGTGGCCCTGGCGCGCTTGCGGCAACCAGATGAGCATGGCCAGCAGCGCCGGTATCATCCAGAAGCCCAGGCCAAGGGCCCAGTTGTCATCGAAATGCTGGGTCAGCGGCACGGTGGCCCCGGCCGCCATGGCCGCCCCCAGGCACAGGGCCATGGTATAGACGCCGGTCAGGGTACCCGCATGCTGCGGGAAGTCGCGCTTGACGATACCCGGCAACAGCACGCCGATGATGCCGATGCTGGCCCCGGCCATCACGCTGCCGATGAATACGCCGGCAGCCCCCAGGGCGCTGCGCACCACGATACCCAACGCCAGGGTAAGCAAGATGCCAAGGATCACCCGCTCGCTGCCAAAGCGGCGCGCCAGGACCGGCGCCAGCGGTGCGAACAGCCCCAGGCAGAGCACCGGCAAGGTGGTCAGCAGGCCAGCCTCGGAGGCATTCAGGCCGAGCCCCGCAGCGACCTGGCCAAGCACAGGCGCCATGCTCGACAACGCCGGGCGCAGGTTCAACGCCACCAGCACAAGGCCCAGCAGCAACAGCCAAGGCCGCCGCAGAGCCGGCGGTTGTTGTTGCACCTGGGCATCGTCGGCTTCGGCGTCGATCAGCAGTTCTTCCAGGTCTCGCTCGCGGGCAGGCGCGTCTCGGGTCATTGGTTCAGCCATGGCCTTCTCGTCTTCAGGATTCGATGAGGGTCCGGCTCAGGGCCTTGGCCCGCTCCGGATCGCGTTGTTCGATGGCGTCGAGGATCTGCCCGTGCAGGTCGAAAGTCGCCTGGCTGCGCGGCACGGTCGCCATGTTGTGTTGCAGCGCGGCGGCCACCACACCGGAAAAGTAACGGTACAGCTCGCTCAGAGCCGGGTTGTGCGCGGCGTCGATCAACCGCTGGTGGAACACCAGGTCGCAACTGACATAGGCATCGACATCACCGTGAAAGTGCTCGGCACTGCCGGTCAGTGCCGCACGCAAGCCTTGCAGGTCTTCGTCGGTACGGCGCAATGCCGCAAGGCCGATCGCCTCGGTTTCGAGGATGTGCCGAGTCTCGCGGGCCTGCTCCAGGGTGCAGCGCGACATCGCCTGCACGGCCTGCAGCGGGTCCTGGCATGTACGCAAGTAACTGCCGTCACCCTGGCGGATTTCCACCAGGCCACTGAATGCGAGCACACGCATGGCCTCGCGCACAGTGTTGCGGCTAATGCCCAACTCCAGTGCCAGCACCGGCTCGGTCGGTAGCCGCTGCCCGACTTGCCAGTCGCCTTGCACAATCCGCTCACGCATGCGCTCCACGGCCAACTCGACCAATGAACGCTTGGTCAATTCACTGTTCATTTCATTCAACCAATCATCCGATGAATTGCCCGAGCATAATGGAACGCGTTCCGGACATCAATTCAACTGGCATTGCTACCAGTTGCCAGTTCAATGCCTTGTTGCAACGCTTGGCTCCACTCCATCAAGGCCCCGTTCATGCTCACTTCCAACGTGCTGCGGTTGGTTGCACGGGTTGCAGCCATACTGCTGCTCGGCCTGTCTTCCAAAGGCTGCGACCAGAGACCACCGCCAACGCAACCCAAGACACTGATCATCGGCATAGTTGCAGCACTATGAAAAACTGGGCGGCGACACAAACCTGCAGAAGCACCTGTTTTACGGCAAGGCCTATGCGGGCGGTATTACCGGCCGGGCCAGCGAGCAGGCCACTGTCAGCACTGAACCAACCGAGCATTCCGCAGGACAATCCTGGGCCCAACAACTTGTATGGCTACGCGGCGCAAATGTCGGTGGCCTCGACTGTGCTCAGGCACATGGGGCTCGACCTGCTGCCGGAATGGAAACTGGATGGCACGCCGCTGCTGGGCACCACCGGCGTACGGAAAGCACGGGCTATTGAAGGTGACGCCAAGCTGTTGTGGAACAGCGACTCACAAGGCACTGTGATCATTCACAAAAATGACCAGATAGTCGCAAACGTCCCGGCTTACCTGCAGCAATGGACTAATCCACAGGGCATGCGCCAGGCCAGCGACTATGTGCTCGAGCTTGATGACACACCGATAGCCGTGCGAACCCGGCCGGTCAGCAAGCCATTCATCATCGAGCAAAGCCGCTAGTGATATACGCGGCATGGTCTGCAGGAGCGAGCTCGCCCGCCCCTGCGGTACGCCATGCTCAGTTCAGCGCATCGATCAACGCCTGGTTCATCTCTGGCGTGCCAATGGTAATACGCAGGAACTGGGCAATCCGCTCCTGTTTGAAGTGACGCACGATCACCCCTTGCTCACGCAGACGCGCCGCCAGCTGCGCGGCATCCTGTTGCGGATGGCGGGCGAAGATGAAGTTGGCCGCCGATGGCAGCACTTCGAAGCCCTTCGCCACCAGTTGCTCGACCAGCGCTTCACGGCTGTCGATTACCTTGCGGCAGGTTTCCTCGAAGTAGGCCTGATCTTCGAACGCCGCCGCTGCACCCACGATGGCCATACGGTCCAACGGATAGGAGTTGAAGCTGTTCTTGATCCGCTCCAGCGCTTCGATCAGGTCCGGGTGGCCGACAGCCAGACCAACCCGCAGCCCGGCCAGCGAGCGCGATTTCGACAGGGTCTGGGTCACCAGCAGGTTGTCGTAGCGGTCCACCAGGCTGATAGCCGTCTCACCACCGAAGTCGATGTAGGCTTCATCCACCACCACGACCGAATCACGGTTGGCCTGCAGCAACTGCTCTATCGCTTGCAGCGGCAGCAGGCAGCCGGTTGGCGCGTTAGGGTTGGGGAAGATGATCCCGGCGTTGGCCCTGGCGTAGTCGGCGATGCGGATCTGGAACTGCTCGTCCAGTGCCACCTGCTCGAATGGAATGCCGTACAGGCCGCAGTAGACCGGATAGAAGCTGTAGCTGACATCCGGGAACAGCAGCGGACCACGGTCGTGCTGGAACAAGCCGTGGAATATGTGTGCCAGCACCTCGTCCGAGCCGTTGCCGACGAATACCTGAGCCGGGGTGACATTGTAGTACTCGGCCACCGCCTGCTTGAGCCGGTCACTGTTCGGGTCCGGATAAAGGCGCAGGTTGTCGTTCAGTTCCGCGCGCATGGCCTCCAGCGCCTTGGGCGACGGGCCATACGGGTTCTCGTTGGTGTTCAGCTTCACCAGGCGGGCCATTTTGGGCTGCTCGCCCGGCACGTAAGGTACCAACGCCTTGACGAAGGGGCTCCAGAATCGACTCATGCTCAGTTCCCCTTGTCTTGGGTCAGGATACGGTATTCAGCGCTACGGGCGTGGGCGGTCAGCGACTCGCCACGGGCCAGGACCGAGGCAGTATGGCCGAGCTCGGACGCGCCTTGCTCGGAGCAGAAGATGATCGACGAGCGCTTCTGGAAGTCATACACCCCCAGCGGCGACGAGAAACGCGCGGTACCGGAAGTCGGCAGCACGTGGTTGGGGCCGGCGCAGTAGTCGCCCAGCGCTTCGCTGGTGTGGCGGCCCATGAAGATCGCGCCGGCGTGGCGGATCTGCGGCAACCAGGCTTGCGGGTCGGCGACCGACAGCTCCAGGTGCTCAGGGGCAATGCGGTTCGCCACCTCGATGGCCTGCTGCATGTCACGCACCTGGATCAGCGCACCACGGCCATTGATCGATTTCTCGATGATCTCGGCACGCTCCATGGTCGGCAGCAGCTTGTCGATGCTCGCGGCCACGCGGTCGAGGAACGCAGCATCCGGGCTGATCAGGATGGCCTGGGCGTCTTCATCGTGCTCGGCCTGGGAGAACAGGTCCATGGCGATCCAGTCCGGGTCAGTCTGGCCGTCGCACACCACGAGGATTTCCGAAGGGCCAGCGATCATGTCGATGCCGACCTGGCCGAACACGTGGCGCTTGGCGGTGGCCACGTAGATATTGCCCGGGCCGACAATCTTGTCCACCTGCGGCACACTTTCAGTGCCATAAGCCAGGGCCGCAACGGCCTGGGCACCACCAACAGTGAACACCCGGTCGACACCGGCAATGCAGGCGGCGGCCAGCACCAGTTCATTGACCTCGCCACGTGGGGTCGGCACCACCATCACCACTTCGGTAACGCCAGCGACCTTGGCCGGAATGGCGTTCATCAGCACCGACGACGGGTACGACGCCTTGCCACCCGGCACGTACAGGCCGGCCCGGTCCAGCGGGGTGACTTTCTGGCCGAGCACGGTGCCGTCAGCTTCGGTGTACTGCCAGGAGTCCTGCTTCTGCCGCTCGTGGTACAGGCGCACGCGATTGGCGGCGTTCTCCAGCGCTTCACGCTGGGCGTCGGTGATGCGAGTCAGGGCCAGCTCCAGGCGCTCGCGGCCGAGGATCAAGTCGTCGATGGACGTGGTGTCAACGCCATCGAAACGCTGGGTGAATTCCACCAGCGCGGCATCACCGCGCTCACGCACGGCCTTGATGATGTCGAGCACGCGCTGGTTGACCGCGTCATCGGACACACTTTCCCAGCTCAGCAGATGATCCAGATGTCGGGCGAAATCCGGATCAGCAGCGTTGAGACGGGCAATTGCAGTGGACACGGTCATGGCGAGGGCCTCGATTATTAGCGAATGCTCAGGCGCCCTAGGCTACCAGTCCATCCGCGCGGGCACCCGAGAAAAGTGGCTATGACGCGGATAGACGGGCGCGACAGCGAAGGCCGCGCGCAGGAGGTAGAGAGTCTTAGCCGCGGTGTCGCGATTCGACTGCTTTGCGCAGCGTGTCGATCAGGCTTTGGATGCGGGCGTGCTGCATCTTCATGGAGGCCTTGTTGACCACCAGGCGCGAACTGATCGTGGCGATCAGTTCCTGGGGCTCCAGGCCGTTGGCACGCAGGGTATTACCGGTGTCGACCACGTCGATGATCTTGTCGGCGAGGTTGATCAGGGGCGCCAGCTCCATCGAACCATACAGCTTGATGATGTCGACCTGGCGGCCTTGTTCGGCGTAATAACGCTTGGCCACGTTGACGAACTTGGTGGCGACGCGCAGGCGACCCTTGGGCTCGGGCGCACCAACCACACCAGCGGTCATCAGCTTGCAGCGGGCAATCTGCAGGTCCAGCGGTTCATACAGACCCTGGCCGCCGTACTCCATCAGCACGTCCTTGCCAGCCACACCGAGGTCGGCAGCACCATGCTCGACATAGGTCGGCACGTCGGTGGCACGCACGATCAGCAGGCGCACGTCGTCCTGCGTGGTGGGGATGATCAGCTTGCGGCTCTTGTCCGGGTTCTCGGTCGGCACGATGCCGGCCTCGGCCAGCAATGGCAGGGTATCGTCGAGAATACGGCCTTTGGAAAGCGCGATGGTCAACATTGGAACGTCGGTCCTTAAGCGGCTACTGCCGGCCGGGCTATTATCGCCCGACCGCATTCAATTCGAATGGCACGTCCCTGTGCCAGCGGGCGACTAGCCCGGTACGCGGCGGATTTTCGCGCCGAGCATCTGCAGTTTTTCCTCGATGCACTCGTAACCACGGTCGATGTGGTAGATGCGGTCGATCAGGGTGTCGCCTTCGGCGACCAGCGCCGACAGCACCAGGCTGGCGGATGCACGCAGGTCGGTGGCCATGACCGGAGCCCCTTTGAGGGCCGGTACGCCAGTGACGATCGCGGTGTTGCCTTCGACCTGGATCTGCGCGCCCATGCGGTGCATTTCGTACACATGCATGAAGCGGTTTTCGAAGATCGTCTCGATGACTGCGCCAGTGCCTTCGGCGATGGCGTTCAGCGAGATGAACTGCGCCTGCATGTCGGTCGGGAACGCCGGATACGGGGCGGTGCGCAGGTTGACGGCTTTCGGCCGCTTGCCGTGCATGTCCAGTTCGATCCAGTCCTCACCGGTAGTGAGGTCGGCGCCCGCTTCCTTCAGTTTTTCCAGAACCGCCTCGAGGATGGTCGGATCGGTGTCCTTGACCTTGACGCGACCGCCGGTCACGGCAGCGGCGACCAGGTAGGTACCCGTCTCGATACGGTCAGGCATTACACGGTAGCTGGCCGAGTGCAGGCGCTCGACGCCATCGATGGTGATGGTATCGGTACCGGCGCCCTGGACCTTGCCGCCCATGGCGTTGATGAAGTTGGCCAGGTCGACCACTTCAGGCTCGCGCGCAGCGTTCTGCAGCACGCTGCGGCCTTTGGCCAGGGCAGCGGCCATCATGATGTTCTCGGTACCGGTCACGCTGACGGTGTCGAAGAAGAAGTGCGCGCCGCGCAGGCCGCCCTCAGGCGCCTTGGCCTTGATGTAGCCGCCTTCGACCTCGATATGCGCGCCCATGGCCTCGAGGCCACGGATGTGCAGGTCGACCGGGCGCGAACCGATTGCGCAGCCACCTGGCAGTGCCACTTCGGCTTCACCGAAGCGCGCGACCATAGGGCCGAGCACCAGGATCGAGGCGCGCATGGTCTTGACCAGCTCGTAAGGGGCTACCAGGGTCTTGATGGTGCGCGGATCGATTTCCACCGCCAGCTTTTCGTCGATCACAGGCTCGATGCCCATGCGCCCGAACAGCTCGATCATGGTGGTGATGTCGTGCAGGTGCGGCAGGTTGCCCACGGTGACCGGGCCATCGGCCAGCAAGGTCGCCGCCAGGATCGGCAGAGCCGCGTTCTTCGCGCCGGAAATACGGATCTCGCCGTCAAGACGAGCGCCGCCAGTAATAATCAGTTTGTCCATTGGTGTCTCGCCGCCAAGTTGGCTCAGGTGCGCTCAGCCCAGGCTGCGCTGCTGAAAAATTTCATGGTTACCGCATGGATGCTGCCATTGGCAATCCACGGATTCAGGTGAGCATAGATCGCCTGCTGACGTTTGACCGGGCTCAGGCCAGCCAACTCGTCGCTGATCACGTTCAACTGGAAGTTGCAGCCTTCGCCTTCAACTTCGACCCGGGATCCCGGCAATTTCTCTTCAAGGAAGCTCTTAACTTCTACGGCCTGCATGCTCAACCTCAATCGGCGCCCGATGCGCACGGGTCGGCCATCATACAAAAAAGCCCCTCGCCTGCGAAGCCCAACGAAGGGGCTCGCGACCGAGGGGCCTCTCGTCACTGCCAAGCCATCAGCTTGCCAGCACCTCGTCGAGGTCATAAACCCCGGCAATCTCCCGCATGTCGTCGGGCATGCCGCGCACCTCGAAAGCCTTGCCGGCTGCCTGGGCATCACGGATGAACGCCAGCAGCAGCGACAGGCCGACACTGGTGGAGCGCCCCACAGCCGAACAGTCCAGCACCAGGCGCGCCTCACGGCAGGCGCCGATCAGCGCCTTGCCCTGCGTGCGCAGGGCCGGCCCGCTGCGGTAATCCAGTTCGCCGGCCAGGCACAGCACGCCCGGCTCGGCCATGGTTACAGCGGCTTCGCTCATTTGACGGTCTTCTCTGGCGAGTTGTCGGCAGCTTCCTTGGCCTTGGCCACTTCGCCGGCCCAGCCGTCAATGGTCTTGTCCAGGTCATTGCCGTTGCGCTGCATGGCGTCGGCGAACTGGTCGCGGAACAGCTTGCCAACGTTGATGCCGTTGACGATGACGTTACGCACCTTCCACTCGCCACCCAGGTTTTCCAGGGTGTACTGCACCGGGTACACGGCACCGTTGTTGCCGGTGACCTTCATGCCGACACTGGCGCGCTTGCCGTCATCAGCCTTGGCCGGGTCGACGGTGATGCCCTGGTTGTTGTACTCGAGCAGCGCATTGCCATAGAACTGCATCAGGCTGCGCTTGAAGTTTTCCTGGAAGCGCTGCATCTGCGCAGGGGTCGCCTTGCGCGAGTACTTGACGGTCATGATGCTCTTGGAAATACCGTCGGCGTCCACCACCGGGCCAAGGATGCGGTTGAGCGCATCGTAGAAGGCGTTGGGGTTGGCCTTGTACTGCTCCTTGTTGGCCTTGAGATCGCCAAGCAGTTCGGTGGTGGTGCTCTGCACCACGTCGTGCGGCGACTGCGCGGCCAAGGCCATCAGAGGGAAGGCCGCCAGCAACACCAGCAGGCCACGTCGCAGGATCGAAATCATGGAAACTCCTTAATTAGCCGGTTGCGCTTCTTTTGGTTCCTTGCCAACGGAGTTGAGCAGGAACTTGCCAATCAGATCTTCCAGCACCAGCGCCGACTGCGTGTCATGGATGGTGGCACCATCCTTGAGCACATCTTCTTCGCCGCCCACGCTGATACCGATGTACTTCTCGCCAAGCAAGCCGGCGGTCAGGATCGAAGCAGTGGAGTCGGTCGGCAGGTTGTTGACCGCCTTGTCCAATTGCAGCGTCACCCGGCCGGTGTAGGAATCACGGTCCAGATCGATGGCGGTGACCTTGCCGATCGTTACACCGGCCATGGTCACTTTAGCTCTGACCGTCAAACCGGCGATATTGTCGAAGTACGCATAAACTTTATAGGTATCGCTGCTCGGGCTGGCCGACAGCCCGCTGACACGCAGGGCCAGCAGCAGCAGTGCCAGGATCCCGGCCAGGAGGAACAGGCCGACACCGATTTCCAGGGTGCGGTTTTGCATCAGAAATCTCCAAACATCAAGGCGGTCAGAATAAAGTCCAGACCCAGTACTGCCAACGAGGCATAGACCACGGTCTTGGTGGTGGCGCGGCTGATCCCCTCTGAGGTGGGTTCGCAGTCGTACCCTTGGAATACGGCAATCCAGGTCGTGACGAAGGCAAATACCAGGCTCTTGATCAGCCCGTTGAGCACGTCGTCGGTAAAGGAAACGCTGTTCTGCATGTTGCCCCAGAACGAACCTTCGTAAACGCCCAGCCAGTCAACTGCGACCCACGAACCCCCCCAGATACCGACCACGCTGAAGATCAGCGCCAGCAGCGGCAGCGAGATGAAACCGGCCCACAGGCGTGGCGCGACGATGTACTTGAGCGGGTCGACGCCGATCATTTCCAGGCTCGACAACTGCTCGGTGGACTTCATGTTGCCGATTTCGGCGGTAAGCGCAGAACCGGCGCGGCCGGCGAACAACAGCGCGGTGACCACCGGACCGAGCTCACGCAGCAGGGTCAGGGCGACCATTTGCCCGACCGCCTGCTCGGAGCCGTACTTGGTCAGGATGCTGTAGCCCTGCAGGGCCAGCACCATGCCGATGAAAACGCCGGAAACGACGATGATCGCCAGCGACAGCACGCCCACCGAGTACAATTGCTTGGTCAGCAACTGGAAACCGCCGCCAATGCCGCCGCGACCGATCAGTGCATGGAACAGGAACAGGCACGAACGCCCGAGCACCGCCACCACGTCGATCGCCGAGCGCCCCAGCAGGCGGATACGTTCGAGTAAGGATTTTCTGCGCATCACCGCGCCCCCAGCAGATCGGCGCGGTAGTCAGGCGCGGGAAAGTGGAATGGCACCGGGCCGTCCGGGTCGCCTTTCATGAACTGGCGAATGCGCGGGTTGTCCGACCCCATCAGCTCGTCTGGCGTACCCTGGCCCAACACCTGGCCGTCACCGACCACATAGAGGTAGTCGGCGATACTGGCGGTTTCGGCCAGGTCGTGGGAAACCACGATACTGGTGATACCCAGGGCATCGTTGAGCAGGCGGATCAGCCGCACGAGCACGCCCATGGCAATTGGGTCCTGGCCGACGAACGGTTCATCGTACATGAGGATCTGCGGATCCAGGGCAATCGCCCGAGCCAGCGCCACCCGACGCTTCATGCCGCCGGACAGCTCGTCAGGCATCAGGTCGATGGCACCGCGCAGGCCAACGGCCTGCAGTTTCATCAAGACGATGTCCCGGATCATTTCGTCTGAAAGCTGGGTATGCACGCGCAAAGGAAATGCCACGTTCTCGAACACGTCGAGATCGGTAAACAGCGCACCGCTCTGGAACAACACGCCCATGTGCTTGCGTGCGTCGAACAGGTCGCTGCGCGACAGGCTCGGCAGGTTTTGCCCCGCCACCCACACTTCACCGCTCGACGGCCGTAGCTGCGCGCCCATAAGGCGTAGCAGCGTGGTCTTGCCGCAACCCGACGGCCCCATGATCCCGGTTACCTTGCCGCGCGGGATACGGATGTCGACATTGCTGAAAATGCTGCGCGAACCGCGCTTGAAGGTGACTCCCTTCAACTCGACCGCGTAGGCGCTATCCACACTCATCTAGACTCCTTGCTAGTGCAGCCTCGCACTAATGGACGCCGGCCTTCATCGTGAAGGCACACGCACCCTTGGCAGGCCGAATAGCGGCGAACTATAGCACCGCTGACCGTGCGCCCCCAAGGGTGTGGAACAGGTCGTTCAGGGCAACGACAGGGTTTCATGACAATTGTTCAGGCAAACCAATGGATGAGGCTTTCCTCCATTGCAGCTATAATCGCCGCCTTTTAATCAGGCATTGCTTTTCGACATGAGCCAATCCAGCGAGCTTATCCAATCCGCCCAACGCACCTTGCGCCTTGAGCTGGAGGCCGTACAGGGCCTGACAGCCAGCATCGACGCGAATTTCGTCAAGGCCTGCGAGCTGATCCTCGCCAGCACAGGGCGGGTGGTGGTGGTCGGCATGGGCAAGTCTGGGCATATCGGCAACAAGATCGCCGCCACCCTGGCCAGCACCGGCACCCCGGCATTTTTCGTGCACCCGGCCGAAGCCAGCCACGGCGACATGGGCATGATCACCCGGGATGATGTGATCCTGGCGCTGTCAAACTCCGGCAGCACAGCCGAAATCGTTACTTTGCTGCCATTGATCAAGCGCCTTGGTATCCAGCTGATCAGCCTGACCGGCAACCCGGACTCGCCACTGGCCCAGGCCGCCGAGGTCAACCTCGACGCACGCGTTGCCCAGGAAGCCTGCCCGCTGAATCTGGCGCCGACCTCCTCCACCACTGCCGCGCTGGTGCTGGGCGACGCGCTCGCCATCGCACTGCTCGAGGCGCGCGGTTTCACCGCAGAAGACTTCGCCTTCTCGCACCCCGGCGGTGCACTGGGCCGCCGCCTGCTGCTCAAGGTCGAGAACGTCATGCATGCCGGCGACGAGCTACCACAGGTTCAGCGCGGTACACTGCTCAAGGATGCCCTGCTCGAAATGTCGCGCAAGGGCCTGGGCATGACCGTGGTCCTGGAGCAGGACGGCACCCTCGCCGGTATCTTCACCGATGGCGACCTGCGCCGTAGCCTGGACCGCAACATCGATGTTCACACCACCCTGATCGACCAGGTGATGACCGTACACGGCAGGACCGCTCGCGCCGAGATGCTCGCCGCCGAAGCGCTGAAAATCATGGAAGACCACAAGATCAGCGCCCTGGTGGTTGTGGACAAGGACGACCGGCCGACCGGCGCCCTGAACATGCACGACCTGCTGCGCGCTGGCGTGATGTAAAGGAGAACGAACAGATGACTCTAGATCTCATGCAACGCGGCAAGGCGATCAAGCTCGCCGTTTTCGACGTAGACGGCGTACTCACCGATGGCCGCCTGTACTTCCTCGAAGATGGCAGCGAATTCAAGACCTTCAACACCCTCGATGGCCAGGGCATCAAAATGCTCATGACCTCGGGCGTGACCACGGCAATCATCAGTGGGCGCAAGACTCCAGTGGTAGAGCGCCGGGCGAAAAACCTCGGCATTCCTCATCTTTATCAGGGCCGCGAGGACAAATTGACAGTGCTCGACGGCCTGCTCGCCGAACTGGGCCTAAGCTATGAACAAGTCGCCTACCTGGGCGACGACCTGCCTGACCTGCCGGTGATTCGCCGGGTAGGCCTGGGCATTGCCGTCGCCAACGCCGCACCGTTCGTCCGCCAGCACGCCCACGGAGTAACCCAGGCTCGCGGCGGCGAAGGCGCTGCACGCGAATTCTGCGAACTGATCATGCAGGCCCAGGGTACCCTGGACGCTGCCAACGCCAACTACCTTTAAGGCTGCCCATGTTCAGCAAGAAAGCCCGCAATTTTGCGCTGCTGGCGGTGATCGCCGCCCTGCTGGTAGCAGTCGGCTACTGGAATGTCAGCCCCGAGAGCTTCCTCGAAAAGCCGGCGGCCCAAGTTGATGAAAGCGCCATCGACTATTACGCGATCAACGCGCACAGCGTGCAGTTCCTGCCCGACGGCAAGCTGCAGTACGAAATGACTGCCGACAAGGTCGAGCATCTCAGGGCCAGCGAAGTCACCCTCCTGACCACGCCCGACCTGCACATGTACCGGGGCACCGAGTACCCTTGGCATGTGCAGAGCGAACGCGCCGAAGTCAACCCGGATGGCACCGAGGTCGAACTGATCGACAACGTCCGCGTGCAACGCACCGACGAAAAGCAGCGTGAACTCGTCGTTACCAGCTCACGCATGACCGTATTCCCGCAGAAGCAATATGCGCAGACCGAGCAAGCCGTTAGAATCGACGGCGCCGGTGGCACAACTACGGGCAAAGGAATGAAAGCGTATTTGAAAGAAGGCAAGATTGACTTGCTCTCTAACGTAAGAGGACAGTATGAGGCTCGTTAAAACCCTCCCCCTTTTGCTCAGCCTGAGCGCAGCACTGGGAAGCGCGAGCGCCTTCGCCCTGCCGACCGACCGTGACCAGCCTATTCGCATCCAGGCCGACAACGCGCACCTGGACGACAAGCAAGGCGTGGCCACCTACACCGGCGATGTGATCATCACCCAGGGCTCGATGATGATCAAAGGCAACACCGTGACCATGACCCGTGCCGCCAACGGCGACATCGACGTGGTGACTTCGGTGGGCAACCTGGCCTACTTCGAGCAGCAGCAGAGCACGGCCAAGCCTGACAAGATGAAAGGCTGGGCCGTGACCATCCAGTACCAGGCCCAGAAAGACACGGTGATTCTCACCGATCGCGCCAAGGTCGAGAACGAAGGCAACACCACCGAAGGCGAGAAGATCGTCTACAACACCAAGACCCAGGTTGCGACCGCCGGTCGTGGTGGCAACGTGACTCAGCCACGTCAGCGCATCGACATGGTGATCCAGCCGAAGAAGAAGGCCGAGTAAATGGCAACCCTCAAAGCCCAGCACCTGGCCAAGAGCTACAAGGGGCGGCAAGTCGTGCGCGATGTCAGCCTGTCGATCGACAGCGGGCAGATCGTCGGCCTGCTCGGCCCCAATGGCGCCGGCAAGACCACCTGCTTCTACATGATCGTAGGCCTGGTCCAGGCCGACCAGGGGCGCGTGCTGATCGATAACCTCGATGTCAGCCACCAGCCCATGCACGGGCGCGCCCGCGCCGGTATCGGCTACCTGCCGCAGGAAGCCTCGATCTTCCGCAAGCTGTCGGTGGCCGACAACATCATGGCCATTCTCGAGACCCGCAAGGACATCGACCGCGAAGGCCGGCGCAAAGAACTGGAAAGCCTGCTGCAGGAATTCCACATCAGCCACATCCGCGACAACCTCGGCATGAGCCTTTCCGGTGGTGAACGCCGCCGGGTCGAAATTGCCCGCGCCCTGGCCACTGCACCGAAGTTCATCCTGCTGGACGAACCGTTTGCCGGTGTCGACCCGATCTCCGTGGGCGACATCAAGCAGATCATCCATCACCTCAAGGCCAAGGGCATCGGTGTACTGATCACCGACCACAACGTCCGTGAAACCTTGGATATCTGCGAAACCGCCTACATCGTGAACGATGGTCAGCTGATCGCCGAAGGTGACGCCGAGACCATCCTGGCCAATGACCTGGTCAAGGAAGTCTACCTGGGCCACGAGTTCCGACTCTGACCCCGGGATCTGCCTGGAGCGCTGGCAATAACGCCCTGTCGGGGCTTAAGTTGTTACAGCGCTCTAGGCAAACGCTACAATTTGAGGCATAAAACTTGCTTGAATTTGGCGCTCCGGCGCCCTCGTGTAGTGGATGGCGCATGCGCGCCGGCGAACAAGGTATTAAGCCCCAGCCATGAAACCATCGCTCGTCCTAAAAATGGGCCAGCAACTGACGATGACTCCTCAGTTGCAACAGGCCATCCGCCTACTTCAGCTCTCCACCCTGGACCTCCAGCAGGAAATCCAGGAAGCGCTGGAGTCCAATCCGATGCTCGAACGTCAGGAAGACGGCGACGACTTCGACAATAGCGACCCGATGGCGGACAACGCCGAGAACAAGCCGGCCGCCGAAGTCCAGGACAACAGCTTCCAGGAAAGCACCAGCAGTGCCGAAACCCTGGAAGACGGTGAGTGGAACGAGCGAATCCCCAACGAGCTGCCAGTCGACACCGCCTGGGAAGACATCTACCAGACCAGCGCCAGCAGCCTGCCGAGCAACGATGACGACGAGTGGGACTTCACCACCCGCACATCGGCCGGCGAAAGCCTGCAGAGCCACCTGCTGTGGCAGCTGAACCTGGCACCGATGTCCGATACCGACCGCCTGATCGCCGTCACCCTGATCGACAGCATCAACGGCCAGGGCTACCTGGAAGACACCCTCGAAGAAATCTGTGCAGGCTTCGACCCGGAGCTGGACATCGAGCTCGACGAGGTCGAGGCAGTGCTGCACCGAATTCAACAGTTCGAGCCAGCCGGCGTCGGCGCACGCACCCTGGGCGAGTGCCTGCTGCTGCAACTGCGCCAGCTGCCTGCCAGCACCCCGTGGATCAGCGAAGCCCAGCGCCTGGTCACCGACTTCATCGACCTGCTCGGCAGCCGCGACTACAGCCAGCTGATGCGCCGCATGAAGCTCAAGGAAGATGAGTTGCGCCAGGTGATCGAGCTGGTGCAAAGCCTCAACCCGCGGCCAGGTTCGCAGATCGAGTCGAGCGAGCCGGAATACGTTGTACCTGATGTGATCGTGCGCAAGGACAGCGACCGCTGGCTGGTCGAGCTGAACCAGGAAGCGATCCCGCGCCTGCGGGTCAACCCGCAGTACGCAGGCTTCGTCCGCCGCGCCGATACCAGCGCCGACAACACCTTCATGCGCAATCAGCTGCAAGAGGCACGCTGGTTCATCAAGAGCCTGCAAAGCCGCAACGAAACGCTGATGAAGGTCGCCACGCAGATTGTCGAGCACCAGCGCGGCTTCCTCGACCACGGCGACGAAGCGATGAAGCCATTGGTTTTGCATGACATCGCCGAAGCTGTGGGCATGCATGAGTCGACCATTTCGCGTGTGACCACGCAGA
Organism: Pseudomonas sp. URMO17WK12:I7; assembly: GCF_003269045.1. NCBI lineage: Bacteria > Pseudomonadati > Pseudomonadota > Gammaproteobacteria > Pseudomonadales > Pseudomonadaceae > Pseudomonas > Pseudomonas sp. URMO17WK12:I7. The sequence goes on along the minus strand of NZ_QLTL01000002.1, from coordinate 135,033 downwards.
AATACATGCACACCCCACGTGGCATCTATGAACTGAAATACTTTTTCTCCAGCCACGTCAGCACTGCCGAAGGCGGAGAATGCTCGTCTACAGCGATCCGCGCGATCATCAAGAAACTGGTTGCGGCGGAAAATCAGAAAAAGCCATTGAGTGACAGCAAGATCGCTGGTTTACTGGAGGCACAAGGCATCCAGGTAGCCCGTCGCACCGTCGCCAAGTACCGCGAGTCTCTCGGCATCGCACCGTCGAGCGAGCGCAAGCGACTGATGTAGCCCCTGGATGTGCCACAGCGTTTGTGGGGCAGGTGCAAGACCTGCCTCTTTATGCACGGGCAACAAAGGAGAAGCTGTATGCAAGTCAATATCAGTGGACAGCATGTAGAAGTCACCCAGCCACTGCGCGATTATGTGCTCGAAAAGCTCGCTCGCGTGGAAAGTCACTTCGACAAGATCACCAACGTGCAGGTCATCATGAAAGTCGAGAAACTGCAGCAGAAGGTCGAGGCGACCCTGCAGATTCCAGGCGGCGAAGTGGTTGCCAACGCGGAACACGAAGACATGTATGCAGCGATCGACGCCTTGGCCGACAAGCTCGACCGCCAACTGAAAAAACACAAGGAAAAACAGCAAAGCTTGCTGCAAGGTGCAGCCGCCCGCTGATCCCTCTCATCCATGATCCGACTTGAAACCATCCTGACCCCCGGCCGTTCCCTGGTGAACGTGCCGGGCGTCAGCAGTAAAAAACGCGCGCTGGAAACGATCGCCACTGCGGTCCACCGCGAAGTCCCCGAGCTTGATGAGCAAGATCTCTTCGAGAAGCTGATCGCCCGCGAAAAACTGGGCTCCACTGGATTTGGCAATGGCATCGCAATCCCGCATTGCCGCCTCAAGGGTTGCGAGAGCCCGGTAAGTGCCCTGCTCCACCTCGCCGCCCCCATTGATTTCGACGCCATCGACGGCGCGCCAGTGGACTTGCTGTTCGTCCTGCTGGTGCCAGAAGCCGCCACCGATGCGCACCTCGAACTGCTCCGCCAGATCGCCAGCATGCTCGATCGCAAGGAAGTCCGTGATCGCCTGCGTGCAGCCAGCAGCAGCGAAGCTTTGTATCAAGTCGTCCTGGACGTACAGAACGGGAGCTGAACATGCGCCTGATCATCGTTAGCGGCCGGTCCGGCTCCGGCAAGAGCACCGCCCTCGATGTACTGGAAGACAACGGCTATTACGTCATCGACAACCTGCCAGCCGGGCTGCTGCCGCAGCTGGCGGAAAACGCGTTGATCAATACCGAGCTCTTGCAACCCAAGGTGGCAGTGAGCATCGATGCACGCAACCTGCCTAGCCACCTGTCACGCTTCCCCGAACTGCTCGAAGAAGCCCGCGCACGCCACATCAAGTGTGACGTGCTGTACCTCGACGCCGACGAGGACACGCTGCTCAAGCGCTTCTCGGAAACGCGCCGACGGCACCCGTTAACCAACGCCGACCGCTCGTTGGCCGAGGCCATACGCGTGGAAAGCGAACTGCTGGGGCCGATTGCTGATCTTGCCGACCTGAAGATCGACACCACCCGCCTCAACCTGTATCAGTTGCGCGATACGATCAAGTTGCGCCTGCTCAACCAGCCCGAACCAGGCACCGCATTCCTGGTCGAATCGTTCGGCTTCAAGCGCGGCATGCCTGTCGACGCCGACCTGGTGTTCGATGTTCGCTGCCTGCCGAATCCCTATTGGAAGCCTGAGCTGCGGGAGCATTCCGGCCTGGAGCAACCGGTCATCGATTACCTGGCTGCACAGCCGGACGTCGAGGAAATGTTTAACGACATTTCCAGCTACTTGCTCAAATGGCTGCCGCGCTTTGCTGCCAGCAACCGCGCCTATGTCACCATCGCCATTGGCTGCACGGGTGGGCACCACCGCTCGGTCTACATCACCGAACGCTTGGGCCAACTGCTGCAGCAATCCCTGAAAAACGTCCAGGTTCGCCATCGCGACCTCTAGCCCACAGGATCCACCGCACGATGCCCGCCCGCGAAATCACCATCATCAACAAGCTGGGCCTGCATGCCCGGGCGGCAGCCAAGTTCGTCGGCGTGGCCGGCAAGTACCCTTGCCAGGTCCGCGTAGGTCGTGCGCCCGACAAACTGGTGGACGGCAAGAGCATCATGGCGGTGATGATGTTGGCTGCGGGCAAAGGCACCCAGGTGCACCTGCTGACCGAGGGTGAGCAGGATAACGACGCCCTGGAAGCCCTGGTAGCACTGATCAACAACTACTTCGACGAAGGCGAGTAAGTCACCTGGTGCTTACCGCGGTACTTTCAATGCCTGTAAGATCGAGCGCCGCCCGCGCGGCGCATCGCGGATAAATCCGCTCCTACATTTGTTGCAACGTGCCGAACCTGTTGCGCCATAGTTGCCAGCCCTTGCGCATGACTTGAGCCTCGCAAACCGGCTGACAACCATGGCCTGTCAGGCATGGCTACGTTGCAACACATGTAGGAGCGGATTTATCCGCGATGCGCCGCGCGGGCGGCGCTCGATCTCACAGGCGCAAAAAAATATCCCGGTGAACATCAAGACATTGCCGTATCCATCACCATCATCAGGCAGAAGCCGATGCACAGCCCCAGGCTGGCCAAGCGGTGATGCCCATTGCTGCGCGACTCGGGAATGATCTCCTGGGTCACCACCAGCAACATCGCCCCTGCCGCACAGGCCAGGCCCACCGGCAACAGCAACGCTGCCATGTTCACCAGCCAGGCACAGATTACTGCAGCCAGCGGCTCGACCAGGCCAGAGGCGGCGCCAATCAGAAACGCCTGGAAGCGCGGCATCCCCGCCCCTGCCAGCACCAGTGCTATCACCAACCCCTCAGGTACATCCTGCAAGGCAATACCCATCGCCAGGCTGTCGGCATCGGCCATGCCGCCTCCGGCAGACACCCCGATGGCCATGCCCTCGGGTATGTTATGGGCAATGATGGCGATCACGAACAACCAGATCCGCGCGGCGATCACTGGTTGATTCTCGGTGCCAACCAACGCCTCCGGCGAAGCACCGCAGACCTTGAGATCGACCAGGAACAGGCACAGAGCACCGAGCATCAGGCCGAAGCTGATCAGGCCTCCGGCGCCCCAGGGGCTAAAACCAATGGCCTGGGCAGCCTCCAGCCCGGGGATAATCAGTGAGAACGCCGTGGCCGCCAGCATCACCCCAGCTCCAAAGCCCAGCAAGGTATCGGCCAAAGCCACCGGCATGTTGCGAATCACCAGCACCGGTACTGCGCCCAATGCCGTACCCAGCGCGCACAGTGCGCCACCTTCCAGGGCACGCAGCATGCGCGGCTCCAGGTCCAGCCAGGCAATGCCACGGGCCAGCAGCAACGCGGTGCCGGCCAGTAACAGCAAAGTTCCCAACGCCAACCGGAACAGGCGCACACTGCTGACAGACATCACCTCGGAGCGCATACCGGGCCGACTCACTTCAAGGCTTCGTGATAGCGGCGATCCACTTCCGCCCAGTCAATCACGTTGTAAAAGGCACCAATGTATTCCGGGCGACGGTTCTGGTATTTCAGGTAATAAGCATGCTCCCAGACGTCCAGGCCAAGAATCGGCGTATTCCCGTGCATCAGCGGGCTGTCCTGGTTGCCGCTGCTTTCCACCACCAGTTGTTTTTGCGGGGTAACACTGAGCCAGGCCCAGCCGCTGCCGAAGCGAGTCAGCGCGGCCTTGGTGAAGGCGTCCTTGAACACCTCGAAACCACCCAGCTCGGCATTGATGGCCTTGGCCAGCTGACCGCGTGGCAAGCCACCGCCCTGGGGTGACATGACTGTCCAGAACAGGCTGTGGTTGGCATGGCCACCACCGTGATTGGTAACCGCACCGCGCAGGTTTTCGGGCAGTTGCTTGACCGCCCCGACCAGCTTCTCGACTGGCCATTCGGCCCACTCGGTGCCCTCAATGGCCGTGTTCAGGCCATTGACGTAGGTCTGGTGGTGCTTGGTGTGGTGGATTTCCATGGTTTGCGCATCGATGTGCGGTTCCAGTGCATCGTAGGCGTAAGTCAGTGCAGGCAAGGTATGCGGCATATCAATGGATTCCGTAGGCATGTGTACTGGGCGCCACGTCTGGCTGGCCAGCAAGTTCGCTGACCCCGGCGCCGTGGCGGTTGAGCAGGCGCTCGGTACGTGGGTACTGGCCGTACTCGGCGATGAAACTCAGCAGTTCGGTGTAGGTGCGCCCGCTGTGGCGCAGCGCTGCGTCACGCAGCGTCTGTGGCAAACGTGCTTCCTGGCTGGCCTGAAGCAATCGCTGATGAGCGGCACACAGGTAGTCGGCGCTCTCATGCGGCTGGTTCAGACGCAGGTGCAGGTCGGCCAGGTTGTGATGGGCGATGACCAGCGCAGCCACCGCTTCATCGACGTCATGCCAGCGCTCGAACAGCACCTGGGCCAAGGCCAGGGCTTGCAGATAGTGTTCCCGGGCATCGACCAGCTCGCCCTGCTCGAACAGGCGGTTGGCCGCCTCGGTTGTGCGTTTCCAGTGCTGCATGACGTTGCTCCCTCTGGGCGCTACGGCTTGTCAGATGCCGCCGGCAGTGAGTTTTTCCGGATTCAGCAGCACCTCGAGCTGATCACGTGACAGGTCGGTGTGCTCCAGTGCCACATCGATGATCGGGCGTCCCTGCTGGTAAGCGGTCTTGGCGATTTCAGCGGCCTTGAGGTAGCCGATGATCGGGTTCAGCGCGGTGACCAGGATCGGGTTGCGGGCCAAGGCTTCCTTGAGCTTGCCTTCGTTGACCTTGAAGCTGGCAATGGCCTTGTCGGCCAGCAGGCGGCTGACATTGGCCATCAGCTCGATGCTCTCCAGCAGGTTGCGGGCGATCACCGGCAGCATCACGTTCAGTTCGAAGTTGCCCGACTGGCCGGCCACCGCGATGGTGGCGTCGTTGCCGATCACCTGGGCGGCGACCATGGCGGTGGCTTCCGGAATCACCGGGTTGACCTTGCCCGGCATGATCGACGACCCCGGTTGCAGGCCCTGCAGCTCGATTTCGCCCAGGCCGGCCAAGGGGCCCGAGTTCATCCAGCGCAGGTCGTTGGCAATCTTCATCAGCGCCACGGCGGTGGTCTTGAGCTGACCAGACAGTGCCACGGCAGTGTCCTGGGAACCGATCAGGGCGAACAGGTTATGGCCAGGGGTAAACTCGACCTTGGTAAGGCCGCTCAACTGGCGCGCGAAACCCGCAGCGAACTGGGGATGGGCGTTGATCCCGGTACCTACGGCGGTTCCACCCTGGGCCAGCGCCTGCAGGCTCGGCAGGGTTGCCTGGATATGCGCCTTGGCGCCGTTGACCTGCGCGGCCCAGCCATCGAGCACCTGGCTCATGCGTACCGGCATGGCATCCATCAGGTGGGTGCGGCCGGTTTTCACATGGTGATGCACCTGCGCCGACTTGGCCTCGATCACCTGCACCAGATGGCTCAGCGCCGGTAACAGTTGCTCATGCAGGGCCAGGGCGGCACTCACGTGGATGGTGGTCGGGATGATGTCGTTGCTGCTCTGGCCACAGTTGACGTGGTCGTTGGCATTGACCGGCTCGCCAAGGATGCGGCTGGCCAGGGTGGCGATCACTTCGTTGGCGTTCATGTTCGAACTGGTGCCAGAACCGGTCTGGAACACATCCACCGGGAAATGCTCGATGAAATCTTCGGCCAACAGCTGCTCGACTGCCTTGACGATCGCCTGGCCCTGCCCTGCCGACAGTTGCTCCAGTTCGATGTTGGCCTTCGCCGCAGCGGCCTTGGCCAGCAACAGGGCGCGGATGAACTGGACCGGCATGCGCTGACCGCTGATCGGGAAGTTGTCGACCGCGCGCTGGGTCTGGGCGCCATACAGGGCCTTGGCCGGCACCTGCAGCTCGCCCATGCTGTCACGCTCGATACGGGTATCACTCATCTTCAAATCCTTGCATCAGTTCATCGGGAGAAATCGACGGCAGCAGCCGGCAGTTGGCCAGCTGCAAGGCATAAGGCTGCCAGCGCTGGTTCTGCTCGCGGCGATCGAGGTTGCGCAGGTCGAGCAGTGGGCGCCAGGCCTGATCCAGGCACAGGCAGCGCCAGTGCCACGGCAACATGCGGTCGCAGGCGGTATCCAGCAGCAGGCGGAAGGAAGTCAGCGCCACAGTCCATGGCGAGGTTTCAGTGCAGCACACCAGGTAACGGCCTTCGGCCAGGTAGTGCTCGATCAGACGCGGCTCTTCGGGCTCGAGGGCGCAGCGAATGCGCCGGCTGAGCCAGCGCCAGTTTTCCAGGTAGGGAAGTTCGCGGAGGACGGGTTTCATGAACATCATCGCCGGGTTACTGGATAATGATATTCATTATTAAGTGATAAACAGAATCACTTCAAGTGTTCAACGATGAAAGAAAAACCCGGCGCGATGGCCGGGTTTCAATGTCACGGAGCAATTTTGGCGGCTATCAACTGCCAGCGACAGTCATCCGCTCGATCAGAACCGAGCCCGTGTGGATATTGCTTCGGGTCTCAAGATCACTGCCAATCGCGACAATTTGCTGGAACATATCCTTCATGTTGCCGGCAATGGTCACTTCCTGCACTGCATGCTGGATCTCGCCATTCTCGACCCAGAAGCCCGCCGCACCGCGCGAGTAATCGCCGGTCACCATGTTCAGGCCATGGCCCATCAACTCGGTTACCAGCAGACCACGGCCCATGCGCCGGATCAGCGCCGCCTGGTCTTCGACGCCATGGGTGACATACAAGTTGTGCACACCGCCAGCGTTGGCGGTGCTCGGCAGGCCCAGCTTGCGCCCGGAATAGGTGCCCAGCAGGTATGACACCAGCTCGCCTTTGTCGACGAACGGCTTGGCGTAGGTCGCCAGGCCGTCACCGTCGAATGCAGCGCTGCCCAGTGCTCGCGGAATGTGCGGGCGCTCGTCGAGGGTCAACCAGGACGGGAACAGACGCTGGCCGATGGCACCGTCGAGGAACGACGATTTACGGTACAGGTTGCCCCCCGAGATAGCCGACAGGAAGCTGCCGAACAGGCCACCGGCCAGCTCGGCGGAGAACAGTACTGGCACTTCGCAGGTCGGTACCGGCCGCGCACCCAGTCGGCTGGCGGCACGCTGCGCGGCGCGCACGCCAATGCTGCGCGGGTCGGCCAGCAGGTTGCCCTGGCGGTTCACGTCATACCAGTAGTCACGCTGCATCTGGCCATCGCCTTCGGCGATCATCACGCAGCTCAGGCTATGCCGGGTCGAGGCGTAGCCACCGATGAAGCCGTGGCTGTTACCGTACACGCGGCAACCTTGGTGAGTATTCAGGGTGGTGCCATCGGCATTGAGGATGCGCTTGTCGGCGTCGAACGCCGCCGCCTCACAGGCCAGCGCCATCTCGATGGCTTTCTCCGGCTCGATGTCCCAGTCGTGATACAGGTCGAGGTCGGGGATCTCGCGGGCCATCAGCGCGGCGTCAGCCAGGCCCGAGCATTCGTCCTCGGACGTGTGCTTGGCAATCGCCAAAGCGGCGGCCACGGTTTCGCGGATAGCCTCAGGGCCACTGGCCGAGGTACTGGCCGAACCCTTGCGCTGGCCGACATAGAGGGTGATGCCAAAGCCTTGGTCGCGGTTGAACTCGACCGTCTCGACCTCGCGCTGACGCACCGTGGTGGACAGGCCCTGCTCCAGCGATACCGCCACTTCGCAGGCACTGGCGCCTTGCTTGCGGGCTTCTGCAATGATCGCTTCGACCTGCTCCTGCAACGCTGGCAGGTCCTTGGGGCCTACGCTCTGGACTGCACTCATGGTTTTCTCCACTCAAATTCTGCGTACGGCGAGGGTCATTCTACGACCGGGCCGGACAAGCGGCCCCCGACTGGTTATCATGGCGGCGATTTCTAGCGGACTGCCACCATGGTTGATTCATACGACGACGCCTTCGACGGCGAAAAAAGCAAAACCCAGATCAAGCGCGAGCTGCATGCGCTGGTCGAACTTGGCGAGCGCCTGACCACGGTCAAGGCCGACACCCTGGCGCGCCTGCCGCTCACCGACGAGCTGCGCAAGGCCCTGGCCGACGCCAGCAAGCACACCGCCCATGGCGCACGCAAACGCCACATGTCGTTCGTCGGCAAGCTGATGCGCGACCAGGACCTGGACGCCATCCACGCCGTGCTTGAGCAGATCGACAGCTCCAGCCGCCAGTACAACGAGCGCTTCCACAACCTGGAGCGCTGGCGCGACCGCCTGATCGACGGTAACGACGAAGACCTCGAGCGTTTCGTCAACGAATACCCCGAGACCGATCGCCAGCAGCTGCGCTCGCTGATCCGTCATGCCCAGCACGAAAAGGCGCGGAACAAACCACCTGCCGCTGCGCGCAAGGTGTTCAAGTACATCCGCGACCTCGACGAGATGCAGCGCGGCCTGCGCTGAAGCCTGGCGCGGTGCTCTTGTAGGAGCGCCCTTGCGTCGCGATTGGGCTGCGTAGCAGCCCCAGCTATTTCTGCAGGATCGCTGAAACCCTGGGGCCGCTTGGCGGCCCCTTCGCGACACGAGGCCGCTCCTACAGGCAGCGCGCATCATCAAGCGCCAGTACCGCCCACGGTAATCGCGTCCAGCTTCAAGGTCGGCTGCCCAACGCCTACCGGCACCGATTGCCCATCCTTGCCGCACGTTCCCACACCACTGTCCAGCGCCAGGTCGTTACCGACCATCGACACCCGGCTCATTGCCTCAGGCCCGTTGCCGATCAAGGTCGCGCCTTTGACGGGGGCCGTGATCTTGCCGTCTTCGATCAAGTAGGCTTCGCTGGTCGAAAACACGAACTTGCCACTGGTGATATCGACCTGGCCACCGCCGAGGTTGGCGCAATAGATGCCCTTCTTCACCGAGGCGATGATTTCTTGTGGGTCGCTTTCGCCGGCAAGCATGTAGGTGTTGGTCATGCGCGGCATCGGCAGGTGCGCATAAGACTCGCGACGACCATTGCCGGTAACCGCCATGCCCATCAGGCGCGCATTGAGCTTGTCCTGCATGTAGCCCTTGAGGATGCCGTTCTCGATCAGCGTGGTGCATTCGGTCGGCGTACCTTCGTCATCGACACTCAACGAGCCGCGGCGACCTTCAAGGGTACCGTCATCGACGATGGTGCACAGGCTGGAGGCAACCTTCTGGCCGATCCGGCCACTGAACGCCGAGCTGCCCTTGCGGTTGAAGTCGCCTTCCAGGCCATGGCCCACCGCTTCGTGCAGCAACACACCCGACCAGCCGGAACCCAGCACCACCGGTAAAGTGCCGGCCGGAGCGGGGATAGCTTCGAGGTTGACCAGCGCCTGGCGCAACGCTTCGCGGGCATAGCCCATGACGCGTTCTTCAGTGAAGAAGCGGTAGTCGGTACGCCCGCCACCGCCCTGCCCGCCGCGCTCGCGACGGCCATTGTGTTCGACGATGACGCTGACGTTGAAACGCACCAGCGGGCGCACATCGGCGGCCAGGCTACCGTCGGCGGCGGCAATCAGGATGCGCTCCCAGACCCCGGCCATGCTTACGCTGACCTGCTGGATACGTGGGTCGAGGGCACGGGTGGCTGCATCGACACGCTTGAGCAGCTCGACCTTCTCGGCACGGCTGAGCACGTCCAGCGGGTTGTCCGGCGCGTACAGCGCCGTCACGTCCTGGCTGCGGAAGGCCTGCACCGTGCCGTTCTGGCCGGCGCGGGAAATCGAGCGGGCCGCACGGGCCGCCGAGGTCAGCGCCTCGAGGTTGATCGCATTGCTGTAGGCGAAGCCCGTCTTCTCGCCGGACTGGGCACGCACACCCACGCCCTGGTCAAGGTTGAAGCTGCCCTCTTTGACGATGCCGTCCTCCAGCGCCCAGGTTTCCGAAATCTGGCCCTGGAAATACAGGTCGGCGGCGTCGATGCCAGGGCCGGCCAGTTCGCCCAGCACGCTCTGCAGGCTGTCGAGGGTGAGTCCGCCCGGGGCCAGGAGCTGCTCGCTGACGGTGGATAACATCTGGCTCATAGTCACTCCGAGGTGTGCGCAGGCCGCAAGGCGTCCTGCGAGAAAAAGCGCCGGTGCGTGGTGACCGGCATGCGCGCCCGGATGGACGCCTGTTCATCAATGTCGCGCTCGGCAAGCAATACCGCTTCGCCTTGCGCCTGTTCAGCGACGATCCGCCCCCAAGGGTCGATGATCGCCGCATGCCCGTGGGTTTCCCGCGGGCCTGGATGTGTTCCGCCCTGAGCCGCTGCCAGTACGTAGCACTGGGTCTCGATGGCCCGGGCACGGATCAGCACTTCCCAATGCGCTGCTCCTGTGACCGCAGTAAAGGCGGCCGGTGCCGTGATCAGTTCCGCGCCTGCGCTGCGCAAGGCGCTGTACAGCTCGGGGAAGCGCAGGTCGTAACACACGCTGAGCCCCAGGCGCCCCACTGGCGTATCGGCCACCACCACCTGGGCACCATGGGCATAGTCATCAGACTCGCGATAGCGGCCACGGTTGTCGGCCACATCCACGTCGAACAGATGCAGCTTGTCGTAGCGCGCTACCACTTCGCCGTGTTCGTCGACGAGCAGCGAACAGGCATGCGCCTTGGCTTCAGGCTGGCCTTGCGGTGGCAAGGGCAAGGTACCGGCAACCATCCATAACCTGAGGTCGCGTGCAGTACGTTTCAACCATGGCAGGATCGGGCCGTCGCCCAAGGCTTCGGCGCGGCCGATGGCGGCGGCATCCTTGCGCCCCATTGCCGCGAAGTTTTCCGGCAACACCGCCAGCCGCGCACCGCCCAAGGCCGCCTGTTCGAGCAGGGCGCCGGCACGGTGCAGGTTGGCCAGCACATCGTCCTGGCTGACCATCTGGATGACCGCTGCCTTCATGGGCACTCCCGAAGTTACTTATCGAATGGTTTCACAAAGGTGATTTTAGGCTCTTTCACCGGCCCCTCGACGCGATAGTGGACGCTGGCGAAACGCGACACCCGGTCACCAATCAACCGGTCGACCAGGAACAGCGCACCACCGACCGCTGGCGCACCGACGATCAGCGCAGCCAGTGGCAGGTTGTTGGTGACCGGCAGGGTCACCTGGAGGTTGGCAGCGACCCGATCGCGCACCAGGTCCAGGGTGCCGTCGAGTTCGAAGTTGCTCGACGGCCCGGTCACTGTGATCGGCTCGCGGGTTACGTATACGCCATTGCTGGCCACCAGCAGGCCCTTGACCCGGTCGTAGGCCAGCCCCTTGTCGAACAGGTCGGAGAAGTCCAGGCGCAGGCGCCGGCCGATCGAGTTGAAGTTGAGCAGGCCAAATACACGCAGGGCCTGGGCGCCACCCTCCACTTCGACAAACTGGCCGCTGCGCAAGGCAGCATCCATGCTGCCAGAGAAGTGCTTGAGGCCGACCCAGGCGGGCGAACCAGGCCAACGGCCGTCGACATCCAGGCGGAAATCGCGACTGGTCACCGTCGGGGCGAAGCCCCAGGCCTTGAGCACATCGGCGAGGTTCTTGCCATCGAGCCGGCCTTTGTACCAACTGCTGGTAGCCCCGGTTTCGCCTTCCCAACCGCCACTGCCATCGACATGCAGGCCTTTGAAATCGAGGTCGATGTCCTGTGCTGCCACACCCCGTGCGGTCGGGCGAAGTTTCAGCGCGGCGTTTCCGAACAGCTCGTCGCCGCGGTACAGCTTGTCAATGCTCAGGTCCAGGGCCGGCACCTTGCGCGGGTCGAAGGAGGCCAACGGATCGGGACCTTCTTCCGATTGTGTTTCAGCCGGGTCGGCAGGCGGCAGGCGCAGGGTCTGCAGGCGCACCGTCATTGGCGCAGCCTTGGCATCGGGCACGCGTGCGTTGCCGATGACTTCCCTGCTGTCCAGGCGCAGATCCCAGGCCGAGCCGCCACGGGCCAGGCGCACCACGGCCTGGTTCAGGGCCATGCCGAAGGCTTTCAGCTGGCCGATGCTCAAGTCGACACTCTGCAGGTTCTGCCGGGCATTGCCACCGGGGTCGTCACCGGCAAAACGTGCGGCCTGCTCCTGCCAAGGCCCCAGGTCCAGGCTTTCCAGCCGCCCTTTCACCCGCAACCCCTGGCCCGCTGGCAATTGTGCCTGGCCAGGGCCGAGCAGCAACTCGCCGCGGCCCTGGCCCAGCTTGTCGGCCGGCGCGGCGTAGGCGAAACGGGCCAAATCAGCGTAAGACGCATCAAAACGCCGCTCAGGCCCTTGCAGGCTCATGCTGAAACGGCTGTCACGGGTTTCCCCCGCCGCCTTGCCGAATGGCGCCGGCAGGTCGATGGCCAGGCCCTTGAGCGTAGAGCTGACATTCAAGCTGTTATCGCGGCTGCCCAGATTGACCTGCAACTGGTACGGGATATCGCCAACGGCGGGCAAGGTCTGCTTGAACTGCAGCCAGTCGGTCAGGGACTTCAGCGAAGCCTGGCCGCTGGCATTGATGCGCGTCTGCATCTGCCCCGGCTGGCCGTCGGCGCTGATCTGCGCAGTGACCGGTTTGCCGAACACCTGCAGGCTGATGTTCTTGCCGCTCAGCCCCTTGTCGAGATCGAAGCTGAAGTCGCCCTTCAGGCGCGTCAGGTCCAGGCTAGGCGGAGCTATCTTCAGGTGTGCATCGGCAGTGGCGAAGTCCACCAGCACTTTCGGCTGCTCGCCGTGGGCCAGGGGGACGTCGAGCTTTAATTTGCCCTTGAGGGGCCCCTCGCCGTCCCAGCCGGCAAAGATCTCGCCAGTGCCGATCGGTGCTTCCTTGAGAATTTTCAGACCATCGCCAAGGCTGCCGTCGAAATCACCGTCCAGGTACAGGTGACTGTGCTGGCCGTTGTCGACATGGGGAATGTTCACACTGACGTCGCTGACCTTGGTGTCGAGCAGCAGGCCCGTGCGTGCCTTGATGCGTACGCCGCTGTCCTCGATCAGTACATCGCCATCCACTTGCTGCACTTGCGGCCAGCCTGGCTGGAAGTCCAGCGCGGCATCGTGAACCTTGAAGAACAGGCTGATGCTGCGAGCCTCCGGCGTGGCGTTGTGGTTCAACGAGCCCTGGTACTGGAAGTAGCCCTGGTCGACGTTACCTTTGACGATAGCGCTGCGCAGCCACTCGTCGAGTGCCGGGCTCAGCACTTCGGGCAGGTACTTGGCGGTGTAGCGGCCATCGCCTTCGGTCAGGCCGACGCGTAGGTCCATGTAGCTTTCGGCGCCTTCGTCGAACAGCAGGCGAATCAGGAAATCGCCAGCAATCTTGCCTTCTTCGCCCAGCACCTTGAGGTAGGGGGCGATGAGGGTGAAGCCGTGTTGGTCGAGCGTCCAGGTCAGCCGCGCATTGGCCTTCTGGTACTGCCAGGGTTTGGCGAAGATCGGATACAGATGCAGCATGAACGCGTCCGTATCCAGGCGCAATTCGCCATGCCCGAGGTCGCCACTGATACTGCCACTCACATTGCCGGCCGCCGGTGCGCCGTGATAGGCGTCGAAACCGACCTTCTCCAGGTTGGCGGCGAACTGCAGTCGCTGGTCGCCCTCGGCTTTTGGCCGTGCTTCCAGGCGAACGTTGCGCAGCGCCCCGGTGACCTTCAGCGCATCGACCACGGTCATGAGCTTGTCCGGCAAGGGGGCCAGTGCGTTGATCACTGGGGTCAACGGGGTGAGGTCAAGGCGGTCGGCCTGAACTTGCCAGGTTTCACCCGCCGGGTCATCACCCTGGCGCTGCTTCACTTGCAGGTGCGATTCCCAGCGTGCCTTGCCGATGCTCGCGGCGAGTGAGTCCACCACCACATCGAAGCCCTCATCGCGGCGCTGGAACCACGCAGCCAGGGCGAGATTATCCAAAGCCGCAGCCTTGCGCTCAGCGTAGGCTCCTCGCAATTGTGGGGCATTGAGGCGGACTACCGCCTGCTGCAACTGGCCTTTGCGCCAGTCGACCCAGAATTCACCACCGGCCTTCAGCGCTTCAGCCCGCCACTGGCCCAGCACCCGAGGCGGCAACCATCGCGCCCAGTCGCTTTGTGGCAGGCTCAGGTAGGCCTCGACTTCACCGTCGCGCCAGTCCTTGGCGGTTGCCCGACTGCGCAGGCTGACCGCCAGCGGCTGGCCGTCGGGCAAGGTCGCATGCAGGTCCAGGGCCTGACGCGATGCACCCGCCTGCAAACCGACGCTGACATAGGTGAGGGTCAGCGGGTCACGCTGCCAGGGCTGCAGGGTTACCTGGCTGTCGAACACATCGATGCGGCCCAATTGGCGCAGACGCTGCAACACTTCGGCGGGGTCCAGCGGCGCATCGTCCTTTTTCGGCAGCCCTTCAAGGGCCCAGCCACCCTGCTCGTCTTCCCGCAAAATCAGCTGCAGGCCGCTGAGCTCGATGCGCGCCAGGCGAACTTCACGGGCGGTCAAGCTGGCCCAGAGGTCGGGCACCACCTTGACCTCATCCAGGCGCAAGGCCGATGCGCCTTCACCCAGTTGCAGGTCGCGTACGCGCAATAACGGCGCCAAGCCACTCCAACGTCCTTCCAGGGCCCCAACATGCACAGGCAGGCCCAGTGCCTGTTCAGCTTTGCTTTCGACGTCGGCACGGTATTCGGCCACCAGTGGCACCAGTTCGCGGCCAAGGCTGACGTACAACGCCACCAGCACAGCGAGCAAGGCGCAGATGCCCAGCCCCCAGCGGGTCAAGGCAACAAGAACGCGGTTCAGACGTCCCATGGCCATGGCCCTCCAGGTCGTTTATCCATGATGGCCCGACGTGCCGAATTTGCCAGCCAGTACCTTCTTGGGTGGGTATCAGAATGCCTCAGAGCAGCACCACATCATATTGTTCCTGCGAATACATCGACTCGACCTGGAAGCGAATGGTTCGGCCAATGAAGGCCTCCAGTTCGGCAACGTTGCCGGACTCCTCGTCCAGCAGGCGATCGACCACTTTCTGGTTGGCCAGCACACGGTAACCTTCAGCTTGGTAGGCACGGGCCTCGCGGAGGATTTCGCGGAAGATCTCGTAACAGATGGTTTCCGGGGTTTTCAGCTTGCCGCGGCCCTGGCAGGCGACGCAGGGTTCGCAGAGCACTTGTTCAAGGCTTTCACGGGTGCGTTTGCGGGTCATCTGCACCAGGCCCAGCTCAGTGATGCCAATGATGTTGGTCTTGGCGTGATCGCGTTCCAGCTGCTTTTCCAGGGTCCGCAGCACCTGGCGCTGGTGTTCTTCGTCTTCCATGTCGATGAAGTCGATGATGATGATCCCGCCGATGTTGCGAAGGCGCAGCTGCCGGGCGATTGCCGTGGCGGCTTCGAGGTTGGTCTTGAAGATGGTTTCTTCGAGGTTGCGGTGGCCGACAAATGCCCCCGTGTTGACGTCGATGGTGGTCATCGCCTCGGCCGGGTCGACCACCAGGTAGCCACCGGACTTGAGCGGCACCTTGCGCTCCAGGGCGCGCTGGATTTCGTCCTCGACCCCATAAAGGTCGAAAATTGGCCTCTCCCCAGGGTAGTGCTCCAGGCGATCGGCGATTTCCGGCATCAGTTCGGCGACAAACTGCGTGGTTTTCTGGAAGGTTTCCCGCGAGTCGATGCGGATCTTCTCGATCTTCGGGTTGACCAGGTCGCGCAGCGTACGCAGGGCCAGGCCAAGGTCTTCATAAATGACTGTCGGCGCGCCGCAGGTCTGGATCTGGCTGCCGATCTGCTCCCACAGGCGTCGCAGGTAGCGGATGTCCTGGAGGATTTCTTCGGCCCGCGCGCCCTCGGCAGCGGTACGCAGAATGAAGCCACCGGCGTCCTTGATGTTCTCGCTGTCCATGCAGTCGCTGACCACCTGCTTGAGGCGTTCGCGTTCGGCTTCGTCTTCGATCTTCAGCGAGATGCCGACATGGCTGCTGCGTGGCATGTACACCAGGTAACGGGAGGGAATCGACAGCTGCGTGGTAAGGCGTGCGCCCTTGGTTCCGATCGGGTCCTTGGTCACCTGCACCACCAGGGCCTGGCCCTCATGCACCAGTGCGGTGATGTTCTCCACTGCCGAGCCTTCGCGCTGGGAGATTTCCGACGCATGGATGAACGCCGCGCGCTCCAGGCCGATGTCGACAAACGCCGCCTGCATGCCCGGCAGCACTCGCACCACCTTGCCCTTGTAGATATTGCCGACGATGCCGCGGCGTTGGGTGCGCTCCACATGCACTTCCTGCAGCACCCCGTTTTCCACCACCGCCACACGCGACTCCATCGGCGTGATGTTGATCAGGATCTCTTCACTCATGGCAGGCTCTCGTCAAAGGTCTTCGGTAATGATGGATCGCGCGTGTCAGGCTGGCTACCGCTGGTTTGTTACCTCAGGCAAAAGCGCCGGTACCTGCCAGCAGGCGATACCGAACCGGGTGAGCAGGGTGGCCGTTTCGCACAATGGCAGGCCGACCACGGCCGAGTAACTGCCTTCGAGGCCGGTGACGAACACCGCACCCAGGCCCTGAATGGCGTAGCCGCCCGCCTTGTCCAGGGGTTCGCCACTGGCCCAATAGCGCTCGGCTTCTGCGGCATCGACAGGACGAAAATGCACGGTGCTACTGACACACAGGCTTTCACAACGCTGGCCATCGCTCAAAGCCACGGCCGTCAGCACCTGGTGCGCGCGCCCGGCCAGGTCCGCCAGCATGGTCAGTGCATGTTCACGGTTTTCTGGCTTGCCGAGAATACGACCATCGAGCACCACCGCCGTATCGGCGCCAAGCGCCACGGCAGGGCCTTGAAGCGTGGCCAGGCCGGCTTCGGCCTTGGCCCGGGCCAGGCGCTCGACGTAGGCTTCGGCGCTTTCACCCGCTAACGGGGTTTCATCGATGGGCGCACTGACAACCGTGAACGGCACGCCGATCTGGGCGAGCAGTTCACGCCGGCGTGGCGAGCCGGAGGCGAGGTAGAGGGGTTTCATTCAGACATCTCCCTGTCAGTGATGGCAGCGCCGTCAGTTGATATGCAAACGTCGGCGCAGGTCGCGCAGGGCGAAACTGATCCATGGCCAGAGCAAGGCACTGATCACGGCTGACCAGACCAGCGCCAGGGTTGGCAGGCGATTGCCAGTGAGCGCGCTGAGCCACAGCTGGATCAGCTGGGCGATACCGAAGATCACCAGGATCACCAAGCTCTGCTGCCACAGCGGGAACATGCGCAGGCGCTGCTGTAGCGACAGCACAAGGAACGTGATCAGGGTCAGGATGAATGCGTTCTGCCCCAGCAAGGTGCCGTACAGCACATCCTCGGCCAGGCCAAGTACGAAGGCGGTGGTCATGCCCACCTTGCTGGGCACGTTCAAGGTCCAGAACGACACCAGCATTGCCAGCCACATGGGCCGGAACACTTCGAGGAACTGCGGCATGGGAGAAACGCTGAGCAGCAGGCCAATGGCAAACGTCAGCCAGATGACCCAACCGTGATTACGGCGCGACTTGGCCATCATTGCCTCCGTGAATGGGCAGGTGCCGCAGGCGCGGCGGCTGGGCTGGCAGGGGTTGCAGCCGGGGCCGCAGGTGCCTGACCCGCAGCTGCCGGAGCAGCCGGCTGCGCCGGGGTCGGGGCCGCGGCCGGGTGCTCGGCATTGGCAGCGGGTTGGCCAGTACCTTTGCGATCGGCTTCTTCCTGGGCAATCGCTGCGTCGGTGGCGCGCTGTTCCGGGCTTCGACGGTCACTGAACACCAGCAGCATGTAACGGCTGCGGTTGAGCGCGGCAGTAGGTATGGCGCGGACGATGGCGAACGGCTGGCCAGAATCGTGGATCACTTCATTGACCGTGGCCACCGGGTAACCGGCAGGGAAGCGTTGACCCATGCCGGAACTCACCAGCAGGTCGCCTTCCTTGATGTCGGCGGTGTCGGCGACGTGGCGCAGTTCAAGGCGTTCCGGGTTGCCGGTGCCGCTGGCGATGGCACGCAGGCCATTGCGGTTGACCTGCACCGGAATGCTGTGGGTCGTGTCGGTCAGCAGCAGGACGCGCGAGGTATACGGCATCAGCTCGACCACCTGCCCCATCAGGCCGCGGGCATCGAGCACCGGCTGGCCGAGGAACACGCCATCACGCTCGCCCTTGTTGATCAGGATGCGGTGGGTGAAAGGGTTGGGGTCGACACCGATCAGCTCGGCCACCTCGACCTTTTCGTTGACCAGCGCCGAGGAATTGAGCAGCTCGCGCAGGCGCACGTTCTGCTCGGTCAGGGCCGCCAGCTTCTGCAGGCGCCCCTGCAGCAGCAGGGCTTCGGTCTTGAGTTTTTCGTTTTCGGCGATCAGCTCGGTGCGGCTGCCGAACTGGCCGGCCACGCCCTGCCACATGCGCTGCGGCAGGTCGGTGATCCAGTACGATTCCATGAGCACCAGGCCCATCTGGCTACGCACCGGCTTGAGCACGTCGAAACGCGCGTCGACAACCATCAACGCGACCGACAGCACCACCAGTACCAGCAGGCGAACGCCCAGCGAAGGGCCCTTGGAGAAAAGCGGTTTAATGGGCCGTTCCTCGTGGACGACTCAGGAAGTCATTGGACATGGGACAACGCACCAGCCTGGTTGCGGGTTGACGGAAACGACGCCCGAATGGACGCCAGCCCTGCGCATACAGGTAGCACTGCGCGTGCTACCTGTAAACCGGGCGCTCTATCGCTGCGGGGATCACTCGCTGGAGAGCAGGTCCATCGCGTGCTTGTCCATCATCTCCAGGGCGCGACCGCCGCCACGGGCGACGCAGGTCAGCGGGTCTTCGGCGACGATCACCGGCAGGCCGGTTTCCTGGGCCAGCAGCTTGTCGAGGTCACGCAGCAATGCGCCACCACCGGTCAGCACCAGGCCGCGCTCGGCGATGTCGGAGGCCAGCTCCGGCGGCGACTGCTCCAGGGCGCTCTTGACCGCCTGGACGATGGTGGCCAGGGATTCCTGCAGGGCTTCCAGGACTTCGTTGGAGTTCAGGGTGAAGGCGCGAGGCACGCCCTCGGCCAGGTTACGGCCGCGCACGTCGACTTCGCGTACTTCGCCACCCGGGTAGGCGGTGCCGATTTCCTGTTTGATGCGCTCGGCGGTGGATTCGCCGATCAGGCTGCCGTAGTTGCGGCGCACGTAGGTGACGATGGCTTCGTCGAAGCGGTCGCCGCCAACACGAACGGACTCGGCATACACCACACCGTTCAGCGAGATCAGTGCGATTTCGGTGGTACCACCACCGATATCGACAACCATCGAGCCACGGGCTTCTTCGACCGGCAGGCCGGCGCCGATGGCAGCGGCCATTGGCTCTTCGATCAGGAACACTTCGCGGGCACCGGCGCCCAGGGCCGACTCGCGAATGGCGCGGCGCTCTACCTGGGTCGACTTGCACGGCACGCAGATCAGCACGCGAGGGCTGGGCTGCAGGAAGCTGTTTTCGTGAACCTTGTTGATGAAGTACTGCAACATTTTTTCACAAACGCTGAAGTCGGCGATGACGCCGTCCTTCATCGGACGAATGGCAGCAATGTTACCTGGCGTACGGCCCAGCATGCGCTTGGCTTCGGTACCGACGGCGACGACGCTTTTCTGGTTGCCGTGGGTACGGATGGCAACAACCGAGGGCTCATTCAGGACGATACCGCGCTCACGCACGTAAATAAGGGTGTTGGCAGTCCCCAGGTCGATGGAAAGATCGCTGGAAAACATGCCACGCAGTTTCTTGAACATGGGAAAGTGACCCTGGGGAAAGCGTGGGTAAAAAAGTGCGGCAAACTCTAACAATGGCAGGGATTTTGGGCAAGGAGCCAATATGTTAAATTGGCTGTTTTTCCGAGCACGCCAGCAGATGATCGCGGCCGTTAGACCGCCAAAATGCTGACATGTTCCTCACCGCGGACCCTATTCCGTTCTTTGTTTCCCCTGGAGATCACCATGGCGCTTGAACGCAGCGACGTGGAAAAGATCGCCCATCTGGCCCGCCTGGGCCTGAATGACGGCGAACTGCCACGCATTACTGACGCCCTGAACAGCATTCTCGGCCTGGTCGACCAGATGCAAGCGGTCGATACCAACGGCATCGAGCCCCTGGCCCACCCCCTGGAGGCCAGCCAGCGCCTGCGTCCCGACCAGGTCACCGAAAGCAACCAGCGCGAGGCTTACCAGGCCATCGCACCATCGACCGAAAGCGGTCTGTACCTGGTTCCGAAAGTCATCGAGTAAGGGATAGAGCCTGCCATGCATGAATTGACCCTGGCCGAGATCGCTCGCGGACTCGCCGACAAGTCGTTTTCCTCCGAAGAGCTGACCGGCGCCTTGCTGGCGCGCGTCAAGCAGATCGACCCACAGATCAACAGCTTCATCAGCGTCACCGAAGCGCTGGCCCTGGGCCAGGCGCGTGCCGCCGACGCCCGTCGCGCCGCTGGCGAGACCGGTGCGCTGCTGGGTGCGCCGATCGCCCACAAGGACCTGTTCTGCACCCTCGGCGTACGCACCAGCTGCGGCTCCAAGATGCTCGACAACTTCAAGGCGCCGTATGACGCCACCGTGGTCGCCAAGCTGGCCGAAGCCGGCATGGTCACCCTGGGCAAGACCAACATGGACGAATTCGCCATGGGTTCGGCCAACGAATCCAGCCACTACGGCGCGGTGAAGAACCCGTGGAACCTCGAGCACGTCCCAGGCGGCTCGTCCGGTGGTTCGGCCGCGGCCGTTGCCGCGCGCCTGCTGCCGGCCACCACCGGCACCGACACCGGCGGCTCGATCCGCCAGCCGGCGGCACTGACCAACCTCACCGGCCTCAAGCCGACGTACGGTCGCGTGTCGCGCTGGGGCATGATCGCCTACGCCTCCAGCCTCGACCAGGGTGGCCCGCTGGCGCGTACCGCCGAAGACTGCGCCCTGCTGCTGCAAGGCATGGCCGGCTTCGACGCCAAGGACTCCACCAGCATCGATGAGCCGGTTCCGGACTACAGCGCCGGCCTCAATGGCTCCCTGCAGGGCCTGCGCATCGGCCTGCCGAAGGAGTACTTCGGTGCCGGCCTCGACCCGCGCATCGCCGAACTGGTCCAGGCCAGCGTCAAGGAACTGGAAAAGCTCGGCGCGGTGGTCAAGGAAATCAGCCTGCCGAACATGCAGCACGCCATTCCGGCGTACTACGTGATCGCCCCGGCCGAAGCCTCGTCCAACCTGTCGCGTTTCGACGGCGTGCGCTTCGGCTACCGCTGCGAAGCGCCGAAAGACCTGACCGACCTGTACAAGCGCTCCCGTGGCGAAGGCTTCGGCGCAGAAGTGCAGCGCCGCATCATGGTCGGCACCTACGCCCTGTCGGCCGGCTACTATGATGCCTACTACGTCAAGGCGCAGCAGATTCGCCGCCTGATCAAGAACGACTTCATGGCCGCCTTCAACGATGTCGACCTGATTCTCGGCCCGACCACGCCGAACCCGGCCTGGAAACTTGGCGCTAAGAGCAGCGACCCGGTCGCCGCCTACCTGGAAGACGTCTACACCATCACCGCCAACCTGGCGGGCCTGCCGGGCCTGTCGATGCCAGCCGGCTTCGTCGATGGCCTGCCGGTCGGCGTGCAGCTGCTGGCCCCGTATTTCCAGGAAGGCCGCCTGCTCAACGTCGCGCACCGTTACCAGCAAGTCACCGACTGGCACACCCGCGCCCCTAACGGCTTCTGAGGAATTCACACATGCAATGGGAAGTTGTGATCGGGCTGGAGATTCATACCCAGCTGGCCACCCAGTCGAAGATCTTCTCCGGCAGCGCCACCACCTTCGGCTCCGAGCCGAACACCCAGGCCAGCCTGGTTGACCTGGGGATGCCCGGCGTCCTGCCGGTGCTGAACCAGGAAGCCGTGCGCATGGCCTGCATGTTCGGCCTGGCAATCGATGCCGAGATCGGCAAGCGCAACGTGTTCGCGCGCAAGAACTACTTCTACCCCGACCTGCCCAAGGGTTACCAGATCAGCCAGATGGACCTGCCGATCGTCGGCAAGGGCCACCTGGACATCGCCCTCGAAGACGGCACCATCAAGCGCATTGGCGTCACCCGCGCGCACCTGGAAGAAGATGCTGGCAAGAGCCTGCACGAAGACTTCAGCGGCTCCACCGGCATCGACCTGAACCGTGCCGGCACGCCACTGCTGGAAATCGTCTCCGAGCCGGACATGCGCAGCGCCAAGGAAGCCGTGGCGTACGTCAAGGCGATCCACGCACTGGTGCGCTACCTGGGTATCTGTGACGGCAACATGGCCGAAGGCTCGCTGCGCTGCGACTGCAACGTGTCGATCCGCCCGAAAGGCCAGGCCGAGTTCGGCACCCGCTGCGAGATCAAGAACGTCAACTCGTTCCGTTTCATCGAGCGCGCGATCAACAGCGAAATCCAGCGCCAGATCGACCTGATCGAGGACGGCGGCAAGGTGGTGCAGGAAACTCGCCTGTACGACCCGAACAAGGACGAGACCCGCTCCATGCGCAGCAAGGAGGAAGCCAACGACTACCGTTACTTCCCCGACCCGGACCTGCTGCCGGTGGTGATCGAGGACAGCTTCCTCGAAACCGTCCGCGCCGGCCTGCCGGAGCTGCCGCCACAGAAAGTCGAGCGCTTCCAGAGCCAGTACGGTCTGTCGGCCTACGACGCCAACGTGCTGGCTTCCAGCCGCGAGCAGGCGGACTACTTCGAAGAAGTGGTCAAGATCGGTGGCGACGCCAAACTGGCCGCCAACTGGGTAATGGTCGAGCTGGGCAGCCTGCTGAACAAGCTGGGCATCGAGATCGACCAGGCGCCGGTCAGCGCCGCGCACCTGGGCGGCATGCTGCTGCGCATTCGCGACAACACCATCAGCGGCAAGATCGCCAAGACCGTGTTCGAGGCCATGGCCGCCGGTGAAGGCGATGCCGACAGCATCATCTCCAGCCGCGGCCTCAAGCAGGTCACCGACACCGGTGCGATCGACAAGATGCTCGACGAGATGCTCGCCGCCAATGCCGAGCAGGTCGAACAGTACCGCGCCGCCGACGAGGCCAAGCGCGGCAAGATGTTCGGCTTCTTCGTTGGCCAGGCGATGAAGGCCTCCAAAGGCAAGGCCAACCCGGGGCAGGTGAACCAATTGCTCAAGGCCAAGCTCGAAGGGTGAGCTGAAAACGCGGCGAGGGCTTTGCCCTCGATCGCGGATGAATCCGCTCCTACAAGGCATCGCGACACGCGTGTAGGAGCGGATTCATCCGCGATGGGCCGCACAGCGGCCCCACTAGCAGCACCGGAGCATCCGAATTGCTAAAACGATCCCTGACCACCCTCGCCCTCTTCTCTGCCTTGGCCGGCTGCGCCAGCCATGACATCGACCCCCGCGGTTACAATGAAACCGGAACCGCGTCCTACTACGGCTCACGCCACCACGGCAAACGCACCGCCAGCGGCGAACCGTTCAACCAGCACGGCCTCACCGCCGCCCACCGCAGCCTGCCTTTTGGCAGCCGGGTGCTGGTCACCAACCTGGCAAACGACCGCAGCGTGGTAGTGCGCATCAACGACCGAGGCCCGCATACCCGCGGCCGGCTGATCGACCTGTCACGTGCCGCAGCAGAAAAAATCGGCATGCTCCGTAGCGGAACGGCGCGCGTCCGGGTACAAGGTCTGAGCGACTGAGCTGACACCCGTCCTGACTGGAGCCCCACCATTTTCGACCTCGCCACCCTCCCAACCTTCAGCCTGCTGCAAATGGGCGTCGCCCTGCTGCTGCTGATCGCCGGCGCCGAACTGCTGGTGCGCGCGGCGCTGCGCCTGGCCGGGCGGCTGCGCGTACGGCCATTGATCATCGGTCTGAGCCTGGTGGCCTTCGGCAGTACTGCACCGCAGCTGACCGTGAGCCTGCAGGCCGCCTACCAGGGTGCGCCCGACGTGGCCGTGGGCAGCGTAATCGGTAGCAACATCTTCAATGTGCTGGTCATCCTCGGCCTGGCGGCACTGATCATCCCGTTGCGGGTTTCACGCCAGCTGGTGCGCCTGGACATCCCGCTGATGATTGCCGCCAGCGGCCTGGTCTATGCGCTCTGTGCCAACGGCCACCTGGGCCGGGCCGAAGGGTTGCTGCTGTTGCTTGCCCTGGCGGGCTACCTGGCCATGTTGTGGCATCAATCGCGCAACTATGCCCGCACCTATCCGGCGCCGGATGCCGGGGCGGCCAGTGCCGGGCGCTTCTGGTCCGGGACGCTGCTGCAGGTGCTGTTCGGCCTCGGCCTGCTGAGCCTGGCTGGGCACCTGCTGCTGGAAGCAGCCATCGAAGTGGCGACCGACCTGGGCCTGTCCGAACGGGTCATCGGCCTGACCGTGGTCGCGGTGTGTACATCCCTGCCTGAGCTTGCCGCCGCGCTGATCGCCGCCATTCGAGGTGAGCGGGAGATTGCAGTCGGCACAGTGGTTGGCAGCAACCTGTTCAACCTGCTCGCAGTACTCGGCCTGACCGCGCTGATTACCCCCGAGCCACTGACCATCTCACCCAATGCACTGGCCTTCGACTTGCCAGTGATGCTTGGCGTCGCCGCGCTGAGCTTGCCGGTGTTCTATTCCGGTTATCGCATCACCCGCGCCGAGGGGCTGATGTTCCTCTGCCTGTACCTGGTCTACGCCCTGCATGTGGCGGCCTTTACCATGGGCATGCCACTGGCTGGCCGCCTGGAGCGGTTGATGCTGTTCTACGTTCTGCCGGTGCTGGGTGTGGTGTTGCTCTATACCACTGTGCGTGCCTGGCGGCGGCAGCATTGATGGAGTGATACCCGCAGGTGCATGCCTTGGGCCTTGTGTCGCCTGTGAGACCGAGCGCCGCCCGCGCGGCGCATCGCGGATGAATCCGCTCCCACATCTGTTGCAACGTGGCCATGCCTGTGAGGCCATGGTTGTCAGCCTGCTTGCAAGACTCAAGACATGCGCCAAGGCGGGCAACCATGGCGTAACAGGTTCGGTACGTTGCAACAGATGTAGGAGCGGATTCATCCGCGATGCGCCGCGCGGGCGGCGCTCGATCTCACAGGCAATACAAATCTAACGACGAACCTGGCGAGATTTCTTAAGTTTGAAGGCCACCCACAACACCGCAATCCACCCCGGAATCAGCATCACCGAGATGCGAATCGGCGGAGTCAGGTACATCACCACCAGAATCAGCACGATGAACGCAAGGCACAGGTAGTTGGTCAGCGGGTGCCCCCAGCTCTGGTAGAACGGGGTAATCCCCGCCGCCAGTTTGGCCTTGCGGAACTTAAGATGGGTGATGCTGATACTGGCCCAGTTGATCACCAACGCCGACACCGCCAGGGCCATCAGCAGGCCGAACGCTTCACCGGGCATCAGGTAGTTGATCAGCACGCACATGCCGGTCGCAAAGGCCGAAACGCCCAACGCCGTCAGTGGCACGCCGCTGCGGCTGACCTTGAGCAACTGACGCGGTGCATCACCTTGGCTGGCCAGGCCGAACAGCATGCGGCTGTTGGCGTACACGCAGCTGTTGTACACCGACAGCGCCGCGGTCAGCACCACGATGTTGAGGATGGTCGCCACCAGGTCGCTGTCCAGTTCGTGGAAGATCATCACGAACGGGCTGCCGCCCTGCACCACTTTCTGCCAGGGGTACAGCGACAGCAGCACGGCCAGGGCGCCGATGTAGAAGATCAGGATGCGGTAGACCACCTGGTTGGTCGCCTTGGGGATGCTCTGGCGCGGATTGTCGGCTTCGGCAGCGGTGATACCGACCAGCTCCAGGCCACCGAACGAGAACATGATCACCGCCAGCGCCATCACCAGCCCGGTCACGCCATTGGGGAAGAACCCGCCGTATTGCCACAGGTTCGCCACGCTGGCATCCGGGCCACCGTGACCGCTGGCCAGCAGCCAGGCACCGAAGCCGATCATGCTGACGATTGCCACCACCTTGACCAGGGCGAACCAGAACTCCATCTCGCCGTAGACTCTCACCTGGGTCAGGTTGATCAGGTTGATCGCCACGAAGAAGATCGCCGCGGTGGCCCAGGTCGGAAACTCTGGCCACCAGTACTGCACATAGATACCCACGGCGGTGAGTTCGGCCATGCCGACCAGCACGTACACCACCCAGTAGTTCCAGCCCGAGACGAACCCGGCGAACTCGCTCCAGTATTGGTGGGCGAAGTGGCTGAAGCTGCCGGCGACCGGTTCCTCGACCACCATCTCACCCAATTGGCGCATGATGAAGAAGGCCATCAGGCCGGCGATGGCGTAGCCCAGCAAAACGGAGGGGCCGGCCAGCTGGATGGTCTGGGCAATGCCCAGAAACAGCCCGGTGCCAACGGCACCACCCAGCGCGATCAGCTGGATATGGCGATTCTTCAGCCCGCGCTTCAACTGCTCGGGCGTGCTCTGGTCTTGCATGAAGTGTCCTTTGGCTCAGTGAGGCAGTGTTGTTGCTGTTGTTTTGCAGTCAAGGATCTAGATCCATCCGCCCCACTGCAAGATGAAAATACCAATATTGGTGGTGATCGCAGCCATTAGCGTGGTGATCACGATGATCGACGCCGCCAATTCATGGTTGCCGTTGGCTGCACGAGCCATGACATAACTGGCTGCCGCCGTCGGGCTGCCGATGTACAGGAACAGGATACCCAGTTCGGCACCACGGAAGCCGCACAGCCAGGCACCCAGCGTGCCGATCAGCGGCAGCCAGACCATCTTCACCAGGCTGGCATCGACGGCCAGCTTGCCGCTGTCGCGCAGCGCCGCCAGTGACAGGGTGCCGCCAATGCAGATCAGCGCCAGCGGCAGGGTCATCTGCGCCAGGTAGTCGCCCGAGGTCAGCAGCCAGTTGGGCAGCGGTACCTGGCCGTAGGCCATCGGCGTGGCCACCAGCACGCTGATGATCAGCGGGTTGCTGAAGATGCTCTTGCAAATGCTCCAGGGGTCGGACTTCAGGTCCGGGCTGTACACCGCCAGCACCACCGACGACAGCGAGTTGTACATGAGGATCACCAGGCCGGCGAGCACCGCCCCCAGGGAAATGCCGTAATCGCCATAGAGGCTGGCGGCCAGGGCCAGGCCGATCACACCGTTGTTGCCGCGAAACGCACCCTGGGTGTAGATGCCCCGGTCGGCCAACGGGCTTCGCCAGATGGCCATGCCCCAGGAGACTGCGAAGCCGACCAGGGTGGCGGCAACGAAGTAGAGGATGACCTTGGGCTGCACCGCCGTGGCCAGGTCGGCATGGTAGATGCCGAGGAACAGCAACGCGGGCATGCAGACGTTGAACACCAACTGCGAGGCGACGCGGTTGAAATTGTCGTCGATCAGGTGGATGCGTTTGAGCAGCACGCCCATGAACAGCATGGCGAAGACGGGCGCCGTGATGTTCAGCGTCTGGATGAGAAGGGCGAGCATGCGCAAGCGGTCCTGATGGGGGTTGCCGTTAGGCGGCTAATGATACGCCAACGCGTCAGGAAATGCGGGGATCGTGGTGGACTACAAAGAACTTTCTAACTGTGCCGGCCTCTTCGCGGGCAAACCCGCTCCCACAGGTTCTGAGCTGCTCACAAGGGCAGCACATCACCTGTGGGAGCGGGTTTACCCGCGAAGAAGCCCACGCTGAGTCAGCGGCGAACGGGGCGCTTCTGCAATTTGCGCTGCAAGGTCCGGCGGTGCATGCCCAGCGCCCGCGCGGTGGCGGAGATATTGCCCTCGTGCTCGTTCAGCACACGCTGGATGTGTTCCCACTGCAGGCGGTCCACCGACATCGGGTTTTCCGGCACCAGGGAGTCCAGGTCGGCATGCTCCGAGAGCAGCGCCGCCAGCACGTCGTCGGCGTCAGCCGGCTTGCACAGGTAGTTGCAGGCGCCACGCTTGACCGCCTCGACGGCGGTCGCGATGCTCGAGTAACCGGTCAGGATCACCACGCGCATCTCTGGGTCCAGCTCCAGCAGCTTGGGCAGCAGCACCAGGCCCGAGTCGCCTTCCATCTTCAGGTCGAGCGTGGCGTAGTCCGGCAGGTCCTGCTGGGCCAGGAGCAGGCCTTCCTCGGCGGAACCGGCAGTGCTCACGCGGAAACCGCGGCGGCTCATGGCGCGGGCCATGACCCGGGTAAAGGTGGCGTCATCGTCCACCAGCAGCAGGTGCGGCAGCTCTTCGCCTTCGACCTGGTTTTCTTCGCTCATCATTCATCTCCTCGCTTGCCATGGGGCAGGCGCAATTCGGTCAGGGTGCCACCCTGTTCATGACTATAGAGTTTCACCGAACCGCCCGCACGGGTCACGCTGGCTTTGCTCAAGAACAGGCCCAGGCCGAAGCCTTTGCCTTTGGTAGTAATGAAGGGTTTGCCAATCGCTTCGGCGATGGCCGGCGGCACCCCAGGGCCATGGTCGCGGATACTGATCAGAATATCCTGGGCGTCCCAGTCAAGGGTCACCTGCAGGTCATCGGGGCAGGCATCGGCTGCATTGTTCAGCAGGTTCAGCAGCGCCTGGGTCAGGTCCGGTGGCGGCGTCAGGCGCGGCACCTGGCCGTCACGCAGGCGCTGGAAGCGATAGCTGGCCTCCGGGCGCATCAGGTGCCAGCGGTTCAGCGCCTCGTCGAGCCAGGCGGTAACGTCCTGTTCGACCACTGCCAGGCGGCGGTTGGCCTCAGCGGCGCGCACCAGTTGCTGCAGGGTTTCCTTGCACAGCTTGACCTGGTCCTGAAGGATCTGCAGGTCTTCCTGCAAAAGCGGGTCGGTGTGGTCCTGGCGCATTTCGTTAAGCAGCACGCTCATGGTCGCCAAGGGTGTGCCCAGTTCGTGAGCCGCACCAGCAGCCTGAGTGGCGACGGCCAGCAGCTGCTCATCACGCAGGCTTTCTTCGCGGCGCTCGGAGCGCAGCTGCTCCTGGCGGCGAAGCTCTTCGGCCATGCGCGCGGCGAAGAAGGTGATCACTGCAGCGGCCAGGGCGATACTCAGCCACATGCCGTAGACCTGCATCTTGTCCCGTGCCATCGGCAGCCCTTCGAGCGGGTAGAACTGCACCAGCAACAAGCTGTAGGCGGTCAGGGCGATCCCCGAGAGGATCAGCGAATACAGCCACGGCAAGGTCACCGCGGCGATTGCCAGCGGCACCAGGTAATAGGAAACGAACGGGTTGGTCGAGCCACCCGAGTAGTACAACAAGGCGCTGTGAATCAGCAGGTCGCAAGCCAGCTGCAAGGCATATTCAGTCTCGGTGACCGGCAGCGACAGGCGCAGGCGCAGGGCGGTGAAGGCGCAAAGCAGCGACGACAAAGCCAAGGTCGCGGCCAACGACAGCCACGGCAGCGGCAGCAGGTCGGTCCAATAGGCGACGCCCACGGAGCCTGCCTGGGCGGCCAGGACCAGAACGCGAATGACGGTCAGGCGCCAGAGGTTCTGGCGTGTTGCGGACAACGGTTGTGCGGCGGCGAGCATGCGCTCTCCCGATGAGTGCTCCAGGAAAATCGGCTGGAGTATACCGAAGCCAGGCCCCCCGCTGCAGCGATGCGGCAAAGCGCCACACTTTGTCACACGTTCATAGTGGCACTTTTGAACCCACTACACTGCTCCGGGTCTGATGGGCCATGCGTGGAATGGATGGCCAGACCCCACGCCCACTATTGCCAAGGAGTAACACATGCACATCTCACGTCGCGGCGCGGCCCTGATCCTGTCTTGCGGCCTGCTTGCCAGCCTGCCGGCACTGGCGGCCGACGAGCCGCGCTACAACCAGGTATCGCTGCGCGCCGAAGTCAGCAAGGAAGTGGCACGCGACCTGATGGTCGTGACCCTCTACAGCGAAGCGCAGAATACCGACCCGGGCAAGCTCGCCAAGCAGATCACCGAAACCATGAACAAGGCCGTGCAGCAGGCACGCCAGGTCAAGGACGTGAAGATCAGCCAAGGCAGCCGCAACAGCTACCCGGTGTACGACAGCAAGGGCCAGAAGATCACCGGCTGGCGCGAACGCGCCGAGCTGCGCCTGGAAGGTGCCGACTTCCCCGCCCTGTCCCAGCTCACCGCCGACCTGCTGCAGGACCTGAAAATGGGCGGCATGGACTTCTCCATTGCCCCGGCCACGCGCAAGGCCAGCGAGGATGAGCTGCTCAAGGATGCGGTAACTGCGTTCAAGGCCCGTGCGCAACTGGCCACCGAGGCACTGGGGGGCAAGGGCTATAAAGTGGTCAGCCTGAACCTGAACAGCTCCGGGTACCCGCGCCCTTACCTGCGCAGCGCGCCAATGGCGATGAAAGCCATGGCGGCCGATGAGGCGGCACCGGCGCCGGATATCGAGGCGGGTACCAGTGAAGTCAGCATGAATGCTGATGGCCTGATCGAAGTGCAGATGCCCTAAAGATCGCTGGGGGCGCTTTTCGCCCCTTTCGCGACACAAGGCCCCTCCTACAGGAATACGCGGTCCCTTGTAGGAGCGGCCTTGTGTCGCGAAAGGGCTGCAACGCAGCCTTATCTACCAAAATCAGATATTTCCTACGCACTATAGAGGTGCATCCCACACACTCTCCTGCCCCGAAACATCCAGCAAAAAGCCATCATTTCACCTGCGCAAACGTTCAACTTCGCCGAAAGTTATACTAATGCGACATCCATGTACGCTCGTACTACTTTTCTGACGCCAACTATCCTTATGCCTGTTGCATTGGGAATAGCCCCTGCATAAGTATCCTCAGGTCGGCTCACGAGGCCACCTCGAACCAAAAATGACAACAATGAGGCCACCATGCTCAAACACGCAGTCATTCCGTTCCTGCTAGGTGCAGGTTTGCTCGCTGGCGCTCCGCTGGCCCACGCCGCGTCCAACCTGGTGTTCTGCTCCGAGGGCAGCCCGGCCGGCTTCGACCCGGGGCAATACACCACCGGAACCGACTTCGACGCCTCGGCCGAGACCGTGTTCAACCGCCTGACCCAGTTCGAGCGCGGGGGCACCGCGGTCATCCCCGGCCTGGCAACCAAATGGGACGTGGCCGATGACGGCAAGGCCTACACCTTCCACCTGCGCGAAGGGGTCAAGTTCCACACCACCGACTACTTCAAGCCGACCCGCGAATTCGACGCCGACGACGTGCTGTTCACCTTCAACCGCATGCTCGACAAGAACCACCCCTTCCGTAAGGCCTACCCCACCGAATTCCCCTACTTCACCGACATGGGCATGGACAAGAACATCGCCAAGGTGGAGAAGCTTGACGATCACACCGTGAAGTTCACCCTGAATGAAGTGGACGCCGCATTCATCCAGAACCTGGCCATGAGCTTCGCCTCCATCCAGTCCGCCGAATACGCCGACCAGTTGCTCAAGGACGGCAAGGCCGCCGACATCAACCAGAAGCCGATCGGTACCGGTCCGTTCGTGTTCAGCAAGTACCAGAAAGACGCGCAGATCCGCTTCAAGGGCAACAAGGACTACTGGAAGCCTGAGGACGTGAAGATCGACAACCTGATCTTCGCCATCACCACCGACGCCTCGGTGCGCATGCAGAAGCTGAAGAAGAACGAGTGCCAGGTCACCCTGTTCCCGCGGCCGGCCGACATCGAGCCGCTGAAGGCCGACAAGAACCTGCAGATGCCGCAGCAGGCCGGCTTCAACCTCGGCTACATCGCCTACAACGTGATGGACAAGATCAAGGGCAGCAACGAGCCCAACCCGATGGCCCAGCTGAAGGTCCGCGAAGCGCTGGACATGGCCGTGGACAAGAAGAAGATCATCGAATCGGTCTACCAGGGCGCCGGCCAGCTGGCGGTCAACGCCATGCCGCCCACCCAGTGGTCCTACGACACCACCATCAAGGATGCCAAGTACGACCCCGAAAAGGCCAAGCAACTGCTCAAGGAAGCCGGCATCAAGGAAGGCACCGAGATCACCCTCTGGGCCATGCCCGTGCAGCGCCCGTACAACCCCAACGCCAAGCTGATGGCCGAGATGCTGCAGTCCGACTGGGCCAAGATCGGCATCAAGGCCAAGATCGTCAGCTATGAATGGGGCGAGTACATCAAACGTTCCAAAGCCGGCGAACAGGGCGCCATGCTGATCGGCTGGAGCGGCGACAACGGTGACCCGGACAACTGGCTCGGCACCCTCTACGGCTGCGACGCCATCGATGGCAACAACTTCTCCAAGTGGTGCTACAAGCCCTACGACGACCTGATCAAGCAGGCCAAGGCCACCTCCGACCAGGCCAAGCGCACCGAGCTGTACCAGAAGGCCCAGCACATCCTCAAGGAACAGGTGCCGATCACCCCGATCGCCCATTCCACGGTGTACCAGCCGATGAGTGCCAAGGTGAAGGACTTCAAGATCAGCCCGTTTGCATTGAACGCCTTCTATGGCGTCAGCGTAGACAAGTAGGCCAGGTCCCGGCACTCGCCAATCGGCGGCGGGTGCCGCCTCACCACTAGCAAGCCTCTCGAGCCCACTCCGACGCTACCCGCGACGGAGTCGGCAAACTGTTGCCGCCATTCGTACCGCGAGGCGGCGTAAACAGCCGGAAAAGGAACCGCCATGCGCCACGTCACCGCCCTTTCGACCCTGCTCGCCCTCGGCCTGCTGAGCCAGGCCCCTGCCCTCCAGGCCAAGAACCTGGTGTTCTGCTCCGAAGGCAGCCCGGCCGGTTTCGACACCGCCCAGTACACCAGCGCCACCGACAACGACGCCGCCGAGCCGATCTACAACCGCCTGGTGGAGTTCGAACGCGGCGGCACGGCGGTGCACCCGGCGCTGGCAACGAAATGGGAGGTCTCCGACGATGGCCTGCGCTACACCTTCCACCTGCGCCCGGGGGTAAAGTTCCACACCAACAAGGCCTTCACGCCGAGCCGTGATTTCAACGCCGACGACGTGCTCTTCACGTTCAACCGCATGCTCGACAAGCACCAGCCATTCCGAAAGGCCTACCCCACCGAATTCCCGTACTTCGTCAGCATGGGCCTGGACAAAAACATCGCCCAGGTCGAGAAGTCCGGCCCGCTGACGGTGGTGTTCACCCTGAACAAGGTCGATGCCGCATTCATCCAGAACCTGGCGATGAGCTTTGCCTCGATACTGTCTGCTGAATACGCCGAGCAACTGCTGGCCAGCGGTCGCCCCAGCGACATCAACCAGCAACCGATCGGCACCGGGCCGTTTGTGTTCCAGCGGTATCAGAAGGACTCGCAGATCCGCTTCAAGGGCAACAAGGATTACTGGGCCCCGGAAGAAGTGAAAATCGACAACCTGGTGTTCTCGATCAACACCGACCCCTCGGTACGCATCCAGAAGCTGCGCCGCAACGAATGCCAGGTCACCTTGCACCCGCGCCCGGCCGACCTGCCGGCGCTCAAGGCCGATGGCAAGCTGCAGGTCATGCAGCAGCCCGGTTTCAACCTCGGCTACATCGCCTACAACACCCATCACCCACCGTTCGACCGCCTGGACGTGCGCCAGGCCATGGACATGGCAGTGAACAAGCAGGCCATCCTCCAGGCGGTATATCAGGACTCCGGCCAGCTGGCGGTCAATGCCATGCCGCCGACCCAGTGGTCCTATGACAACAGCCTCAAGGACGCCCCATTCGACCCGGAAAAGGCCAAGCAGCTGCTCCAGCAAGCCGGGGTCAAGCCGGGCACCGAGATCACCCTGTGGGCCATGCCCGTGCAGCGCCCCTACAACCCCAATGCCAAGCTGATGGCTGAAATGCTCCAGGCCGACTGGAACAAACTCGGCTTCAAAGTGCGCATCGTCAGCTACGAATGGGGCGAATACCTCAAGCGCATGAAAAACGGCGAGCACGACATCGCCCTGATCGGCTGGACCGGCGACAACGGCGACCCGGACAACTGGCTTGGCACCCTCTACAACTGCGACGCCATCGGCAGCAACAACTACTCGCTGTGGTGCGACCCGCAATACGACAGCCTGGTCAAGCAGGCCAAACAGGTCACCGACCGCGAACAGCGAACAGCGCTGTACCAGCAGGCCCAGCAGCGCCTGAAGCAACAGGTGCCGATCACGCCGGTGGCGCACTCCACGGTCAACCAGCCGCTGAGCATCAAGGTGGCCGACTTCAAGGTAAGCCCGTTCGGGCGCAATGATTTTTCCGGTGTGAGTGTTGATTAAGCGATAGCCAATGCCGGCCTCATCGCCGGCAAGCCAGCTTCCACAGGATCACCTGAGGTCTCGGCATCTGCGCCGTA
The DNA here is from genome assembly GCF_003269045.1 of Pseudomonas sp. URMO17WK12:I7. Taxonomy (NCBI): domain Bacteria; kingdom Pseudomonadati; phylum Pseudomonadota; class Gammaproteobacteria; order Pseudomonadales; family Pseudomonadaceae; genus Pseudomonas; species Pseudomonas sp. URMO17WK12:I7. Next base: position 100,875 of record NZ_QLTL01000002.1, on the reverse strand, counting down.
CCTGCGGGAGCCGGCTTGCCGGCGATGAGGCCCGGACAGCCAACACAACGCCCCCCATTTTTGCCCGGCGACCCCGGGCAACCCTGGCAACACCGCAGCAAGCAACCCGGCCCACAAGGCCAGGTGATAACTAAAAGAACAGAAAGGGAGCTTTAACCTTGAGACTATTCACCTTGACCGCTTTGGCCTTATCCATCGGCACCTTTTGCGCCGAGGCCCAGGCCGATACCCAGAGCCAGGACTACGTCCCGTTCAGCCTGAAATCCAGCAGTGAACAGGACGAAGCCAAGGGCTTCATCGACGGCCAGAGCCTGTCCGGCAGCACCCGCAACTGGTACGCCCGCGAACGCGCCACGCGCGCGCCACTGTGGAAGTACTACAAGAGCGATGGCAGCCGCCACGACACCCACAGCCGCGACAACTGGGTGCAAGGCAGCATCCTCAACTACAGCTCAGGCTTTACCCAAGGCACTGTCGGCTTTGCCGTCGAGGCCGCCGGCTACAACGCCATCGCCCTGGAACAGGGCCGTGCCGCGATCGCCGGGCCGAACAACCGGACGCTGACCCATAGCGACGGCGACCCGGTCGGCCAGTGGAGCAAGTTGGGCCTGGGTAACGTCAAAGCGCGCATGTCCAACACCACCCTCACCGTCGGCCGCCAGTCGGTGGACACCCCGATGATCGCCTACATTGGCAACCGTGCGTTGCCATCGAGCTTCCAGGGCGCCTTCCTGCACAGTGCCGAGTTCGACAACCTGTCGATCGACCTGGGCACCTTCGACCGCGTTTCGCCACGTACCGAACAGAGCCTGAGCAAGTTCCGCAGCGAATACAGCGCCACTGGCGTCGAGACCGACCGCGCCAGCACCGCCGGGGTCACTTACCAGCCGTTCAAGAGCCTGACCACCAGCCTGTACGCCACCAAGGTCGACGACTTCTGGAACCAGTACTACTTCGGCGCCAACCACGTGCTCGGCGACAACGCCGTGCTCGCCCTGACCACCGGCCTGAATTACTACAAGACCGTGGACACCGGCAGCAAGAAGATGGGTGAGATCGACAACGACACCTACAGCCTGTCGCTGGGCCTGACTCATCAGGCGCACACCCTCACCGCGTCGTGGCAGCAGGTCAACGGCAACGAATACTTCGACTACCTGCACGAAACCAACGGCATCTACCTGGCCAACTCGCTGCTTTCGGACTTCAACGGTCCCAACGAGAAATCCCTGCAGATTTCCTACGTGCTGAACATGGCGCCGTACGGCGTGCCGGGCCTCAAGTTCAACCTGTACAACGCCCGCGGCTGGGGCATCGACGGTACCCACTACCGTGGCACCGCCTATGACGTCAACGGCATGGACGGCGAGACCCACTACGAGTGGGGCATCGGCACCAGCTATGCCGTGCAGAGCGGGCCGCTGAAAGACACCAGCATCCGCGCCACCTACACCGCGCACCGCGCCAGCAAGGCCCAGGCCGATGGCAGCCTGGACGAGTTGCGCGTGGTCACCACCATTCCATTCAACATTCTCTGACCGCTGGCGCCACGGCCCGCTTCAACCCGGGCCGTGGCGGCTACGCTGGAATCAATGCAAGCAGGGAGTTTCCATGACATCGCTACCGCTCCGCGCTGCCCTGGCAGCGGTCATCCTGGGCGCCGCCGGCAACCTTGCGGCCAAGCCGCTGGTGGTGTGCACCGAAGCCAGCCCGGAAGGCTTCGACGTGGTCCAGTACACGACCGCGGTTACCTTCGACGCCTCGGCCGAAACGGTGTTCAACCGCCTGGTCGACTTCAAGCCCGGCACCACCGACATCCAGCCGGCCCTGGCCGAACGTTGGGAGATTTCGCCTGATGGACTGACCTACACCTTCCACCTGCGCCAAGGCGTGAAGTTCCACACCACCGACTACTTCACGCCGACCCGCGACTTCAACGCCGACGATGTGCTGTGGAGCCTGAATCGCCAGCTCGACCCGAACCACCCGTGGCACGACAAGACCAGCGTGGGTTACCCGTACTTCGAAAGCATGGCCTTCAAGGACTTGCTCAAGTCGGTGGAGAAAACCGATGACCACACTGTGGTCATAACCCTCACCCGCCCGGAAGCCCCTTTCCTTCGGGACATGGCCATGGGCTTCACCTCGATCTACTCCGCCGAATACGGTGACCAGCTGCTCAAGGCCGGCAAGACCGGTGATCTCAACAGCAAGCCGATCGGTACCGGCGCCTTCATCTTCCAGCGCTACAACAAGGATGCCCAGGTCCGCTTCAAGGCCAACCCGGACTACTTCCGCGGCAAGCCACCCGCCGACACGCTGGTGTTCGCCATCGCCACCGACAGCAACGTGCGCCTGCAGAAGCTGCGCGCCAACGAATGCCAGGTGGCGCTGTACCCCAAACCCGATGACGTCCCGCTGATCAAAAAAGATCCGACGCTCAAGGTCGACGAAATCGAAGCGCTGGTCACCGGCTACATCGCGATGAACACCCAGCACAAGTACCTGAGCGACGTTCGCGTGCGCAAAGCCATCAACATGGCCTTCGACCGCCAGACCCACGTCGACCAGCTGTTCGGCAAAGGCAACGCGCTGGTGGGCGTGAACCCCTACCCGCCGACCATGATCGGCTACAACACCGAGAACAGAAACCCACCCCGCGACCTGGCCAAGGCCCGGGAACTGCTCAAGGAAGCCGGCGTACCCGAAGGTACGGTGGTCACCCTGTTCACCCGCAACGGCGGCGGCGCGACCAACCCCAATCCACGCCTGTCCGCCGAAATGCTCCAGTCCGACCTCAAGCAGATCGGCCTGAAGCTGGATATCCGCGTGATGGAGTGGGCCGAAATGCTGCGCCGCGCCAAGAACGGCGAGGCCGACCTGGTGTCCACCGGCTGGGCCGGCGACAACGGCGACCCAGACAACTTCCTCAGCCCGCTGCTCAGTTGCGATGCCGCAAAAACCGGCGAGAACTATGCACGCTGGTGCAACCCTAACTTCCAGGAGCTGATCACCCGCGCCCGCGAAGTGATCGACAACGACGAACGCGCCAGGCTCTATGCCGAGGCTTTGAAGGTGTACGATGACGATCAACCCTGGATCAGCATGGCCCATCCGAAGATGTTCACTGCCATGCGTGACAACGTGGAGGGCTACGTGATCAACCCTCTGACCAACAACAACTTCGCCACCACCAAGGTGAAGTAGAACAACAACGATCGCCGGGACCCCACACGGGCACCGGCGGCACTGCCCTGACCGGCTGATGAGGTAACCCCGACAATGTTGAGTTTTATTGCCCGGCGCCTGGGCCTGCTGATACCGACCTTCTTCGGTATCACCTTGCTGACCTTCGCGCTCATACGCCTGATCCCCGGCGACCCGGTGGAAGTGATGATGGGTGAGCGCAGGGTCGACCCCGAGATGCACGCCCAGGCCATGGAGCGCCTGGGCCTGAACAAGCCACTGCCAGTCCAGTACCTGGACTACGTCGGCAAGCTGGCCCACGGTGACCTCGGTGAATCGCTGCGCACCCGCGAGAGCGTGTGGACCGAGTTCCTCACCCTGTTCCCCGCCACCCTGGAGCTGGCCCTCGCCGCCTTGCTGTTCGCTGGCGTCGTCGGCCTGCTGGCCGGGGTGATCGCCGCGCTCAAGCGCGGTTCGCTGTTCGACCACGGGGTGATGGGGATATCCCTGGCCGGCTATTCCATGCCGATCTTCTGGTGGGGCCTGATCCTGATCATGTTCTTCTCGGTCAGCCTGGGCTGGACCCCGGTGTCCGGGCGCATCGACCTGCTTTATGACATCGAGCCGAAAACCGGTTTCATGCTCATCGACACCCTGCTCAGCGACGAGGAAGGCGCGTTCAAGGACGCGGTGATGCACCTGATCCTGCCGGCCATCGTGCTCGGTACCATCCCGCTGGCGGTGATCGCCCGCATGACCCGTTCGTCGATGCTCGAAGTGCTGCGCGAGGACTACATCCGCACCGCCCGCGCCAAAGGCCTGTCACCAGCCCGCGTGGTGTTCGTGCATGGCCTGCGCAACGCGCTGATCCCGGTGCTGACGGTGTTCGGCCTGCAGGTCGGCACACTGCTGGCCGGCGCCGTGCTGACCGAAACCATCTTCTCCTGGCCGGGCATCGGCAAATGGCTGATCGAAGCCATCGGCGCCCGTGACTACCCCGTGGTCCAGAACGGCATCCTGTTGATCGCCTGCCTGGTGATCCTGGTCAACTTCGTCGTGGATATCCTCTACGGCCTGGCCAACCCACGCATCCGTCATCAGCGCTGAGGCCTTCGCCATGACTAGCCCGATTCCGAAATCCGTCACACCGGCCAACCCGGTGGACCAGAGCCTGCTCTACCCATCACCGTACAAAGAATTCTGGCACGCCTTCTCGCGCAACAAGGGCGCGGTAATGGGCCTGGCCTTCATGTGCCTGGTGGTGTTCTGCGCGTTGTTCGCGCCGTGGGTCGCCCCGCATGACCCGAGCGAGCAATACCGCGACTTCCTGCTGACCCCGCCGGTGTGGCTCGAAGGCGGCAACTGGCAGTTCATCCTCGGCACCGACGAACTTGGCCGCGACCTGCTGTCGCGCTTGATCCAGGGCGCGCGGCTGTCGCTGCTGATCGGCCTGTCGTCGGTGGTGATGTCGCTGATCCCGGGGGTCCTGCTGGGCCTGCTGGCCGGCTTCTTCCCGCAGGTGCTTGGCCCCTCGATCATGCGCCTGATGGACGTGATGCTGGCCCTGCCGTCACTGCTGCTGGCCGTGGCCATCGTCGCCATTCTCGGCCCAGGCCTGATCAACACAGTGATCGCCATCGCCATCGTCTCCTTGCCGTCTTACGTGCGCCTGACCCGCGCCGCGGTGATGGGCGAGCTCAACCGCGACTACGTCACCGCCGCACGCCTGGCCGGTGCCGGGCTGCCACGGCTGATGTTCGTCACCGTGCTGCCCAACTGCATGGCGCCGCTGATCGTGCAGGCAACCTTGAGCTTCTCCTCGGCGATTCTCGACGCCGCCGCCCTGGGCTTCCTCGGCCTTGGCGTGCAACCACCAACCCCCGAGTGGGGCACCATGCTGGCCTCGGCCCGTGACTACATCGAGCGTGCCTGGTGGGTGGTGAGCCTGCCCGGCCTGACCATTTTGCTCAGTGTGCTGGCAATCAACCTGATGGGCGACGGCCTGCGCGATGCGCTGGACCCGAAACTCAAGAACGCCGCCTGAGGAGAACGCCATGTCACTGTTGCAGATCAACAACCTGAACGTGCGCTTCGGCGACGCCAATGCAGTCCCCGTGGTCGACGGCCTGGACCTCGCGGTAGATGCCGGTGAGATCCTGGCCATCGTCGGCGAATCCGGTTCGGGCAAATCCGTGACCATGATGGCCCTGATGGGCCTGATCGACGCCCCCGGTCGGATCACCGCCGACGCGCTCACCTTCGACGGCACCGACATGCTCAAGCTCAGCGGCCGACAACGGCGCAAGGTGGTGGGCAAGGACATCGCCATGGTCTTCCAGGACCCGATGACCGCGCTCAACCCTAGCTACACCGTGGGCTACCAGATCGAGGAAGTGCTGCGTCAGCACCTGGGCCTGAAGGGCAAGGCTGCACGCCAGCGTGCCCTGGCGCTGCTGAAAAAAGTCGAAATCCCGGCTGCGGAAAGCCGCCTGGACGCCTATCCGCACCAGCTGTCCGGCGGCATGAGCCAGCGCGTGGCGATCGCCATGGCCATCGCTGGCGAACCCAAGCTGCTGATCGCCGACGAACCGACCACCGCGTTGGACGTGACCATCCAGGCACAGATCATGGAGCTGCTGGTCAACCTGCAGAAGGAGCGCAACATGGCGCTCATCCTGATCACCCATGACCTGGCCGTGGTTGCCGAAACCGCCAGGCGCGTGTGCGTGATGTACGCCGGCCAGGCCGTGGAAGTGGGCCAGGTACCGGAGCTGTTCGACGTGCCGGCGCACCCCTACAGCGAGGCGCTGCTGGCGGCGATCCCGGAACACAGCATCGGCGCTGAGCGCCTGGCTACCCTGCCCGGCATCGTCCCTGGCCGCTACGACCGCCCGGCCGGCTGCCTGCTGTCGCCGCGCTGCCCGTACGTTCAGGACAACTGCCGGCACCAGCGCCCGCCCCTCGACCCGCAGGCACACAGCCTGGTGCGCTGCTTCTATCCGCTGAACCAGGAGGTGGCGTGATGGCCGTCGTTCTCACTGCCCGGGAGCTGACCCGGCATTACGAAGTCTCTCGCGGGCTGTTCAAGGGCCACGCCCTGGTGCGCGCGCTCAATGGCGTGTCGTTCGAACTGGAGGCCGGCAAGACCCTGGCGGTGGTCGGTGAGTCCGGCTGTGGCAAGTCGACCCTGGCCCGCGCCCTGACACTGATCGAAGAACCCTCCTCCGGCTCGCTGCAGATCGATGGCACCGAGGTGAAGGGCGCCAGCAAGTCCGAGCGCAAGCAACTGCGTCGCGATGTGCAGATGGTGTTCCAGAGCCCCTACGCCTCGCTGAACCCACGGCAGAAGATCGGTGATCAACTGGCCGAACCGCTGCTGATCAACACCTCGCTGAGCAAGGCTGAACGGCGCGAGAAAGTGCAGAAGATGATGGAGCAGGTCGGCTTGCGCCCCGAGCATTACCAGCGCTACCCGCACATGTTCTCTGGCGGTCAGCGCCAGCGCATTGCCCTGGCTCGGGCGATGATGCTGCAACCGAAGGTACTGGTGGCCGATGAGCCGACTTCGGCGCTGGACGTGTCGATCCAGGCCCAGGTGCTGAACCTGTTCATGGACTTGCAGAAGGAGTTCAACACTGCCTACGTGTTCATCTCGCACAACCTGGCGGTGGTGCGGCATGTGGCCGATCAGGTACTGGTGATGTACCTGGGGCGGCCGGCTGAAATGGGGCCTAAGGAGGATATCTACGAGAAGCCGTTGCACCCGTACACCCAGGCGCTGCTGTCGGCGACACCGGCGATCCACCCAGACCCGCTGAAGCCGAAGATTCGCATTGCAGGGGAGCTGCCCAACCCGCTGAATCCACCGGATGGTTGCGCATTCCACAAGCGTTGCCCGTATGCGACCGAGCGCTGTGCCAAGGAAGTGCCGGCGTTGCGGCAGGTGAGCACCCGGCAGGTGGCCTGCCACTATGCCGAGCAGTTCCTCTAGGTCTGTGTGAGCATCTTCGCGGGCAAGCCCGCTCCCGCAGGGAAAGTGCGATTGTCCCTGTGAGAGCGGGCTTGCCCGCGAAGGGCCGCAACGCGGCCCAGTCAGTCAATGCATGAATATCGCGATCAGGATGATCACAGGAATCGGAACCCCAAGCATCCACAGCAGTATTGAGCGCATGTCAGTTCTCCTTGCTTATCGTTGAACAGTGCGATGAGCGACGTATTCGCCTTCCACCCACTGCACGTGATCACGGCGACGACCGCCATAGAGCGCCGCCAGGCTGGCGAAGAAGGCGCCACACAGCAGCGCGACGAAGGTCCACAGCGCCATCCAGGCCGCAACCTTGGCAGCGGTATCAGCGGCTTGCTTGGCCTGCAGCTTGAGCTGTTGCACCTGAGCGATGACTTGATCCACCCGAGCTTCGGCTTCCGCCTGGGTCAGGCGGGTACGTTGCGCCACCAGTTGTGCAAGGTAGGTACGGTCTTCAGGCGCAAGGGTACCGTCGCCGGCCAGGCCTTTGGCCAGGATACGGGCGGCTACACCATTGGCAGCGTCATCGCTCACTGGCGCCGGGCCGTCACCACGGAACAGGCTGTCGACGAAATATCCCATCGAATTCTTGTCAGCATTGGCAGCGGCTGCGCCGCCTGCGGCGACGGTCATGCCCACCGTTTGTGTGGCCGCACTGGCCCCGGCACCGACCAGGTTACCGGCCGTGCCCAGCACCAGCATGGCCGCCACCAGCGTCGACACGGCCCACGACAGGAAGCCATGGGCCGTATCGCGGAAGTACACCTCATCGCCATGCAGGTTGGCCCACTTCACACGCAACCGGCCGGCGAGGTAGCCACCCAGGCCAGAGGCGATGATCTGGGTCAGAAGCAACCAGATAATCGTCGAGACGCCGAGGGCTTTGGCACTCGCGCCTTCGTTAGCCCAAGGTGAGGTGGCGGCAAAACCCAAGCCCGCGCCTAATACCACCAGGATCATGGACAAGGCAGCAGCTGCAGCCGCACCAGCGAAAATGGCCGCCCAGGAAACACCTGAGCGGCTTTGAGTATCGATTACGGGGTAGTCGGCAGAGGGGATCATGATAGGGTCGCCTATGTATGTTGTTAGCGAGAATTCCATTCGCGCAGTAAACATTGCAGGCCCTGTGCCAGCCGTTTCAAAAAATTACATTCAGAAAAATCAATAAGTTAGAAATCTCATTAACTTATCCACCGTGCAAATTGCGCGAGTGGGCGCCTGGCATCAGGTGTTCTGCAATATTGTGAGCTTTAGACAGGCCAGGCATGATCTGCCGATGACTCTCGACGATGGCCCTAACCAGACGCCCATCACTGCCGATACGGTGCTGCGCTACCACCTGTGCTGGAAGCACCGCGACCTCGACGGCGTGATCGCGCTGTACCACCCCGATATCCAGTATCACGACTTCTTCCAGAACCGCGTGCTCGGCTACGCCGAGCTGCGCGACTACGTGCGCGCCTGCCTGCCCCATGAAGCTGGCGAAGACATCGTTCATAGCGACCGCATCCGCGTCGACGGTTGCACCGCCTTCATTCAGTACCAGGTCACGGTGCAAGGCGGCGACGGCCTGGTAGCGTTCCAGTCCAGTGAAGCGATCACCGTCAAGGACGGCCTGATCTGGCAAGTCAACGAATACGCCACCCTGGTGCGGCAGAACGGCCGGGGCCAGGCCAGCAGTGGCCCGCGCCCGGCCACCAGCCGCCTGGGCCTGTCGCCACGGCAACTGTCGACCATGGCCCAGGACCTGGAGCATTATTTCCAGCGCCAGCGCCCCTATCTCGACCCGGAGCTGGACCTGCAGCAGGTGGCCGATGCCAGCGGCTACAGCCGTAACCAGATCTCCTACCTGCTCAACCAGGTGCTTGGGCAAAGCTTCTATCGCTACGTCAACCAGGCGCGCCTGCAGCACCTGATGGCCAGCCTCGACGACGCCAGCGTCGAGGCGCCGATCGACGACCTGGCGTTCAACGCCGGTTTCAACTCGCTCTCGGCGTTCTACAAGTGTTTCCGCGAGCACACCGGCCTCACCCCCAAGGCCTATCTGAAGCAAATTTCCCTGCGTGCACGCACGTAAGACAGGCACTGGCCGACACCACTAGCATCGCCCACAGACCTTGACGGATGTGGAGCAAAACCCGATGCAACCCCTGCGCACGCTCAGCCTGTGGATGGACCAGCTCGACGAGCCACTGTGCGCGCGCCCGGCCCTGCGCCAGGACCTGGAAGTCGACGTGTGCATCATCGGCGCCGGCTACACCGGCCTGTGGACCGCCTACTACCTCAAGCGCCAGGCGCCGCAACTGAACATCGCGGTGGTCGAGGCCAACATCGCCGGCTTCGGCGCCTCGGGGCGCAATGGCGGCTGGCTGATGGGCAACCTGCTCGGCGAAGACCGCCTGCTCGCCACCCTGTCGCCGCAGCAGCGCCGCGCCAGCATCGACCTGCTGCACGGCATCCCCGATGAAGTGCACAGCGTGCTGCAACGCGAAGGTATCGACTGCGACTACCGCAAAGGCGGCGTGCTTTATTGCGCCGCACGCTACCCGGAGCAGGAACGCAGCCTGCGTGCCTACCTCGATGACCTGTACCGCCAGGGCATGACCGAAGACGATTACCGCTGGCTGCGCCCAGAGCAGCTGGACGCGCAACTGCGGGTCAGCAATGCCTACGGCGCCATCTACAGCCCGCACACCGCGACCATCCACCCGGCCAAGCTGGCTCGCGGCCTGGCCCGAGCGGTGGAAGCGCTGGGGGTGACGATCTACGAGAACACCCCGGCCATCGACTGGCAACCTGGCGAAGTCCGTTCGCCCCTGGCGCGCATCCGCTGCCAGTGGACGGTACCTGCAGTTGAAGGGTACGCCGCCAGCCTGCCGCCGCTGGGCAAGCACCAGCTGCCGGTGCAGAGCCTGCTGGTGGCCACCGAACCATTACCCGAATCCACCTGGGAGCAGATCGGCCTCACCCAAGGCCAGGCCTTCAGCGAAAGCAGCCGTCAGGTCACCTATGGCCAGCGCACCGCCGACAACCGCCTGGTTTTCGGCGCCCGAGGTGGCTACCGCTTCGGCGGGCGCCTGCGCGAAAACTTCAACCTCGACGAGCACGAAATCGAGCTGCGTCGCTACCTGTTCAGCGAACTGTTCCCGCAGCTCAAGCACGTGCGCATCACGCATTCCTGGGGCGGCAACCTGGGCATGGCGCGGCGCTTCCGCCCGCACATGCTGTGCGACCGCCAGCGTGGCATCGCCCTGGCCGGCGGCTACGGCGGCGAAGGTGTCGGCGCAACCAACCTGGGTGGCCGAACCCTGGCGGCGCTGATCCTCAACCAGCACAACGAACTGACCGCGCAACCTTGGGTACTGGACAACCGCCCGGTTTCAAGCCTGGCCAGCTGGCCGCCCGAGCCGTGCCGCTGGCTCGGCTACAACGCGATCATCAAGAGCTTCGTCCACGAGGACCGGACCCTCGCCAACCCCGCCAGCGCGCCTTGGAGGCGGCGCCTGGCCAGCTCCCTTGCGGACTTCATGGAAGGCTTCATGCACTGACTTCCCTTTCACCGACACAGGATCCACCGGTCATGAGCATCACCCAGTTCAAACACACAGGCACCGCCGTGCTCGACAGCTGCAACCCGGTCGCGGTGCCACTTGGCGAACCCGTGGCAGTCACTTCGGTCACCTGCGTGGAGCGCAGCGATGGCGTCGAAACCGGCATCTGGGAGTGCACCCCCGGGCGCTGGCGGCGGCAGATCGTGCAGCAGGAGTTCTGCCATTTCATCAAGGGCCGCTGCACCTTCACCCCCGACGGTGGCGAGACCCTGGTCATAGAAGCCGGAGACGCACTGATGCTACCGGCCAACAGCACCGGCATCTGGGACATCCAGGAGACCGTGCGCAAGACCTACGTTCTGATCTTCTGATCCGCTGATCGCCTGCCTTCGATAACAACAGACAAAGCAAGGTAAACCCGACATGCGCACGCGCCTTCTCGCTCCCCTGATGCTGGCCGCAAGCTTCGCCAGCGCCGCCGAAACGGTGAAGATCTACAACTGGTCCAGCTACGTCGCGCCCGACACGCTGAAGAACTTCCAGCAGGCCAGCGGCATCGTGCCGACCTATGACGTGTACGACAGCAACGAGACCCTCGACGGCAAGCTGATGACCGGCAACTCCGGCTACGACGTGGTGTTCCCGTCCAACCACTTCATGGCCCGGCAGATCCAGGGCAAAGCCCTGAAGCCGCTGGACAAGTCACAGCTGCCCAACTGGCACAACCTTAACCCAGTGCTGATGAAAGCGCTGGAGGTCAACGACCCCGGCAACCAGTACGGCTTCCCGTACCTGTGGGGCAGCACCGGCATCGGCTACAACATCGACAAGGTCAAGGCAGTGCTCGGCGACAATGCGCCGGTGGACTCCTGGGACCTGATCTTCAAGCCCGAATACATGAGCAAGCTCAAGAGCTGCGGCGTGGCGGTGCTGGACAACGGCCCCGAACTGCTGCCGATTGCTCTGCACTACCTGGGCCTGCCGCACCACAGCCAAGACCCGAAGGACTACGAAAAGGCCAAGGACTTGTTGATGAAGGTGCGGCCATATATCAGCTACTTCCATTCGTCCAAGTACACAGGAGACCTGGCCAATGGCGATATCTGCGTGGTGGTCGGCTTCTCGGGTGACGTCTTGCAGGCGAAGAACCGTGCCGATGAAGCGAAGAATGGGGTGAAGGTGGGGTATTCGATCCCCAAGGAAGGCGCGCCGATGTGGTTCGACATGGTAGCCATGCCAGCCGATGCGCCGGACGAAAAGGCCGGGTATGCCTACATGAACTACCTGCTGCAGCCGGAGGTGATGGCCAACATCAGCAACCATGTGCAGTACGCCAACGGCAACCTCAAGGCTGACGCACTGGTGGACCCTGCGATGAAGGGCAATACGATGATCTACCCCAGTGACGAGGTGATGGGCAAGTTGTATGCGCTGGAGGCGATGCCGGCCAAGATCGACCGCATTCGTACGCGGATCTGGACCAGTATCAAGGCAGGAAACTGAGTGCCGCCGTAACGCGGTCACTGTGGGTGCGGGTTCACCCGCGAATGCGTCGGTGAATTCAACATCGCATTCGCGGCTAAACCCGCTCCCGCAGGGGTCAGATGCAAGCTTTCCGAATCAGTGATGCTCGCGGGTGGCGCGGAACTTGATGTCCGGCCAGCGCTCTTCCATCAGCGCCAGGTTGACCCGGGTCGGCGCCAGGTAGGTCAGGTGACCGCCACCGTCGATGGCAAGGTTTTCCATGGCCTTGTTCTGGAATTCCTCGAGCTTCTTCTTGTCGTCGCAAGCGATCCAGCGGGCCGACCACACGGTGATCGGCTCGTAGGCGCACTCCACCTTGTACTCTTCCTTCAGGCGGCTGGCGACCACGTCGAACTGCAGCACACCGACCGCACCGAGGATGATGTCGTTGCTGCGCTCCGGGAAGAACACCTGGGTCGCGCCTTCTTCGGCCAGCTGCTGCAGGCCCTGACGCAGCTGCTTGGATTTCAGCGGGTCCTTGAGGCGCACGCGGCGGAACAGCTCCGGAGCGAAGTGCGGGATACCGGTGAAGCCCAGCGCCTCGCCTTCGGTGAAAGTGTCGCCGATCTGGATGGTGCCGTGGTTGTGCAGACCGATGATGTCGCCGGCATAGGCCTCTTCCAGCTGCTCGCGCTCGGAGGAGAAGAAGGTCAGCGCATCGCCGATGCGCAGGTCCTTGTTCAGGCGTACGTGGCGCATCTTCATGCCCTTCTCGTACTTGCCCGAGCAGATACGCATGAAGGCGATGCGGTCACGGTGTTTAGGGTCCATGTTCGCCTGGATCTTGAACACGAAACCGCTGAACTTCTCTTCCACAGGCTCGACGGTCCGCTCGTGGGCCACGCGGCTCAGCGGGCGAGGTGCCCAGTCGACGACGGCATCGAGCACGTGATCGACACCAAAATTGCCCAGCGCGGTACCGAAGAACACCGGGGTCAGCTGGCCATTGATGAACTCGTCCTGGTCGAACTCGTGGCAAGCGCCCTGCACCAGCTCCAGCTGCTCGACGAACGAGTCGTACTGGTCGCCGAGGTGCGCGCGGGCCTCATCGGAGTCCAGCTTCTGGATGATCTTGGCTTCGGTGCGCTCGTGGCCGTGGCCCGGGGTGTAGACGATGATGTAGTCGCCGGTCAGGTGATACACACCCTTGAAGTCGCGGTAGCAACCGATTGGCCAGGTGATCGGCGCGGCCTTGATCTTCAGCACCGCTTCGATCTCGTCGAGCAGTTCGATCGGGTCGCGGATGTCACGGTCGAGTTTGTTGATGAAGCTGACGATCGGCGTGTCGCGCAGGCGGCACACGTCCATCAGGGCGATGGTCCGTGGCTCTACACCTTTACCGCCGTCGAGCACCATCAGCGCCGAGTCCACCGCGGTCAGGGTGCGGTAGGTGTCTTCCGAGAAGTCTTCGTGGCCGGGGGTGTCGAGCAGGTTGATCATGTGCTCGCGGTACGGGAACTGCATCACCGAGGTGGTGATGGAGATGCCGCGCTGCTTCTCCATTTCCATCCAGTCGGAGGTGGCGTGGCGGTCGGACTTGCGCGACTTCACGGTACCGGCGACGGCAATGGCCTTGCCCATCAGCAGGAGCTTCTCGGTGATGGTGGTCTTACCGGCGTCGGGGTGGGAAATGATTGCGAAAGTGCGGCGCTTCGCGACTTCGGCGGCCTGGTTGGTCATGGGAAATCGCCTGACTGGGGGATTCAAAAAGGGGCGATATCATACCTGAAGTTCGGCCTGGACCAAAACTGGAGGAATCAGTGGTGCCTGTGGCGGCCTCTTCGCGGGTACACCCGCTCCCACACGATGGACTGCCTCTCCAGCCTTGTGCAGTACCCGTGGGAGCGGGTTTACCCGCGAAGAGACCAGCACAGGCAAACATTTTCGGCAGACAATCGCTTTATCACGACAAAATGCCACAGGGCAGTTATTTCAACGCCTGCAGCGCATTAACCCGCTGTTTTTTGTCGCCATGTTTCGACTCAGCCAGTGATTAACACTGGCCAAATGCCGCATCAGATGGGAACCTTTACGCCCACGGAGACGTCCACTCCCCTGCAACCCGCTTCGGTTGGGGACTGGTTTCATCAGCATTTTCGGGCCCGACGGGGTTCGGCTCATGGCCTGAACGCAGCCTTCAGCTGCCTCACGCCGCTACTCGCGAACACACCACCCGCCGCCAGGATTGGCCGGCTACCAAGAAGTGTGCTCGCCGACAACACAAGGAGTCCGCCTGTGGCTACACGCTACGGAAAAGGGCTGTTGGGATGCGCCACCGTGCTCGTCATCCTGGCCCTGCTGATCCACTGGATCGGCATCGACACGATCGCGCGTTATCGCGACGATCTTGGGTTCTACCTGCAAGCGCACCTAGTGCTGGTGCTGGCTTCGATGGCGGCGGCGCTGGCCGTGGGCATCCCCGCCGGCATTGCCTTGAGTCGACCGCACCGGGTCGACAAAGCCGAGCGCTTCATGCAGTTCTTCAACGTTGGCAACACCATTCCCCCCCTGGCCGTTCTGGCCATCGCCCTGAGTATCCTGGGCATCGGCGCCGGGCCTGCGATCTTCGCGCTGTTCCTCGCCTCCCTCCTGCCCATCGTGCGCAACACCTACGAGGGCCTGAAAAACGTCCCCGCCTCGCTCAAGGAAGCCGCCACCGGCATCGGCATGACCCCGCGCCAGCAACTCTGGCAGGTGGAGTTGCCCAACGCCGTGCCGATCATCGTCGGCGGTGTGCGCGTGGCCCTGGCGCTTAACGTCGGCACCGCACCGCTGGCCTTCCTGATCGGCGCCAACAGCCTGGGTAGCCTGATCTTCCCCGGCATCGCCCTGAACAACCAGCCACAGCTGCTGCTCGGTGCCGCCTGCACCGCCCTGCTGGCGCTGGTACTCGACGCGGCGGTGAGTTTCTCCAGCAAGCGCTGGCTGGAACGCGGCCTGGTTGGATAACGAGAGGGAACGTATGAGCAAGAGATTTGCCTTGCTGCTGGGCGCGGCCCTGCTGTTCGCAGGATTTGCCCAGGCAGCGGAAAAACCGCTGATCCGCATCGG
Source organism: Pseudomonas sp. URMO17WK12:I7 (assembly GCF_003269045.1). Classification (NCBI taxonomy): domain Bacteria; kingdom Pseudomonadati; phylum Pseudomonadota; class Gammaproteobacteria; order Pseudomonadales; family Pseudomonadaceae; genus Pseudomonas; species Pseudomonas sp. URMO17WK12:I7. The sequence continues at coordinate 85,539 of NZ_QLTL01000002.1, read as the reverse complement.
CGCGCGGGTGTTCACCGAACAGACCGTGCTCGCCGAAATCACCGCGCAATACCTGCGTGCCAATGGCTTCGACGTGCGCGTCACCAGCGGCCTTGGCAGCAGCATCGCGCGCCAGGCCCAGGAAACCGGGCAGCTCGACCTGATGTGGGAATACACCGGCGTGTCGTTGGTGTCGTACAACCATATCGACGAACGCATGCCCAGTGCCGAAGCTACCTACGCCAAGGTCAAGGAGCTGGACGCGAAGAAGGGCCTGATCTGGCTGACCCCGTCGAAATTCAGCAACACCTACGCGCTTGGCCTGCCCAAGCAGGTCGCCGAAGCTTATCCACAGATCAATACGATCAGCGACCTCAACCAGGTGCTGCGTGACGAAAGCCAGCGCAACCACCTGGTGGCACTGGACACCGAGTTCGCCAACCGCCCGGATGGCCTGGTCGGCCTGAAGGAGATGTACGACCTGCAAGCGGGCCGCGCCAACATCCGCCAGATGGACGCCGGCCTGGTCTACACCGCCATGCACAACAACCAGGTGTTCGCGGGCCTTGTGTACACCACTGACGGCCGCCTGAGCGCGTTCAACCTCAAGCTGCTGGAAGACGACAAGCACTACTTCCCCGACTACACCGCCGCCCCGGTGGTGCGCAAGCAGGTGCTCGACGCCCACCCGAAACTGGTCGGCCTGCTCAAGCCACTGGCCGAGCAGCTCGATGACGAAACCATGCGCCAGCTCAATGCCAAGGTCGACGTCGAACACCAGAACCCGACCACGGTGGCCGCCGCCTTCCTGCGTGAGCACCCAATGCCTAGCGAGGTACAGCCATGAGCCTGCTCGACACATTCGCACACCTCGACTGGGCCCAGGTGCTGCAGCTGACCTGGCAGCACATCATGCTGGTCGGCGTGGCCGTGAGCCTGGCGATCATCGTCGGCGTGCCGCTGGGCATCCTGATGACCCGCTTCCCGGCCGTCGCAGGCCCATTGCAGGCCAGCGCCACGGTACTGCTGACCATCCCTTCCATCGCCCTGTTCGGCCTGCTGCTGCCGTTCTACTCCAAGTTCGGCCAGGGCCTCGGCCCGCTGCCGGCCATCACCGCCGTGTTCCTTTATTCACTGCTGCCGATCCTGCGCAACACCTACCTGGCCCTGACCAACGTCGAGCCCGGCATCCGTGAAGCGGCGCGCGGCATCGGCATGACGTTCGGCCAGCGCCTGCGCATGGTCGAGCTGCCCATTGCAGTGCCGGTGATCCTTGCCGGCGTGCGTACCGCCGTGGTGATGAACATCGGCGTCATGACCATTGCCGCCACCATCGGCGCTGGCGGCCTGGGCGTGCTCATCCTCACCTCCATCAGCCGCAGCGACATGTCGATGCTGCTGGTCGGCGCCGTACTGGTCAGCCTGCTGGCGATCATCGCCGACCTGCTCCTGCAAACCCTGCAACGTGCCCTGACTCCAGAAGGACTGCGCTCATGATCGAATTGAAGAACCTCAGCAAAACCTTCAACGTCAACGGCAAGGACGTCAAAGCCGTCGACTCGGTAAGCCTCACCGTCAATGAAGGTGAAATCTGCGTGTTTCTCGGCCCATCGGGCTGCGGCAAGAGCACCACGCTGAAGATGATCAACCGCCTGATCACGCCTACCTCCGGCCAGGTGTTCATCAATGGCGAAGACACCAGCGCGCTGGACGAAGTGACCCTGCGCCGGCACATCGGCTACGTGATCCAGCAGATCGGCCTGTTCCCCAACATGACCATCGAAGAGAACATCACCGTGGTCCCGCGGCTGCTCGGCTGGGACAAGCAGAAGTGCCACGAGCGCGCCCGTGAGCTGATGCACATGATCAAGCTCGAACCCAAGCAGTACCTGCAGCGCTACCCGCGGGAACTGTCTGGTGGCCAGCAACAACGCATCGGGGTGATCCGCGCGCTGGCGGCGGAAGCACCGGTGCTGCTGATGGACGAGCCGTTCGGCGCGGTCGACCCGATCAACCGCGAGATGATCCAGAACGAGTTCTTCGAGATGCAGCGGGCGCTGAACAAGACCGTGATCATGGTCAGCCACGACATCGACGAGGCGATCAAGCTGGGCGACAAGATCGCCATCTTCCGCGCTGGCAAGCTGCTGCAGCTGGACCACCCGGATACCTTGCTGGCGCACCCGGTGGATGACTTCGTGAGCAACTTCGTCGGCCAGGACAGCACGCTCAAGCGCCTGCTGCTGGTGCGCGCCGAGGATGCGGCGGACAACGCGCCGTCGGTGAGCCCCGAGACGCCGGTGAGCGATGCACTGGAGCTGCTCGATGAGCACGACCGCCGCTATGTGGTGGTGACCGACGGGCAGAACAAGGCGCTGGGTTATGTGCGCCGGCGCGACATGCACCGCCAGCAAGGCACCTGCGGCGACTTCCTGCGGCCGTTCAATGCCACGGCGTCGCATGATGAGCATCTGCGCATCCTGCTGTCGCGGATGTACGAGTTCAACCGGGCGTGGTTGCCGGTGCTGGATGCCGAGCAGGTGTTCCTGGGTGAGGTCACCCAGGAGTCGATTGCGGCCTACCTGAGCTCGGGGCGTTCGCGCGGGGCCAAGACCAGCATTGTTTCGCCGGCTGAGGCGGTGGCCTCCTAGAAAGCTGGGGGCGCTTTGCGCCCCTTTCGCGACACAAGGCCGCTCCTACAGAGAAACGCGATCCCCCGTAGGAGCGGCCTTGCGTCGCGATGGGCCGCAAAGCGGCCGCAACAATCTCCAGTCAGAACCCTATGCTGGCCTGTACATAGAAGGTCCGCGGCTCACCCACATAGAGGCCGGCATTGTTATCGCTGGAGCGCGTGAAGTACTGCTTGTCGAACAGGTTCTTCACCCCCGCCGCCAGCTTCAGGTTGGACATGTCCGCCCCAAACGCATACCCGCCACGGGCATGCCAGGTCACGTAGCCCGGAATGTCGCCATACTGCCCATCAGCACTTGGCTCGGTGATGTAATCGCCGTTGAAACTGCCATCGGCATTGATCCCGGTCCCTGGCGCACGCTGCTTGGACTGGGCGTAAGCATCCAGATTCCAGGTCCAGCGGTTGATCGCATAGCGCACCCCGGCGGTGGCCACCTGGCGCGAATAGAACGGCAGGTCACGGCCCTTGAAACCCGGGATATCCCCTTCATACGTCGCGCGGGTGTAGGTATAGCCACCGCTCACCGACAGCCCCTCCAGGCGCGGGTCCAGCCCGGCCAGGTCATAACGCACGGAGGCCTCGATACCTTGGTGCTGGGTCGCACCGAGGTTGGTCCAGCCCACATCGTTGCTGATGTACTGCAACTCGTCATCGAAGTCGATGTAGAACGCCGTCAGTTCACCGGCGAAACCGCCGTTGTCATAGCGCGTACCCAGCTCGTAGGTCTTGGCCTTCTCCGGCTCAAGGCCGTTGGCCGTGCTGTTGCCGGTGCCGCCCTGGCCCAGCTGGAAGTACTGCAGGCTGCCGAACGAGGTCTCATAGTTGGCGAACACTTTCCAGGCATCGGAGATGTGGTACATCACGCTCAGCGCCGGCAGCGGCTCGTTGCTGGTGATGCTGCGGTTCTTTTCCGGTACCGGCTGGCCATTGGTGCCAAGCACCGGGCGGTCGCGCCAGTCGGTATTGATGTGCTCGAAGCGAATGCCCGGGGTGATGGTCCAGTTGCCGACATCGATCTTGTCGTCGATGTAGTAGGCGCTGGCTTCGGTGCCGCCGCTGCGGTCCTGGAACACGTGGCCGTCGGAAGTCGGCGTGGGCGTCGGTACGTTGTCGATCAGCGCCAGGCGGGTCGACTGCTCGCGCATGGCTTCTTTCAGGTAGCGATAACCGACGCTGACTTCCTGGGTGGTGGGGCCGGCGAAGAAGATCCGCGACACCCGTGGCTCGATGGCGAAGGTGTGGTAGTTGCGCGGGTAAGTCGACAGGGTCTTCATGTCACGGGCGGCGATGGCGCTGCCACGGAAGCTGTCGGTGTAATAGGTCAGCACTTCGAACTGGGTGGCATCATCGAGCTGGCGCTGCCACTTGAACGACACGTCCTTGCGCCGGCCGGCGAAGTAGTCGTAGTCGCGCAGCGACTGGTACGGGTTGCTGTCGTACTGGGCCTGGGTCAGGCCGCCGGGCATGTCGGCACGGCCATCGTAGTAATGGAAATTGAGCCAGAACTCATCAACGTCGGTCGGCGCCCAGTGAGTCTTGAGGATGACGTCGTCGATGTCGTTGCCGTTGTTGCTTTCCCGGTAGCCATTGCCATTCACGCCGGTGTACAGCAAGGCCACGCCCATGCCGTTGTCGGCAGTACCGCCGACGAAGGCAGACTCGGTGTGTTTCCAGCCGCCGTGCTGGGAGGTTTCCAGCGTGGTGGACAGTTCAGCCGAGGCTTTTTCGGGGATCGCGCGGGTGACGAAGTTGATCACCCCGCCGACGTTCTGCGGGCCATAGCGCACCGAGCCTGCACCGCGCACCACGTCGATGCTGTCGAGGTTACCCGAGGAAATCGGTGCCATCGACAGCTGCGGCTGGCCATAGGGCGCAAAGGCCGCCGGAATGCCGTCGATCAGCACGGTCGAGCGCGGCGACAGGCGCGAGGTCAGGCCACGCACGCCAACGTTCAGCGACAGGTCACTGCCACCGGTACCGTTGCTGTCCTGCACCTGCACGCCAGGGATACCGCGCAGCACGTCGCGCACGTTCATCGCCCCCTTCTCCACCATCGCTTCGCGGCGCACCACGGTGCGCGCGCCAGGGTGGTTCTGCACCACGGCCTGGTCGGCATCGCCAAGCCAGTCACCGACCACCTTCACGTCGGTGGGCGCCAGCTCCAGGCTGCCGGGGGTGAGCGTGCCGGCCGGCTGGGCCGGCTTCACCACCACCGTGTCTTCGGACTTCTCATAGGTCAGCCCGCTGCCCTGCAGCAATTGCTGCAGGGCCTGCTCGGGAGCCACGTTGCCGGACACGGCCGGGGCCTGCTTGCCGGCTACCTGTTCAGGGCTGAAGAACAGTTGCAGATTGGTCTGCTGGCCCAGTTGGCTCAGCGCCGAGGCCAGTGGTTGCGCCTGGATCTGGATCGCACGGCCGGCCTGCTCGGCCTGGGCGTTGACGGCTGCGGTGCTGACCGCCAGGGCCAGCGCCAGGGCGCTCAGGCGTGGAAAGGGTTTGTTGTTGTTCACGTCGTCGAAACATCCTGAAGAAGGAGTAAACGCCAACTGCATGCAAATCGAAATGCTTGGCAGTTGCAGCTGGCGGGGAAGACGAACGAGCGGAAAAAAACCTGAATCTATTTCGCGATTATTTCGCGGGAGCCGTCTTCGTGGGCTTTGATCGCCACCGGCAGGATGCTCGGCAAGGCGCGCAGCAGAGCGTCTGTGTCGTCGATGCTGAAGGTGCTGGACAGGCGCATCTGGGCAACCTTGCCAGGTGCCACGCGCAGTGGCTGGGCGCGGTAGCGCGACACTTCGGCCACCACGTCGGCAAGGCTGGCGTTGTCGAACACCAGCTTGCCCTGGCGCCAGGCAGTCAGTGTGGCGGCGTCGACCGCATAAGGTGCGGCAACCTGGCCGTGTGCATCAATGTAAGCGCCCTGGCCCGCGCCCAGCTGTGCCAATGAAGCATTGCTGCCCTGAACGCGCACCGATCCCTGCTCGACCGCCACCCGGGTAGCGGCCGGGTCCAGGCGCACATCGAAGCGGGTGCCGGTCACGGTCACGTTGCCTTGGGCGGTCTGGACCACGAACGGGCGGCTGCTGTCGTGGGCGACGATGAACATCGCCTCACCTGCGTTCAACCGAATGTGTCGGTGGCCTGGGCTGAAATCGACTTGCAGCTGGGTGGCCCCATTGAGCTCAAGGTGCGAACCATCTGGCAGCTCGACCTGGCGACGCTCGCCGAGGGCAGTCTGCAGGCTGCCCTGGTGATTGAGTTGCTGGTAGTGCCAGCCCGTCCAGCCCAGCCCCAGCGCCACCAGCGCCACACAAGCCGCCAGCGCCTGGCGCAGCAGGCGCCGCCGCGGCAACTGGCGCACCGGGGCCGGCTCGCACAGCGCTTCGAGGCGCTGGCGCGGGATCAACTCTGCCGCACTCCACACCGTGGCCAGGGCATCGTACTCGGCACGATGGCTGGGGTCGGCGGCAAGCCACAGACGTAACTGCTTTTGCAGCGCGGCATCGCGCGGCGCGTCCTGCAGGCGGACGAACCATGCGGCCGCCTGCTCGCGGACGGTCTCGGAACCGTGCTGTTTCATGGAAAAGGTCTCCTGACTCATCATGCCGACACATCCAGGTGCTCACGCAGATGCCGGAGCGTGCGAATCATATACTTTTCGACCATGTTCTTGGTCAAACCCATGCGCTCGGCGATCTCGGCCTGGCTCAGCCCTTCGAGCTTCTGCCAGACGAACACCCGGCGGCAGTTCAGCGGCAACTCGGCCAGCGCCCGCTCGACGCTGTCGGCCAGCTCCAGGGCATGCACGTAGGCTTCCGGATCGTCGCTGGCGGCCACGCCTTCGTCGAAGGCTTGCAGCGCCAGCGCCTGGCGCCGGTCCTCGCGGCGGAAACCGTCCACGGCGATGTTGCGGGCGGTCTGGTGAAGGTAGGCGCGTGGCTGCTCGACCTGCTCGCGCGGGTTTTCCAGCACCCTTACAAAGGCATCGTGGGTGAGGTCCTCGGCCTGCTGACGACTGCGCAACTTGCGCGTCCAGGTGCCGATCAGCTCATGGTAGTGGTCGAGGAAGCCTTTGTGTCCGGACACGTTCGGGGTCGTCAGGGAGGCGGATGAGGGTGCGAATAGTAATGTTTCTCATCAAAACCAGCAAATCCGCCAGTCGGTAACAAAAAATTTATTGTCATTTTCATGTACGCCAGTGCCAGGCAAATGTGGCCATAAATATGAACACCACAGCCCCTTTCGCGGGCAAGCCCGCTTCTACAGCGATCGTGCGATGCCTGTAAAAAGGGGCTCGCCTGCCAAGCGGTCAAAACGCTCCATTCCACAATTTTTTACGCTTGAAACACTGCGGGGAACATCAGGTGGTCACGTGAGTCGGTTATTCAACGGGTAGGGTGCCGATCCACGACGATCGCACCCGGATTGCCTGTTGATTCTGCATTCTTCACGCCCTAAAGTGCGCGCCGAACGTCCATGCTGGAAACGATCCATCCGGCTCAAGTACTGAGTAGGCGAACCAAAGTGGGGATACGGAGGACGTTCAGTTTGCAGCCACTTAATCTTTCAGTTTGCCCATGGAGTCCCTGAGCATGTCGATCCAGGTCGAAGACTATTTCGCGCGTGACACCTTCCAGAAAATGAAGGCGTTCGCCGACAAGCAGGAAACCCCGTTCGTACTTATCGACACCCAGATGATCAGCCAGGCCTATGACGACCTGCGCGCTGGTTTCGAGTTCGCCAAGGTGTACTACGCGGTCAAGGCCAACCCGGCCGTCGAGATCATCGACCTGCTCAAAGAGAAAGGTTCGAGCTTCGACATCGCCTCGATCTACGAACTGGACAAGGTCCTGGGTCGTGGTGTCAGCGCCGACCGCATCAGCTACGGCAACACCATCAAGAAGTCCAAGGACATCCGCTACTTCTACGAGAAGGGCGTGCGCCTGTATGCCACCGACTCGGAAGCCGACCTGCGCAACATCGCCAAGGCCGCGCCGGGCTCGAAGGTCTACGTGCGTATCCTCACCGAAGGCTCGACCACTGCCGACTGGCCCCTGTCGCGCAAGTTCGGTTGCCAGACCGACATGGCCATGGACCTGCTGATCCTTGCCCGTGACCTGGGCCTGGTGCCTTACGGCATCTCCTTCCACGTTGGCTCCCAGCAGCGCGACATCAGCGTATGGGACGCGGCCATCGCCAAGGTCAAGGTGATCTTCGAGCGCCTGAAAGAAGAAGACGGCATCGAACTGAAGCTGATCAACATGGGTGGTGGCTTCCCGGCCAACTACATCACCCGCACCAACAGCCTCGAGACCTACGCCGAAGAGATCATCCGCTTCCTCAAGGAAGACTTCGGTGACGACCTGCCGGAAATCATCCTCGAACCAGGCCGTTCGCTGATCGCCAACGCCGGTATCCTGGTCAGTGAAGTGGTACTGGTCGCGCGCAAGTCGCGCACCGCTGTCGAGCGCTGGATCTACACCGACGTGGGCAAGTTCTCCGGCCTGATCGAAACCATGGACGAAGCCATCAAGTTCCCGATCTGGACCGAGAAGAAAGGCGAAGCCGAAGAAGTGGTCATCGCCGGCCCGACCTGTGACAGCGCCGACATCATGTACGAGAACTACAAGTACGGCCTGCCGCTGAACCTGGCCATCGGTGACCGCCTGTACTGGCTGTCTACCGGCGCCTACACCACCAGCTACAGCGCAGTGGAATTCAACGGCTTCCCGCCGCTGAAGGCTTACTACCTGTAACGCAAAACGGGGCCGAAAGGCCCCGTTTTCGTTTGTGCTTTCCTGTGCCGGCCTCTTCGCGGGTAAACCCGCTCCCACAAGCCCCCCCACAGTTCTCAAGGCCTGTGCAGAACCTGTGGGAGCGGGTTTACCCGCGAAGAGGCCGGCACAGGCGACATCAATCTTCGCGCCGAGCCAGCTCTTCAGCATAGCTTCCGGCAAAGGCCATCAACACCGGCCCGCCCCCCTGCAAGGTCACCAAAGCACTGCGCAGGAAGTTCAGGTTGCCCTCAACCTTGGCTTTCTCCAGCCAGGTCCCGGCCTCCAGCATCTCGCCTCGCTCGGTCAATACCATCGCCAGGCTGAACATCCCGCGAAAATCCCCCGCCTCGGCCGAACGCCTGTACCAACGTACCGCCCGCACTGGGCTCGGCGCGGTGGCGATGCCATGCTCCAGGTAACGCCCATACAGGTTCATCGACTTGGCATGGCCCATTTGCGCGGCCTTCTCGTAACAGGTCAGCGCCTGCGCCTGATTGGCCGGCAGCCCGCGCCCGGTGGCCAGCAGGTTGCCCAGGTTGTACAGCCCCCAATCCAGCCCGGCATCAGCTGCCCGAGCATAATGAATGGCCGACTGCGCCAGGTTCACCTCGCCACCCCAGCCATGCTCCAGGCAACGACCGAGCATGTTGTGCGCCATGGCACTGCCGCCCTGTGCGGCAATACCGAACCAGCGCCGGGCAACACCGGCATCCTGCTCGATGCCACGGCCATCGAGCAAAATCTGCCCGAGCAGCAATTGCGCCTCGACCATGCCCTCCCCCGCGGCCGCCAGAATCGCCTGGGCCGCCTTGCCGGGGCTGTGTTCCAGCATGGCCTGCAGGCCGGCAGCATCCACCACTTCTTCACGACGCAGTTGATAAGACATGGCTCAGACCTCGGCCCAGCGGCGCAGCAGGTTATGGTAGGTACCGGTCAGTTGCAGCAACGACGGATGGTCCGGCACGTCGGCAGTGAGTTGCTGGATGGCATTGTCCATTTCGAACAGCAGCGCCCGCTGGCTGTCCTCGCGCACCAGGCTCTGGGTCCAGAAGAACGCGGCGTAACGCACGCCACGGGTCACCGGGTTGACCTTGTGCAGGCTGGTGCCGGGGTACAGCACCAGGTCACCGGCTGCCAGCTTGACCTGTTGCACCCCGTAGGTGTCCTGGATCACCAGCTCGCCGCCGTCGTAGCTATCCGGGTCGCTGAGGAACAGCGTCGAAGACAGGTCGGTGCGCACCCGCTCCGCACTGCCCTTGGGCTGGCGCAGGGCATTGTCGATGTGGAAACCGAAATTGCCGCCCTCGCGGTAGCAGTTGATCAGCGGCGGGAACACCTTGTGCGGCAAAGCCGCCGACATGAACCGCGGGGTTTGCCACAAGCGGTCGATCAACGCGCTGCCAATTTCCTTGGCCAGCGGGTGCCCTTCCGGCAGCTGCAGGTTGTGCTTGGCCTTCGCCGACTGGTAACCGGCAGTGACCTTGCCGTCGGCCCAGTCGGCCTGCTCCAGCGCTTCGCGGATACGGGCCAGCTCATCGGCGTCGAACAACCCTGGAATATGAAGCAGCATGGCGGCGGCACCGTTAAGATCTGTAAAGGCGTCAATGATATTGATTCCCTTTTACGCTACACAAGCCCTGGTTGTGCCTTAGACGATTCAGCGTCAGTAAAACGTAAAGAGAATTTGTAAAGATTGTAAATTCTTAGCGAATGGTAACGAGTCTCAATTGTGCCTTACAAACCCTTACATTAACATCCGCGGCCTTAACACCCTTGGGGAAGGCCTACAACAATGCGTCACGTACCATCTGCAGTGAGCTCACCACGCCTGATCGTCTCGGCCATCGGGGTCGCCCTGAGCGCTTCCGGCGCCTACGCCGCCGACCCGGCCACCCGCAATGCCGTTACCCTCGACGCCACCAGCGTCAATGGCAAGGCAGAGCAGGCCAGCACCGATTACAAGGTCGAGAAGGCCTCCTCGCAGAAGTACACCGCCCCGTTGGTAGACACCCCGCGTTCGGTCACCGTAATCCCGCAGCAAGTGATCAAGGACACCAATGCCCTGACCCTGCAGGACGCCCTGCGCACCGTACCGGGCATCACCTTCGGTGCCGGTGAAGGCGGCAACCCGCAAGGCGACCGCCCATTCATCCGCGGCTTCGACGCCCAGGGTGACACCTACCTGGACGGCGTGCGCGACACCGGCGCCCAGACCCGCGAGATCTTCGCCATCGAATCCGTTGAAGTGGCCAAAGGCCCGAACTCGGCCATCGGTGGCCGTGGCGCCGCCGGCGGTACCATCAACCTGGTGAGCAAGCGTGCACACCTGGGCAACTCGCTCGACGGCGCCTGGACCTGGGGCAGCGACCAGACCCAGCGCTACACCTTCGACGGTAACTACCAGTTCAGCGACACCGTTGCCGGCCGCCTGAACCTGATGACCCACGAAAGCAACGTCGCTGGCCGCGACAAGGTCAACTACGACCGCTGGGGTATCGCCCCATCGCTGGCTTTCGGCCTGGGCACCGCGACCCGCGTCAACCTCGACTACTACCACCTGGAAAGTGACGACCTGCCAGATTCGGGCATTCCGTACACCATCCCGACCGCAGGTAGCGCAGCGCGCACCTCTGCTCACCCGAGCAAGCCAAACGACGGTGGCGACAGCGACAACTTCTACGGCCTGACCGACCGCGACTTCCGCAAGAGCCGCGTCGATATCGCCACCTTCGCCATCGAGCACGACCTGACCGACGCGCTGACCATCAAGAACACCTTCCGTCACGGCAACAGCATGCAGGACTACATCCTGACCCAGCCCGACGACAGCAAGGGTAACGTCAACAATGGCAGCGTCTGGCGCCGTGCCAACACGCGTGTGGGCAACACCTCCACCACCACCAACCAGACCGACCTGTTCGGTGAGTTCTACCTGGGTGGCATGAAGAACAGCTTCTCCACCGGTATCGAATTGAGCCGTGAAGAAAGCGACCGCGAAACCTACAACGTCGACACCGATACCGTCCCCGGCGGCGCAGCGAACACCAACTGCACCCCAGGCATGATCGGCGCCACCAGCGGCTACAACTGCACCTCGCTGAGCAACCCGAACCCTGACGACCCATGGAACGGTGCGATCTCGCGCAACTACGCTGGCACCAACACCAAGAGCAACACGCGGGCCATCTACGTGTTCGATACCCTCGAACTGTCGCCACAGTGGCTGCTGAACATGGGCCTGCGTTACGACCACTTCGACACACAGTACCGTGGCTACAACGCCAACGGCAGCACTGCGGTAAGTACCAAGGGCATCGTCTCCAAGGGCAAAGACACCAGTGAGTTCGTCACCGGCCAGCTGGGCCTGGTGTGGAAGCCGGCCGACAACGGCAGCATCTACGTGTCCTACGCCACCTCCGCAACCCCACCCGGTGCGCTGCTCGGTGAAGGCACTGAAGGTAACCCGCTGGGCAACACCACCGATCGCAGCGGCAACTTGCTGAGCAGCGACATGGAGCCGGAAGAAACCACCAACTACGAAATCGGTACCAAGTGGGACCTGCTCGACGAGCGCCTGTCCCTGGCCGCCGCGCTGTTCCGCACCGAGAAGGAAAATGCCCGCGTCCAGGTGAACACCAACACCTACGAAAACGTCGGCGAAACCCGCGTGCAGGGCATCGAGCTGTCGGCCAGCGGCAAGATCACCGACAAGTGGCAGGTATTTGCCGGCTACACCTACATGGAAGCGCGCCAGATCGACGGCGGCCCGCTGGGCAAGGCCAACGATGGCAACCAGCTGCCGAACACGCCGAACAACAGCGCCAGCCTGTGGACAACCTACTCGATCACGCCGAAGCTGACCGTCGGTGGCGGCGCCTTCTATGTGGATGACGTGTACGGCAGCGTGGCCAACACCACCATGGTCGACAGCTACGTACGCTACGACGCCATGGCCGCCTACAAGCTGACCAAGAACGTCGACCTGCAGCTGAACGTGCAGAACCTGACCAACGAGGTGTACTACGACAAGGCGTTCTCCACCCATTTCGCCAACCAGGCGGCGGGCCGGACCGCATTGCTGACCACCAGCGTCCACTTCTAAAGCAGCACCCCCAAGCCCCGTTCATTCCAGTGAGCGGGGCTTTTGCGTATCAAGGCATAATGCACGCCGCGCAGGTTGCGGCAGCAAGACAAGGTGATCGATGTGGTGAAGAAGACACTGTTTCAATTGCACTGGTTCTTTGGCATCACCGCCGGCCTGGTGCTGGCCTTGATGGGCATTACCGGCGCGCTCTACTCGTTCCAGGAAGAGCTGCTGCGCGCCTTCAACGCCGATGTGCTCAAGGTCGAGGTCCGCGCCGAGGGCGTGCTGCCACCGGCCGAGCTGGTGCGTCGGGTCGAGGCCGAGCAAGGCGACAAGGTGTCGATGCTGTGGGTGGACGTGCGCGAAGGCAACGCCGCGCGGGTGTTCTTCACCCCGCCACCGGGTGAGCGCCGCGGCGCGCTGCGCTATGCCGACCCCTACACCGGCGAGCTCAAGGGCGAGGCAGCCGGCCAAGGCTTCTTCAGCCTGATGCTGACCCTGCACCGCTTTCTCGCCATGGGCGACACCGGCCGGCAGATCACCGGTGCCTGTACCCTGATGCTGGTGTTCTTCTGCCTCTCCGGTCTGTACCTGCGCTGGCCGCGCAAGGCGCTGAACTGGCGCACCTGGCTGACCCTCGACTGGGCCAAGAAAGGCCGCGCCTTCAACTGGGACCTGCACGCCGTGGCCGGCACCTGGTGCCTGCTGTTCTACCTCCTGTTCGCGCTGACCGGGCTGTTCTGGTCCTACGAATGGTACCGCTCGGGCCTGAACACACTGCTGGCTGACGAACCTGCTGCCGGCCAGCAGCAGAAGCGCGGTGAAGGCCGTGGCCGCCATGGGCCACCCAAGGTCGACAAGAACGCACCGCCGCTGGTGGTCGACTACGACGCCATCTGGGCCAACCTCAAGTACGCTGCCGGCCCGGGCCTGGCCATGTACAACCTGCGCCTGCCCCCGGCGGGCGGGCAGCCGGCCAACCTGTTCTACCTGCTTGAAGACGCGGCCCACCCGCGCGCGTTCAACACCCTGGTGCTCGACCCGGCCACTGGCCAGGTCAAGCGCCAGGACCGCTACACCGACAAGTCTTTCAAGGCGCAGTTGCTGCAGAGCGTCTACGCCCTGCACGTCGGCGAATACTTCGGCCTGCCGGGGCGCATCATCGTCACCATCGCCAGCCTGACCATGCCGCTGTTCTTCGTCACCGGCTGGCTGCTGTACCTCGACCGCCGGCGCAAGAAGCGCCAGGTACGCACCGCACGCAACAACGTCGACGGCAACCAGGCCAGCGGCGAGAGCTGGCTGATCGGCTTCGCCAGCCAAAGCGGCCTTGCCGAACAACTGGCCTGGCAGAGCGCCGGGCAGTTACAGGCCGCCGGCTTGCCAGTACAAGTACGCGCCCTGGCCGACCTGGATGAAGAAGCCTTGCGCCAGACCCGCCGCGCCCTGTTCGTGGTCAGCACCTTCGGCGACGGCGAGGCGCCGGACAGTGCCCGTGGCTTCGAGCGCAAGGTCCTCGGCCAGCCGTGGGCGCTGAACAACCTCAGCTACGCCCTGCTCGCCCTGGGCGACCGCCAGTACCCGCACTTCTGTGGTTTTGCCCGGCGCCTGCAGGCCTGGCTGGGTGATCGTGGTGCCAGCAGCGCGTTCAGCCCGGTGGAAGTGGACAATGCCGACCAGGCCGCACTGCAGCAGTGGCAGCAGGAGCTGGCGCAACTGACCGGGGCTCAACCGGTAAGCGCCTGGCAGCCGCCGCGTTTCGGCAACTGGACGCTGGTGCAACGCGAGCTGCTCAACCCAGGCAGCCAAGGTCAACCGGTCTACCTGCTGGGCCTGCGGCCTGAGCAACCGGCCAGCTGGGAGGCCGGTGACCTGGTGGAAATCCTGCCACTCAATGGCCAGGCACGGATTGATGCGTTTCTCCAAGGCATGGCACTGGACGCCAAGGCCAGCGTGCACGTCGACGGCCTGCAGGAAAGCTTGAGCCAGGCACTGGCTGGCCGCCAGCTGCCGAGCCGTCGCGATCATCTGCTTGGCTTGCAGCCGCAGGCATTGGTCGATGCTTTGGTGCCCATCGGCAGCCGCGAATACTCGATTGCCTCGATCGCCAGCGATGGCGTACTGGAACTGATCGTGCGCCAGGCGCGCCATGCCGATGGCAACCTCGGCCTGGGGTCCGGCTGGTTGACCGAGTACCTGCCGCTCAATGGCACCTTGAACCTGCGCGTGCGCCGCAACAGTGGCTTCCACCTGCCCGAGGCCGCCGCACCGATGATCCTGATCGGCAATGGCACCGGCCTGGCTGGCCTGCGCAGCCTGATCCGGGCCCGCATCAATGCGGGCGAGCAGCGCAACTGGTTGCTGTTCGGCGAGCGTAACCGGGCACATGACCTGCTGTGTGGCGCCGAGCTGCAAGGCTGGCTCGACAGCGGCGACCTGGCGCGGCTGGACCTGGCGTTCTCGCGGGATCAGGCCGAAAAAGTGTATGTGCAGGATGTGTTGCTGCAGCACGCCGAGGCATTCAAGGGCTGGGTGGCGGACGGGGCTTGTGTGCATGTCTGCGGCAGCCTGCAAGGCATGGCTGCGGGGGTAGATGCAGCGCTCAACGGCATGCTGGGGGAAGACGCTGTGCAGCAGCTGATCGAGGATGGGCGGTATCGGCGGGATGTGTACTGACTAGCCATGCCGCCGCTTGTAGGAGCGGCCTTGTGTCGCGAAAGGGCCGCGAAGCGGCCCCAGCAGTCTTCGCATCACGGCTGAGATCCTGGGGCCGCTTCGCGGCCCTTTCGCGACACAAGGCCGCTCCTACAAAGGGCCGGGCGCGCCTTAGTGCAGCTCGAAGGTGTCGGCATCCAGGTTGGCCGGGAACTTGGTGCGGTAGGCCGCCAGTTCCACCGCACTCAACACCGCAGTAAACACCCCGTCCGCCTCGCCTGCACTGAGCAGGCTCTCACCCTGGAAATCCAGCACCTGGCTGTCCCCGGAATAGGCAAAGCCCTTGCCATCGGTGCCCACCCGGTTCACTGCAGCCACATAGCACAGGTTCTCGATACCCCGCGCCGGCAGCAGCCGGTTCCAGTGCTGGCGGCGTGCCGCTGGCCAGTTGGCGGTGTACAGCAGCAGGTCGGTATCCTGGGCATCACAACTCCACACCGGGAAGCGCAGGTCGTAGCAGATCAACGGGCGCACCCGCCACCCCTTGACCTCGAACTGCACCTGGCGCTCACCCGGGGTGTAGTGCTTGTGCTCACCGGCCATGCGGAACAGGTGACGCTTGTCGTAATGCAGGATCTCGCCATCCGGCCGCGCCCACAGCAAGCGGTTGCGGTGGCTGCCGTCGGCGGCCTGGATGATCACGCTGCCGGTAATCACGGCATCGATGCGCTTGGCCTGGGCCTTCAGCCATTTGTACGTCGGGCCGTTCTCGGGCTCGCAGAGGGTTTCCGACTGCATGGAAAAACCCGTGGTGAACATCTCCGGCAGGACCACCAGGTCGGCGCCACGGGCCTGGTCAAGCAGCACCTCGAAATGCGCGTAGTTGGCCTCACGGTCATGCCACGCCAAGGTGGTCTGGACCAAGGCGACTTTCAGGTTGGGCAGTGCACTCAGATCGCGCATAGTTTTTCCGCTGCCTGACGCAGCGTCTCCTCACGTTTGGCAAAGCACAGGCGTACCAGGCGTTGCTCGGGGATGGGTTGCTGGTAGAACACCGAGACCGGAATGGTCGCCACACCGTGCTCGCGGGTGAGCCACAGGGCCATGTCGACATCGTTCAGGTCCGGGCGGATCTGCGAGTAGTCCACCAACTGGAAATAGGTACCCGCCGTGCGGGTAAAGCTGAAACGCGAGCCCTCCAGCAGGTCGCAGAACAGGTCGCGCTTGGCCTGGTAGAACGCCGGCAGCTCATCGATGTGCTCCGGGTGCTCGGCCATGAAATCGGCCAATGCGCACTGCAGGGGCGTCACGCCACAGAAGTTGACGTACTGGTGCACCTTGCGCAGTTCGGCGCTCAAGGCCGGTGGGGCGATCACGTAGCCGGTTTTCCAGCCGGTGACGTGGTAGGTCTTGCCGAACGAGCTGATGACGAACGCCCGCTGGTAGAGCTGCTCATGGGCCAGCACGCTGGCATGGCGCACGCCGTCATAGACCAGATGCTCATAGACTTCGTCGCTGATCAGGTAGATCTCGCGGTCGGCGATCAGCCGGGCCAGCTGCTCGAGGTCTTCACGGGTGATCAGCGCGCCACTGGGGTTGTGCGGTGAATTGAGAATGACCATGCGCGTGCGCGGGCTCAGGGCATCGCTGAACTTCTGCCAGTCGATGCGGAAGTCACCGTCGCTCAGTTGCACATGCACGCAGCGCCCGCCCGCCAGCTCCACGGAGGGCTCGTAACTGTCGTAGCAGGGATCGAAGACGATCACCTCGTCACCGGGGTGGATCACCGCCTGGATGGCACAGAAGATCGCTTCGGTGGCGCCTGGGGTGATGGTCACTTCCTGGTCGGCATCGACCTGGGCGCCATACAGCCTTGCGACCTTGGCTGCCACCTGCTGGCGCAGGGCCGGCAGGCCGGTCATCGGCGAGTACTGGTTATGCCCGGCGGCCACGTGCCGGCCGACGGCATCGAGCAGCGCCTGTGGGCCGTTGAAGTCGGGGAAACCCTGGGACAGGTTGAGCGCGCCGGTCTGCACGGCGAGCTGGGACATGGTGGTGAAGATGGTCGTGCCGACATTCGGCAGTTTGCTGCGGATCATGGAGCCCTCTTTCCTGGGGTGTATCCGGCACGGGGTGGAGTCCGAGCATAGCGGATCGAGCGGTCAGGAAAAAGGTTGAAACAATAGGGGGATTGCGCTGGATCAAGAGGCCCATTCGCGGGTAAACCCGCGCCCACAGGTACTGCACTGAGCTCAGGAGCAGCGCTATCCCTGTGGGAGCGGGTTTACCCGCGAAGAAGTCGACTCGGAATCAGCGCTTGTCGCGGCGCTTCTTCTCGGCCTTCTTGTGGTGCGACATCAGGCGGCGCTTCTTGTTGACCTGGCGATCGGTGAGGGTGTTCTTCTTGCCCTCGTACGGGTTTTCACCGCCCTTGTACTCGATGCGGATCGGCGTACCGACCAGCTTCAGCACACGGCGGTAGGTGTTCTCCAGGTAACGCGAATAAGATTTCGGAATCTTCTCGGTCTGGTTGCCATGGATCACGATCAGCGGTGGGTTGGCACCACCGAGGTGGGCATAGCGCAGTTTGATACGGCGGCCATTGACCAGCGGTGGCTGGTGCTCGCTGACGGCATCTTCGAGGATTTGCGTCAGGCGGCTGGTCGGCCAGCGGGTGACCGCCGACGTGAACGCAGCCTGTACCGACTTGTACAGGTGGCCAACGCCAGTGCCGTGCAGGGCGGAGATGAAGTGGATGTCGGCGAAGTCGACGAAGAACAGCCGGCGCTCCAGCTCGGTCTTCACATAGTCACGCTCGCCCGGCTCCATGCCATCCCACTTGTTCAGGGCGATGACGATGGCGCGGCCGGCTTCCAGGGCGAAGCCCAGCAGGTTGAGGTCGTGGTCGACCACACCTTCGCGGGCGTCCATGACAAAGATCACCACGTTGGCGTCCTTGATCGCCTGCAGGGTCTTCACCACCGAGAACTTTTCGACTTCCTCGTGGATCTTGCCGCGCTTGCGCACACCAGCGGTGTCGATGAAGGTGTACTTCTCGCCATCACGCTCGAACGGGATGTAGATACTGTCACGGGTAGTACCCGGCTGGTCGTACACCACCACGCGCTCTTCGCCGAGCATGCGGTTGACCAGGGTCGACTTGCCCACGTTCGGGCGGCCGATGATGGCGATCTTGATGCCATCCTTCTCGCTCGGGCCTGGGATACGTAGCGCTTCCTCGCCTTCGGCGACTTCGGCGTCCAGCGCTTCCTCGACCTGATCACGCGGGATGTGGCCGAGTACCGACTCCATCAACGCGTTGATGCCACGGCCCTGGGAACCGGCTACCGGAATGGCATTGCCCATGCCCAGCGGCGAGAACTCGGCGCGAGCAACGTCGGCGTCGATGTTGTCGATCTTGTTGGCCACCAGGATCGCCGACTTGTTGCGTTTGCGCAGGTGCTCGGCAATCATCTGGTCGGCAGCGGTCATGCCGGCGCGGGCGTCGACCAGGAACAGCACATAGTCGGCTTCTTCGATGGCCATGAGCGACTGCTCGGCCATCTTCTCGTCCATGCCCACCTCGTCACCGGTGATACCGCCGGTGTCGATGAGGATGAAGGAGCGACCCTGCCAGCTGGCATCACCATACTGGCGGTCACGGGTCAAACCCGACAAGTCACCGACGATGGCATCGCGGGTCTTGGTCAGGCGGTTGAACATGGTGGATTTGCCGACGTTCGGGCGGCCCACCAGGGCGATTACGGGAACCATGCGGCTCTCCACTCTTGAATTCTTGAAAATGCAAAGGCCGCTGCAAGGCAGCGGCCGGAGTTCGGGCGGCGTGTCCTACGCCGCGGCCTGAAGCCGCCAAGGCTTCAAGCATAGCTTCAGCGGATGGTCAGTGCCTCGAGCTTGCCGCTGTTGCCAAAGACGTAGATGGTGTCGCCGACCACAAGTGGGCGGGCACGCAGGCCATCGCTGTCGATACGCTCACGGCCGACGAAGCGGCCATCGACCTGGCTGAGCAGGTGCAGGTAACCCTCGAAGTCACCTACAGCCACGTAGCTGGAGAACACTTCAGGTGCAGTCAGCTGACGGCGGGCCATCGAATCGTTGCTCCACAGGGCGCTGGAAGAGCGCTCGTCGACGCTTTCAACGGTACCGGTGGCTTCACTGACATAGACGTTGCCGTAACCCTGGGCGACACCCACGTAGCTGGAGGCATCACGCTGCCACAGCACACGGCCGCTTTCCAGGTCCAGGCCCGCGACGCGGCCCTGGTAGGTGCTGACGTACAGGGTACCACCGGACAGCAGCAGGCCGCCGTCGATATCGACCACGCGGTCCAGCTCGGAACGGCCCTGCGGGATGGCCACGCGGCTCTCCCACACCGGTACGCCGTTGTTGATATCCACCGCGACCACCTTGCCGGTGGACAGGCCGGCGACAGCCAGGCGGTTGGTGGCGATCGGCGCGCCGGTGCCACGCAGGGTCAGCACGGCCGGGGTGTTTTCGTAGATCCAGCGGCGGTCGCCAGTGGCGGCATCCAGGCCGATAAGGCGGTCGTCCTGGGTCTGCACCACCACAACGTCACCGTTGTTGGCAGGCGGAGCCAGCACTTCGCTGGTGACGCGCGCCTTCCAGCGCTCCTCACCGGTGCTGGAATCCAGGGCGATCACTTCACCCTTGAGGGTGCCGAGCATGACCAGGCCGTAGCCGACACCGACCGCGCCGGAAACCGGCTTGTCCAGGTCCTTTTTCCACACCACGTCACCGGTGATGCGGTCGAGGGCGAAGACTTCGCCGTTAACGTCGGAGGCGTAGATACGGTCGTTCTCGATCGCCGGAACCAGGGTGTTGTAGGTTTCGCCCTGGCCGTCACCGATCGAACGGCTCCACTGCTTTTTCAGCACTACTTCTTCGGTGAACTTGGTCAGCTCGGCCGGAGGCAGTTCCTTCTTGCTGTTGCTGCTGCAACCTGCGGCCAGCACGGCCAGGGTCAGCACTGCTGCTTGTTTCCAACCGATCACTTACGCGTCCCCTTTGGCCAGGTCATCCAGCTTCAGTTGCAGGCCACCGACCGCTGCTTCATCAGACAGCGCGGCCTTGGCTTTTTCGTAGGCACTGTGGGCATCGTCGCCGCGACCCAGTTGCACCAGCAGGTCGCCCTTCAATTCTTCACGGCTGGCCAGGAACGCCTTGTCAGCGTCGCCGTCGAGCAGTTTGAGGGCCTCTTCGGCCTTGTTCTGGGCGGCGAGCACGCGCGCCAGGCGCTGGCGCGAGATTTCGCCCAGGGTGACGTCGGCCGGCTTGTCCAGCACGCTTTTCAGCTCGGCAGCGGCGTCGTCGAGCTTGCCGCTCTCGACCGCGACCTTGGCCACGAACAGGCTGCCGTACTGGGCGTACGCAGTGCCGCCGAACTCGCTCTTGAGCTTGCCGGCCAATTCCGCGACCTTGGTCGCGTCTGGCTGGCCGCTCGGCGTCAGGCTGGTCTCAAGCAAAGCCTGATACAGCTGCGAGGCACCTTGCGACTGGTTGCTCTGGTACTTGTGCCAGGTGTTCCAACCCAGCACCACCACGCCCGCCAGCAGCGCGCCAGTCAGCAGCGGCTTGCCGTTGCGGTTCCACCAGTCCTTGACCCCTGCCAGGTCATCATCATCGGTACTCGACACCCCAATACTCCTTTTCGCCTATTCGCTTGTTGAACCGCGTTACGCCTGAGCGATCACGGTTTCCAGGTGCTCAGCCAGAGCATCCCAGGCAATGTTCTGTTGTTCGCCCTGACCACGCAGGGGCTTCACGCCGATCTCTTGCTTGGCCAGTTCGTCGTCGCCAAGAATCAGGGCGAACAGCGCGCCGCTCTTGTCGGCTTTCTTGAACTGGCTCTTGAAGCTGCCGCCACCGGCGTTGACCGCCAGGCGCAGGCCCGGCAGGCGATCACGCAGGCCTTCGGACAGGCGCAGGCCGGCCAGTTCTGCCTGCTCGCCAAAGGCGCACAGGTAGACGTCGATGGTGCGGTTGATCGACTCGGGGACCTTGCCGAGGGTTTCCAGCAGCAGGATCAGGCGCTCGATACCCATGGCGAAACCGACACCAGTGGTCGGCTTGCCGCCCATCTGCTCGACCAGGCCGTCATAACGGCCACCGGCACAGACGGTGCCTTGGGCGCCGAGCTTGTCGGTGACCCACTCGAACACGGTCTTGCTGTAGTAATCCAGGCCACGGACCAGCTTGGTGTTGATCACGAACGGGATGCCGGCTGCGTCCAGTCGAGCCTTGAGTCCCTCGAAGTGCACGCGGGAATCTTCGTCCAGGTAGTCTTCCAGCTTCGGCGCGCCGACCAGCACCGCCTGGGTGCCCTGGTCCTTGCTGTCGAGGATGCGCAGCGGGTTGCTCTTGAGGCGGCGCTGACTGTCTTCGTCGAGCTGCTCCAGGCGCACCGAGAGGAACTCGACCAGCGCGTCACGGTAGCGGGCACGGGCTTCGCTGGTGCCCAGGCTGTTGAGCTCGAGCTTGACCGCGTCCTGGATGCCCAGCAGGCCCCACAGGCGCCAGGTCAGCATGATCAGCTCGGCGTCGATGTCCGGACCGTCCAGGTTGAACACTTCCACGCCAATCTGGTGGAACTGGCGATAGCGGCCCTTCTGCGGGCGTTCGTGGCGGAACATCTGGCCGATGTACCAGAGTTTCTGCACCTGGCCGTTGCCGGTGATGCCATGTTCCAGCACGGCGCGCACGCAGGCAGCAGTGCCTTCAGGGCGCAAGGTGAGCGAATCGCCGTTGCGGTCCTCGAAGGTGTACATCTCTTTTTCGACGATGTCGGTGACTTCACCAATCGAGCGCTTGAACAGCTCGGTGAACTCGACGATCGGCGTGCGGATCTGGCTGTACCCGTAGGTGTCCAGCAGGCCGGCGACGGTGCCTTCGAAGTAGCGCCAGAGCGGCGACTGCTCTGGCAGGATGTCGTTCATGCCACGGATGGCTTGCAGCGATTTGCTCACGAAAAGTCCTTACGAATCTGTGTGTCAGCTGCGGGCGATCAGCGCCGCGTCAGCCTCGACCTTTTCGGCCGCTTTCTGGCGGATGAGCTTTTCCAGCTCATCGACCAGGTTGTCATTGGTCAGTTTCTGCGCCGGCTTGCCGTCGATGTAGACCAGGTTCGGCGTGCCGCCGGTAAGCCCCACGTGGGACTCCTTGGCTTCACCAGGGCCGTTGACCACGCAACCGATCACCGCCACGTCCAGCGGCACCAGCAGGTCTTCCAGGCGCCCTTCCAGCTCGTTCATGGTCTTGACCACATCGAAGTTCTGCCGCGAGCAGCTCGGGCAGGCGATGAAGTTGATGCCACGCGAACGCAGGTGCAGCGACTTGAGGATGTCGTAGCCGACCTTCACTTCCTCGACCGGGTCGGCCGCCAGCGAGATACGGATGGTATCGCCAATGCCTTCGGCCAGCAGCATACCGAGGCCGACCGCGGATTTCACCGTCCCCGAGCGCAGGCCACCGGCTTCGGTGATGCCCAGGTGCAACGGCTGGATGATCTGCTTGGCCAGCAGGCGGTAGGCTTCGACGGCCATGAACACGTCGGAGGCCTTGACGCTGACCTTGAAGTCCTGGAAGTCCAGGCGGTCGAGGTGCTCGACGTGACGCAGGGCCGATTCGACCAGCGCGGCCGGTGTCGGCTCGCCGTACTTCTTCTGCAGGTCCTTTTCCAGCGAGCCGGCGTTGACGCCGATGCGGATCGGGATACCACGGTCGCGAGCCGCATCGACCACCGCGCGCACACGGTCTTCACGGCCGATGTTGCCCGGGTTGATGCGCAGGCAATCGACGCCAAGCTCAGCCACACGCAGGGCGATCTTGTAGTCGAAATGGATATCGGCAACCAGCGGCACGCTGACCAGTTGCTTGATCTTGCCGAACGCCTCGGCGGCGTCCATGTCTGGTACCGAGACACGCACGATGTCGACGCCGGCATCGACCAGGCGCTGGATCTGCGCCACGGTGGCCATCACATCGTTGGTGTCGGTGTTGGTCATGCTCTGCACAGCGATGGGGGCATCCCCCCCCACCGGCACATTGCCGACCCAGATTTTGCGGGATTCGCGACGTTTGATCGGAGATTCGCCGTGCATGACTTACTGTCCCAACTTCAGGCGAGCGGTCTCGCCACTGGTGAACGGGGCAACATCGACGGCCTGGCCGTTGTAGCTGACCTGGGCGCCACGGGCAAAGCCCAGACGGACCGCGAATGGCGGCTTGCCGGTCAACTCGAGGTTGTCCCCCTTGCGCTTGATGGCGCTGAACAGCACCTTGCCGTTGCCGTCGGACACCTGGGTCCAGCAATCGGCGGTGAACTGGATTGCAACCTTGGCGCTGCCAGCCGGCACGGCCGCAGGGGCGGCAGGCTCGGTGGCGGCAACGGCCGGCACGCTGGCAACGGGTGCAGCCGGTGCTACCGGTGCGGCAGGGGCCGGGGCTGGCGCGGCAGCATGAGCCGGTGCCTGCTGAACCGGAGCAGGAGCAGGAGCAGTGGCGGCCGGAGCGGCTTCGCTGGTGGTTTCGGCAGCCGCCTCGGCGGGGGCCTGCTCCAGCGGCAGCGGCGCGCTTTCCGGCTGCTCGCCTGCCGTTACGGCCTGGTCTTCAGGCTCGTCCAGCGGGTGGATCTGGGTGGTGCCATCGGCGCTTTCGACTTCCACATGCTCGAGGGCGATCTTGGCCAGGTCCTTGCCTTTCATGCTGCCCTGGTCCTGCCACCAGATGAAGCTGCCACCGACGACGGCGACCAGCAGCAGCAGGGTGACACCACGCATGATGTTGTGCGACAGCCGCACCGGCTCTTCGATACGCCCCAGCGAATGCACTTCGCTACCTTTGGCGTGGGTGCCGGTGTACTGGTCGAAGGCTTCGACCAGCGGTGCCTGGTCCATGTCCATCAATTTGGCGTAGGCGCGGATATACCCGCGAGCGAAAGTGTGCCCGGGCAGCTTGTCGAAGGCGCCGGTTTCCACGTGGTTCAGCGAACTTACGGTGAGGTTGAGCTTGCGGGCCACCTCGGCTTGCGACCACTCGCGTTTCTCGCGGGCCTGGCGCAACAGCTCACCGGGGTTCTGGCCAGTCGCTGCTGCTACTTCGGGATGCGCGGCTTTCATCGTTGCTCCGACAGGTATTGCTGATATTCCGGCGTACCGGGATAAAGTCGTTGTAATTGCTGGCCCAGATCGGCCAGGGTGCCCTGCTCGTCGAATACCCGGGCAAGGCGGCTGCCCAACAGAAGGCTACGGGCGTTGTGATCGCTCAACTGGCTGAAACGATCGTAGTAGTCACGGGCCGGCACATAATGCCTGTTTTCGTAGGACAACTCAGCCATTTCAAGCAACGCTCTGGGCTGGCGCCGGTCAAGTTGCAAGGCCTTGGTGAGGTACGCCTGTGCCTGGTCGCGGTCGTCGAGCCTCAGGGCGGTCAGGCCAAGGTTCTCGTATACCCGCGAACGTTCAGGATACAGGGTATCGGCACTGGCAAGGCGAAACATCTGCTCGGCTTCGGCAAAACGTTGCTGAGCATATAGGAAACTGCCGTAATTGTTGCGAATTCGCGTGTCGCCCGGGCGGGAAGCCAGCGCTTTCTTGAAGTGCGCCTCGGCAAGGGCAGGCTCACCTTCGGCCTGGAACACCAGAGCCAGAGCCGTGTGGGCGTCGGCATCCCCGGCATCCAGCGCCAGGGCCTTGCCCAACGGGACCTTGGCGTGTTGGGTCAAACCTTGTTGCAAATAACCCAGGCCAAGCTGCGTGTAGGCACGCCCTGCCTCCGTTCGCCCCTGGCGGTTGGCCAGGGGGTCGCTCGCGCCGCCCGACACGCAGCCGGCCAGCAGCGAAAGCGCAAGGATCGACAGCGCGGCGCGCAGGCTCATGGCAAGGCCGGACTCAGTGGCGCACGGCGCTGTCTTGCAGCTCGGCGTCAGCGGACAGCTGGCGGACGGCGATGTAGCGCTCGCTGCGGCGGGTACGGTCGTTGACCTGACCGACCAGCTGACCACAGGCGGCATCGATGTCGTCGCCACGGGTGGTACGGGTGGTGACGTTGAAACCACCGTGGTGCAGCAGGTCCTGGAAGCGGCGGATCGCGTTGTTGCTCGGCCGCTCGTAGCCCGAATGCGGGAACGGGTTGAACGGGATCAGGTTGATCTTGCACGGTACGTCGCGCAGCAGTTCGATCATCTGTGCCGCGTGCTCAGGCTGGTCGTTGACGTCCTTGAGCAGGGTGTATTCGATGGTCAGCACACGCTTGCCACCGAGGGTCGACATGTAACCCATGCACGACTCGAGCAGCATCTTCAGCGGGTACTTCTTGTTGATCGGTACCAGCTGGTTGCGCAGTTCGTCGTTCGGCGCATGCAGCGACAGCGCCAGGGACACGTCGATGTGCTTGGCCAGTTCGTCGATCATCGGCACCACGCCCGAGGTGGACAGGGTGACGCGGCGCTTGGAAATGCCATAGCCAAGATCTTCCATCATGATCTTCATCGCGGCGATGACATTGTCGAAATTCAGCAGGGGTTCGCCCATGCCCATCATCACCACGTTGGTAATCGCGCGGTCGATCTTGGCAGGGACAGTCCCGAAGGATTTGTTCGCAAGCCACACCTGGCCGATCACTTCGGCGGCGGTGAGGTTGCTGTTGAAGCCTTGCTTGCCGGTGGAGCAGAAACTGCAATCCAGGGCGCAGCCGGCTTGCGACGAGACGCAGAGCGTGCCGCGGTCGTCGGTGGGGATGTAGACGGTCTCGACGCAGCTGCCGGAGGCAACGCGGACCACCCACTTGCGGGTACCGTCGGCGGAAATGTCTTCACTGACCACTTCCGGGCCCCGAATTTCGGCGACGGCCTCGAGCTTCTCGCGCAAGACTTTGCCGACGTTGGTCATGGCAGCGAAATCGTCGACGCCAAAATGGTGAATCCACTTCATCACCTGGCCAGCACGAAAGCGCTTCTCCCCGATCGAGTCGAAGAACTGTTCCATTTCCTGCAGGGTCAGCCCCAACAGGTTGATTTTGCCGGTAGATGTCGTCATGGATTCACCTTCACCCTTAAGCTTTCGCTTAGCGAGTGGTTACCTCGGTAGCAGCGAAGAAGTAAGCGATTTCGCGAGCAGCAGCAGCTTCGGAGTCCGAACCGTGAACGGCGTTGGCGTCGATCGACTCGGCGAAGTCAGCGCGGATGGTGCCTGGAGCAGCTTCTTTAGGGTTGGTAGCGCCCATCAGCTCACGGTTCAGAGCGATGGCGTTTTCGCCTTCCAGAACCTGAACAACGACCGGGCCGGAAGTCATGAAGGCAACCAGGTCACCGAAGAAGCCACGAGCGCTGTGCTCGGCGTAGAAGCCTTCAGCTTCGGCTTTGGACAGTTGCTTGATTTTCGAGGCAACGATTTTCAGGCCAGCTTCTTCGAAGCGGGTGGTGATCTTGCCGATTACGTTCTTGGCAACGGCGTCAGGCTTGATGATCGAGAAAGTACGTTGAACAGCCATGGAAAACTCCAGAATATTGAGTGTTACGAAAAATTAAACCCGCGAATTATACGCGGGTTCCAGGGGATTGCCTAACCTGCAGCGTCACGCTTAGTCGGCTTCTTCGATCCAGGCCGCCTGGATGGCCTCGAGCACTTTCTCACCGCCACGTGACGGATCGTCGCTGAACTCTGGCAAGGCCAGCACCCAACGGTGCAGATCGACGAAATTCACATATTTAGGATCGACGTCCGGCTTGCTTTCTGCAAGCTGGATGGCGATCTCAAGTACATCAATCCATTTCAGGCTCATGGGCAAACCTCAGTGCGGCGCTTCGGCAGCGTGGTTGAGCGTATATTTGGGCAGCTCGATGGTGAGATCGTCTTCACCGACGATCACCTGGCAAGCCAGGCGCGATTGCGCCTCCAGGCCCCAGGCCTTGTCCAGCATGTCCTCTTCCAGCTCATCGGCTTCCTCGAGCGAGTCGAAGCCTTCGCGCACGATGCAGTGGCAGGTGGTGCAGGCACACACACCACCGCACGCGCTTTCCATCTCGATGTGGTGCTCGTGGGCCAGCTCCAGGATATTGGTCCCTGGCTCCACCTCTACCACCAGCCCGTCCGGGCAGAACTTCTCGTGCGGCAGGAAAATCACCTGGGGCATCGGTTACTCCTCGATCTCATTCAGGTTGCGCCCGGCCAGTGCGGCTTTGACCGTCGA
Source organism: Pseudomonas sp. URMO17WK12:I7 (assembly GCF_003269045.1). Classification (NCBI taxonomy): domain Bacteria; kingdom Pseudomonadati; phylum Pseudomonadota; class Gammaproteobacteria; order Pseudomonadales; family Pseudomonadaceae; genus Pseudomonas; species Pseudomonas sp. URMO17WK12:I7. Next base: position 58,127 of record NZ_QLTL01000002.1, on the reverse strand, counting down.
ATCAAGGCGACGGGCGGCAAAAGCATCGGTCACCTGCGACAGACGCTTGGTCTGTTGCTCGATGGCCGCGCCATCGGTGCCGCTAAGCAAATCACGCAATTCTTGCATCTGGTACTCGATGGCCACCCGCTCATCGTCGCTGAGCAGGCGCTCACCGTCGGCGTCAAGGGCACCCTGCACCGCTTCGAGCAGGCGTTCACCGTCAACCTGGTGCTCACGTAGCTGGCGCGCCTGCTTGTCGGAGCCTGCGTGCTCGAAGGAATCCTTGAGCATGCGAGCGATCTCGCCATCGGTCAGACCGTAGGATGGCTTGACCTGGATGCTGGCTTCAACGCCCGAACCCAGCTCGCGGGCGGCAACACTGAGCAAGCCATCGGCATCGACCTGGAAGGTCACGCGAATCTTGGCGGCGCCGGCAACCATGGCAGGAATGCCGCGCAGTTCAAAGCGCGCCAAGGAGCGGCAGTCGCTGATCAGCTCGCGCTCACCCTGCAGGACGTGGATCATCATGGCCGACTGGCCATCTTTGTAAGTGGTGAACTCCTGGGCGCGAGCCACCGGAATGGTGGTGTTGCGCGGAATCACCTTCTCCATCAGCCCGCCCATGGTTTCAAGGCCCAAGGACAGCGGGATGACGTCGAGCAGCAACAATTCGCCACCTTCGCGACGGTTGCCGGCCAAGGTATCGGCCTGGATCGCAGCGCCAATGGCCACGACCTGGTCCGGGTCGATCGAGGTCAGCGGGGTGCGGCCAAACAGCGCACCTACGGCTTCACGCACACGAGGCACGCGGGTCGAACCACCGACCATCACGACTGCCCCCACCTCTTCCAGCTCGACACCGCTATCGCGTACGGCGCGACGGCAAGCTTTCAAGCTGCGGGCAACCAGGGGCTCGATCATGGCCTCAAAAGCGGCGCGGCTCAGCTCGCCCTGCCAGGCGCCATGGCTGACACTGACGCTATCAGCATCAGTCAGGGCCTCTTTGGCGGCACAGGCGGCCTGCAGCAACTGGCGCTGGGTGGCCGGGTCGAGATCAGCGGACAGGCCGGCCTGCTCGATGATCCAGCCCGCGATGGCGTGGTCGAAATCATCGCCGCCCAAGGCAGTATCGCCACCGGTAGCCAACACTTCGAATACACCGGCGGTCAGGCGCAGGATGGAAATGTCGAAGGTACCGCCACCCAGGTCATAGATGGCCACCAGGCCTTCAGCGTTCTGATCCAGGCCATAAGCCACGGCAGCGGCGGTCGGTTCGTTGAGCAGGCGCAGCACGCTCAGGCCGGCCAGGCGCGCGGCGTCTTTGGTGGCCTGACGCTGTGCGTCGTCGAAATAGGCCGGCACGGTGATTACCGCGCCTACCAATTCACCACCGAGGGTGGCTTCGGCGCGCTCGCGCAGCACCTTGAGGATGTCGGCGGACACTTCCACCGGGCTTTTCGGCCCTTGGATGGTGTCGATGAATGGCATGTGCGACTCGCCGCCGATGAAGCGGTACGGCAGTTGCTCACCGAGCTGCTTGACGTCTGCCAGGCCACGCCCCATCAGGCGCTTGACCGAAAGAACGGTGTTCAGCGGGTCGCTGGAGGCCGCTTCACGCGCGGCCAGGCCGACTTCGTTGTGGCCAGCCAGGTAACGCACCGCCGACGGCAGAATGACGTTGCCCTGCGCATCGGGCAGGGGTTCGCTGCGACCGCTGCGCACGGCAGCGACCAGAGAATTGGTGGTACCCAGGTCGATCCCCACCGCCAGACGACGCTGGTGCGGCTGAGGGCTTTGACCGGGTTCGGCGATCTGCAGTAGGGCCATGCTTATCTGAATACCTTAGGCGTCATCACGGGCGACACCGGGTTAATCGTCGAGGCGCTCTTCGAGTTGGCGCACTTCTTGGGCGAGCTTGTCGAGGAACTGCATGCGGCGCATCAGGCGCTCGGCCTTGTCGCGCTCGGCAGGCACATCCCAGCAGGCGGCGAAATCCTCGTTCAGCGTGTCCTGAGCGGCCTTCAGGCGCTTCTTGAACACGGCCACGCCATCGAGGTCGGCTTCGTCCTGCAGCTCTTCCAGCTCTTCGCGCCACTGCATCTGCTGCAACAGGAAGTCAGGGTCATGCACCGTGACCTCCTGGGGCACTTCGTGGCCACCGATTGCCAGCAGGTAGCGGGCACGGCGCGGCGCACTGCGCAGGGTCTGGTAGGCGTCGTTGAGGGCCGCGGACTTTTCCAGCGCTACCCGCTGCTCGCGCTCGGAAGCGTCAGCGAAGCGGTCCGGATGGACCTCACGGGCCAGCTCGCGATAGCGAGTGGCCAGTTTATCGAGATCCAGGCGGAAACAGGGCTGGAGGTCAAACAGAGCGAAATGACAAGGAGTACCCACGGCCAGCCTCAGACGTTGAAGCTTTCGCCGCAGCCACACTCACCGCGCACGTTGGGGTTGTTGAACTTGAAGCCTTCGTTCAACCCTTCCTTGACGAAGTCCAGCTCGGTGCCATCGAGGTAGACCAGGCTCTTGGGATCGATGATCACCTTGACGCCATGGTTCTCGAATACCTCGTCTTCTTCGGCCAGCTCGTCGACGAACTCCAGCACGTAGGCCAGGCCCGAGCAGCCGGTGGTGCGCACGCCCAGGCGAATGCCCTCACCCTTGCCGCGCCCGTCGAGGGAACGGCGAATGTGGTTGGCGGCGGCTTCTGTCATGCTGATAGCCATCGGAACTCCTTGACTCTTACCTTGCAACGGGCGGCTTAGATCAAGCCTTTCTTCTGCTTGTAGTCGCGAACGGCTGCCTTGATGGCATCTTCGGCGAGTACCGAGCAGTGGATTTTCACTGGCGGCAACGCCAGTTCTTCCGCCAGCTGGGTGTTCTTGATGGTTTCGGCTTCGTCCAGGGTCTTGCCCTTCATCCACTCGGTGGCGAGGGAGCTGGAGGCGATGGCCGAACCGCAGCCATAGGTCTTGAACTTGGCGTCTTCGATGATGCCTTGCTCGTTGACCTTGATCTGCAGACGCATCACGTCACCGCACGCAGGGGCGCCGACCATGCCGGTACCGACATCCGGGTCTTCGGCGTTCATCTTGCCGACGTTGCGTGGGTTTTCGTAGTGGTCGATGACCTTTTCACTGTATGCCATGGTGCAATTCCTTCCTCATCAGGGAGCCGCTCTTGCCGGCGACTGCTTAGTGGGCGGCCCACTCGATCTTGGAGATGTCAACGCCGTCTTTGTACATGTCCCACAGCGGCGACAGCTCACGCAGTTTGTTAACGGCCATGCAGACTTGCTGCGCGGCATAGTCGACTTCTTCTTCAGTGGTAAAGCGGCCGAAGGAGAAGCGGATCGAGCTGTGCGCCAGCTCGTCGTTGCGGCCCAGAGCGCGCAGTACATACGACGGCTCGAGCGAAGCGGAGGTACAGGCCGAACCGGACGATACGGCGATGTCTTTCAGGGACATCAGCAGCGACTCGCCTTCGACGTAGTTGAAGCTCAAGTTCAGGTTGTGTGGCACGCGGGCAGTCTTGCTGCCGTTGACGTACAGCTCTTCGAGGTCCGAAACCTGCTTGAAGAAGCGGTCGCTCAGTGCCTTGATGCGCACGTTCTCGGCGGCCATTTCCTGCTTGGCGATGGCGAAGGCTTCGCCCATGCCGACGATCTGGTGGGTCGGCAGGGTGCCCGAACGCATGCCGCGCTCATGGCCACCGCCGTGAATGATGGCTTCCAGGCGCACACGCGGCTTGCGGCTGACGTACAGCGCGCCGATACCTTTAGGGCCGTAGACCTTGTGCGCAGAGAACGACATCAGGTCGACTTTCAGCTTCTGCAGGTCGATTTCGACCTTGCCGGCCGACTGGGCGGCGTCGACGTGGAACAGTACGCCGCGCGAACGGGTCAGTTCACCGATGGCGGCGATGTCGTTGATCGAGCCGACTTCGTTGTTCACGTGCATCAGCGAGACCAGGATGGTGTCGTCACGCAGGGCGGCTTCGACCATGGCCGGGGTGACGATGCCGTCTTCGCCCGGTTCCAGGTAGGTGACTTCGAAACCTTCACGCTCGAGCTGGCGAGCGGTATCCAGGACCGCCTTGTGCTCGATCTTGGAGGTGATGATGTGCTTGCCCTTGGTCTGATAGAAGTGCGCCACGCCTTTCAGGGCGAGGTTGTCGGACTCGGTGGCACCGCTGGTCCAGACGATTTCGCGCGGGTCGGCGTTGATCAGCTCGGCAACCTGGCGGCGGCCGTTCTCGACCGCTTCTTCGGCCTTCCAGCCGAACACGTGGGAACGCGAGGCCGGGTTACCGAAGTTGCCGTCGACCAGCAGGCAGTCGGCCATCTTCTGGGCGACACGAGGGTCGACCGGCGTGGTAGCGGAGTAATCGAGGTAGATCGGCAACTTCATGGGTATCTCCTATCAGGCGGTGGCGTCGCTCGTCACTGCAAAAGGTCAGTCGACGGCGGACGTCTCAATCTTGTCCAGCTGGGCGGTACGGCCTGCGACACGCCGCAGGTCCTGGCGCTGGGCGACTTCCTGCACCTCACGGCGCATGACGAGGTCAGCCAGGCTGATGCCGCTGAGGAATTCGTGGATCTGCTGGCTGAGGTCGCACCACAAGTGGTGAGTCAGGCAGGTGTCACCGGCATGGCAATCCCCGAGGCCCTGGCAACGGGTGGCATCGACCGATTCGTTGACCGCGTCGATGACCTGGGCCACCTGGATGGTTTCCATGCCGCGCGACAGCTGGTAGCCACCGCCCGGACCGCGCACGCTGGAGACCAGACTGCTGCGGCGCAGCTTGGCGAACAGCTGTTCCAGATAAGAGAGGGAAATGCCCTGGCGCTCGGAAATGTCGGCCAAAGACACCGGCCCATGCTGCGCGTGCAGTGCCAGGTCGAGCATGGCAGTGACGGCGTATCGGCCTTTGGTAGTCAGTCGCATGGCTAATGGGTACCACGGGAGTTACGGGATGTGTGCGAGTATGCGATTCCCGAGCATTTAAGTCAACTATTAGACCTACTGCTTTAGTCGGGTTTGCATCAGGGAGGCGGGCGCGATTGTAGCAGCAAAGGGGCGTGAGCACACGCCCCATATGTCAGTAGGGCTTCAGCACGGCGCAATCAATGCGACTGAGTGTCGCGCTGGGCAGCCTGGGTTTCGACCGCGAAGTCATCCTCCGGCAGCTTCGGCAGCTCCTTGGCACAGTAGTCACTGCCCATCTTGGTCAGCGCTCCGCACATGCCCTCCAGGCGCTCGTCGACAGCCTGCAGGTGGTCGAGCATCTGGCCGATGGCACGAGCCACCGGATCCGGCATGTCGCCGCTGACGCCGTAGGCATCGAAGCCGATCTTTTCGGCCATGGCCTTGCGCTTGGCCTCGACTTCGCTGTCTTCGCTCTTGACGATGATCCGCCCCGGAATACCCACTGCAGTGGCACCCGCCGGTACCGCCTTGGTCACCACCGCATTGGAGCCAATCTTGGCCCCGGCACCGACAGTGAACGGGCCGAGCACTTTGGCGCCCGCCCCTACCACTACACCGTTTTCCAAAGTCGGGTGACGCTTGCCTTTGTTCCAGCTGGTGCCACCCAGGGTCACGCCCTGATAAAGGGTGACATCGTCGCCGATCTCGGCGGTCTCGCCGATGACGATACCCATGCCGTGGTCGATGAAGAAGCGCCGCCCAATGGTCGCACCGGGGTGGATCTCGATACCGGTCAGCCAGCGACCGAAGTTCGACACCAACCGTGCCAGCCACTTGAAATCGCGCTTCCACAGGGCATTGCCCAGGCGGTGCAACCAGATGGCGTGCATGCCGGGGTAGCAGGTCAGCACCTCGAAGGCGTTGCGCGCCGCCGGGTCTCGATGGAACACGCTCTGGATATCTTCACGCAGACGTTCGAACATCTGTCAGTCCTTCCTTTTATGCGGCTCGCCCCGGACGACCTTTTGGGTCTCGGTGAGGATGCCGCGCAAAATGCTCATTTCCGAACGATTGACCGAGCTGCGCCCATACAGCCGGCGCAGGCGCGGCATCAGGTGCTTGGGCTTTTCAGGGTCGAGGAAGCCGATGTCCACGAGGGTTTTCTCCAGGTGTTCATAGAACAGCTCCATTTCGTCCATGGTCGCCAGCTCGTTGCTGCGCAGCGAGTTGGCGTCGAACTTCTCGACTTTCGAAGGCGTACCTTCGGCTGCCAGCCAGGCCATGCGCACCTCGTAGGAGAGCACTTGGACTGCAGCAGCAAGGTTCAGCGAGCTGAAGTCGGGGTTCGAGGGAATGTGCACGTGGAAGTGACATCGCTGCAGTTCTTCGTTGGTCAGGCCGGCGTGTTCGCGCCCGAACACCAGGGCGATCTCTTCACCGCCACCGGCATGCTCCACGGCCTTGGCCCCGCACTCGCGCGGGTCGATCAACGGCCAAGGGATGCTGCGCTCACGGGCACTGGTGCCCATGACCAGGTTGCAGCCGACCAGCGCCTCTTCAAGGCTGTCGACCACCTGGGCACTGGCCAGGATGTCGTCGGCACCCGAGGCGCGGGCGGTGGCGTCGCCGGAAGGGAACTCTTTTGGCTGCACCAGCACCAGACGCGACAAGCCCATGTTTTTCATGGCACGCGCAGCGCCGCCGATGTTGCCGGGGTGGCTGGTATTGACCAGAACAACACGAATATTTTGCAGCAAGGTGTTGTGCTCACAGATGCAGGTTTGGGGGAAATCGATCTTACAGAACCGACCAGCGTAACGCCACGAAAGCAAATGTGACACTTCTGCCGCCAAACTTTTCTGCTAGAATGTCCGGCTTTCTTCTTTAACATCTCCAGGTGACCCGCCCATGCAGCCTATGCTGAATATCGCCCTGCGCGCCGCTCGCAGCGCCAGTGAACTGATTTTCCGCTCCATCGAACGCCTGGATAGCATCAAGGTCGACGAGAAAGAGGCCAAGGACTACGTCTCCGAAGTGGATCGCGCCGCCGAGCAGAGCATCGTCAACGCCCTGCGCAAGGCCTACCCGAACCACTCCATTCAAGGTGAAGAAACCGGCCTGCACGCCGGCACCGGCGAAGAAGGCAAGGACTACCTGTGGATCATCGATCCGCTGGACGGCACCACCAACTTCCTGCGTGGCATCCCGCACTTCGCTGTCAGCATCGCCTGCAAATACCGTGGCCGCCTCGAGCACGCCGTGATCGTCGACCCGGTTCGCCAGGAAGAATTCACCGCCAGCCGTGGCCGTGGCGCCCAGCTCAATGGCCGCCGCCTGCGCGTCAGCTCGCGCACCAGCCTGGACGGCGCCCTGCTGGGTACCGGCTTCCCGTTCCGTGACAACCAGATGGCTGACATGGACAACTACCTGGGCATGTTCCGCGCCCTGACTGGCCAAACCGCCGGCATCCGCCGCGCCGGCTCCGCCAGCCTGGACCTGGCCTACGTGGCCGCCGGCCGTTTCGACGCTTTCTGGGAGTCGGGCCTGTCGGAGTGGGACATGGCTGCGGGCGTACTGCTGATCCAGGAAGCTGGTGGCCTGGTGAGCGACTTCAACGGTGGCCACGACTTCCTCGACAAGGGCCACATCGTTGCAGGCAACATCAAGTGCTTCAAGGCCGTATTGACCGCTATCCAGCCGCACCTGCCAGAGCACATGAAGCGCTAAGCGCGGATTGCAGGCAAAAAAAAGCACCCCACGGGGTGCTTTTTTTATGCCTGTGCTTACCGCCCGGCTTCGCCCCCTGTAGGAGCGGCCTTGTGTCGCGAAAGGGGTGCGAAGCAGCCCCGGCAATCTCTACCTTTGCAAAGATCTGGGGCCGCTACGCGCCCCTTTCGCGACACAAGGCCGCTCCTACAAAGAGCAGACCGCAACGGGTTCTACTGACCGGCTTCGCTGAGGATCAGCTTGCCATTCTTGTCCAACGGAATGGTCGAACCTGGCTCGCGGTCCATCTTCACCTGGCCGACCTGGTCGCCAATGGTGTATTTGACGTTGTAGCCCACCACCTTCTCGCTGATGTCGTTGACCGTGTTGCAGCGGGTTTGCGTGGTGGTGTAGGTGTCACGCTGCTGCATGCCCTCCTGCACCTTGTTACCGGCATAACCACCACCGACCGCACCGGCCACGGTAGCGATTTTCTTGCCAGTACCGCCGCCAATCTGGTTACCCAACAGGCCGCCAGCCAGAGCGCCCACGACGGTGCCGGCGATCTGGTGCTGGTCCTTGACCGGCGCCTGACGCGTGACGGCAACGTCCTTGCAGACCTCGCGCGGCGTTTTGACCTGTTGCTTGATCGGTTGCACGTCGGTGACCTGGGCATATTCAGGCCCCTTGTTCACCAAGCTGTAGGTGGCGACAGCACCTCCGGCAGTAACACCGACAGCACCCAGCACAGCGCCTACGAGCATTGATTTGTTCACATGAACCTCCTGTTTTACCTGCAGGAGCTAACCTGCTTTCTCCCAGCCTTGGAGCAAAAAAAAAGGCGCGAGTTCAACACTCGCGCCTTTTATGCCGCCGAACGGCGTAGGACTAATCCTTAAGGACGGTCATCCACACCTTCGTTTTTCACCGGCGGGATCAGGTCTTCGCTGTTCAGGTTCAGCCAGATCAGCACCACGTTGGCGATGTAGATCGACGAATAGGTACCGGCCATGACACCGATGAACAATGCCAGGGAGAAGCCGAACAGGTTGTCACCACCGAAGAACAGCAGCGCGGCGATCGCCAGCAAGGTCGAAACCGAGGTGGCAATCGTGCGCAACAGGGTCTGGGTGGTCGAGACGTTGATGTTCTCGATCAGCGAGGCCTTGCGCATCACGCGGAAGTTCTCACGTACCCGGTCGAAAACGACGATGGTGTCGTTCAGCGAGTAGCCGATGATCGCCAGCACCGCCGCCAGCACCGTCAGGTCGAAGGTGATCTGGAAGAACGACAGGATACCCAAGGTCACCACTACGTCGTGGATCAGCGAGACGATCGCACCCACGGCGAACTTCCACTGGAAGCGGAACGCCAGGTAGATGAGGATGCCGCCCAGCGCCAGGAGCATGCCGAGGCCACCCTGGTCGCGCAGCTCTTCACCCACCTGCGGGCCGACGAACTCGACACGCTTGAGCGTGGCCGGGTTGTCGCCGCCGGCCTTCTGCAGGGCCGCGCCAACCTTGGCACCCAACTGCGGGTCATCGCCCGGCATACGCACCAGCAGGTCGGTGGTGGCGCCGAAGCTCTGCACCACAGCCTCGTGGAAGCCGGACTCGACCAGCTCGGCGCGGACCGCCTTGAGGTCGGCCGGCCGTTCGTAGGTCAGCTCGATCAGCGTACCGCCGGTGAAGTCCAGGCCGAAGTTCAGGCCCTTTTGCCACCAGCTGAACAGCGCCAGCACAGTGAGGAGCACGGTAATGGCGAACGCAACATTGCGCACGCCCATGAAGTTGATGGTTTTCATCGCAGCTCCCTCAAACCCACAGCTTCTTGATGTCACGCCCGCCGCAGGTCAGGTTGACCATTGCACGGGTCACCATGACGGCGGTGAACATCGAGGTGAAAATCCCGAGGGACATGGTTACCGCGAAGCCCTTGACCGGGCCGGTTCCCATGGCGAACAGGATGCCGCCGACCAGCAGGCTGGTCAGGTTGGCGTCGATGATCGCGGTATAGGCGCGGTTGAAGCCTTCGTGAATGGCGCGCTGCACCGACATGCCGGCATTCAGCTCCTCGCGGATACGCGAGAAGATCAGCACGTTGGCGTCCACCGCCATACCCATGGTCAGCACGATACCGGCAATACCAGGCAGGGTCAGGGTGGCGCCCAGCAGCGACATCAGCGCCAGCAGCAGCACCATGTTGCCCGCCAGGGCGATGGTGGCGATCACGCCGAAGGCGCGGTAGATGGCGATGATGAACAGCGAGACGAACAGCATGCCCCACAGCGACGCATCGATACCCTTGGTGATGTTGTCGGCACCCAGGCTTGGGCCAATGGTACGTTCTTCAGCGAAGTACATCGGCGCGGCCAGACCACCGGCACGCAGCAGCAGGGCCAGTTCCGAGGACTCACCCTGGCCGTTCAGGCCGGTGATACGGAACTGGCTGCCCAGTGGCGACTGGATGGTCGCCAGGCTGATGATCTTCTTCTCTTCCTGGAAGCTCTGTACGGCAACGTCCTTCTCGACACCGTCGACCGTCTGCTTGACGTAGCGAGTGACCGGCTTCTGTTCGATGAAGATCACCGCCATGCTGCGGCCGACGTTGCTGCGGGTCGCGCGGCTCATCAGCTCACCACCGTGGCCATCCAGGCGGATGTTCACCTGCGGGCGGCCATGCTCGTCGAAGCTGGCCTGGGCGTCGGTAACCTGGTCACCGGTGATGATCAGGCCACGCTCGACGGCAGCGGAACGGTTGCCTTCACGGAACTCGAAGACCTCCGTAGTGGCCTTGGAAGCACCCGGCTCGGCGCCGAAGCGGAACTCCAGGTTGGCGGTCTTGCCGAGGATACGCTTGGCTTCGGCAGTGTCCTGCACGCCTGGCAGCTCGACCACGATGCGGTTGGCGCCCTGGCGCTGTACCAGCGGCTCGGCCACGCCCAGCTCGTTCACACGGTTGCGAACGGTGGTCAGGTTCTGCTTGATCGAGTATTCGCGGATCTCGGCGACTTTCGCCTGGGTCAGCGCCAGACGCAGCACGGCAAGCTCGTTGCGCTCGGTGGTGGTCAGGTCGAAATCATTGAAATTCTTGCGGATCAGGGCACGTGCCTGTTCGCGGGTAGCATCGTCAGCGAAGCCCAGCATCACACCGCCATCCTGCTGCGGCAGGCTGCGATAGCGGATGCGCTCTTTGCGCAGCAAGGTCTTGACCTCGCCTTCGTAGACTTTCATGCGGGCGCTCATGGCCTTGTCCATGTCCACTTCCAGCAGGAAGTGCACACCACCGGACAGGTCCAGGCCCAGCTTCATCGGGCTTGCACCCAGGTTACGCAGCCATTGCGGGGTAGTCTGGGCCAGGTTCAGGGCCACGACGTAATCATCGCCCAGTGCCTTGCGCACTACATCCTTGGCTGGCAGTTGATCTTCCTGGTTGGTCAGGCGAATCAGCCCACTGCCCTTCTCACCCAGGCTCGCGCCCTTGACGGTGATGCCGGCATCGACCAGCGCCTTGCTGACGCGATCGAGGTCGGCCTGCTTGACCTGCAGCGCCGAGCTGGCACCGCTGATCTGCACCGCCGGATCATCCGGGTAGAGGTTGGGAGCGGAATAAATGAAACCGATCGCCAGTACCACCAGGATCAGTGCGTATTTCCACAGAGGGTATTTGTTCAGCATCACGCCGCCCGTTCAAGACGCGGGGCGCTTTGCGCGCCCCGACTGGAAAAATGAAACCGGTAACTCAGATAGCCTTGAGCGTACCTTTTGGCAGGGTTGCCGCGATGGCACCCTTCTGGAACTTCAGTTCGACGGTGTCGGAAACTTCCAGAACAACGAAGTCATCGGAAACCTTGACGATCTTGCCGGCGATACCGCCGTTGGTGACAACTTCGTCACCTTTCTGCAAGTTGCTCAGCAGGTTCTTCTGCTCTTTGGCACGCTTGGACTGCGGGCGCCAGATCATCAGGTAGAAGATGACCAGGAAACCGACCAGGAAAATCCACTCAAAGCCGGTGCCGGCTGGGCCAGCGGCAGGTGCTGCAGCGTCCGCGTATGCGGCGGGGATCAAGAAGCTCATTGGGCACTCCTAATGTAATTTTCTAATAATGGATGCGAACAGTCAGTCCAAAGGCGGCACAGGCAGCCCGCGCTTGGCGTAGAAGGCGTCGACAAAGGCGGCCAATTTACCCTGTTGAATAGCCTCGCGTAAACCGGCCATCAAGCGCTGGTAATGGCGCAAGTTGTGGATGGTATTCAGCATGCTGCTCAGCATTTCGCCGCACTTGTCCAGATGATGGAGATAAGCGCGGGAGAAGTTGGTGCAGGTGTAGCAGTCACAGGTCGGATCCAGCGGCGAATCATCATGGCGATGGAACGCGTTGCGGATCTTGATCACCCCTGTATCGACGAACAGGTGGCCGTTGCGCGCGTTGCGCGTGGGCATCACGCAGTCGAACATGTCGACGCCGCGGCGCACACCCTCAACCAGATCTTCCGGTTTGCCTACCCCCATAAGGTAACGAGGTTTGTCAGCCGGCATCTGGGCCGGCAGGTAGTCGAGCACCTTGATCATCTCGTGCTTCGGCTCACCCACCGACAGGCCACCGATGGCCAGGCCGTCGAAGTCGATGTTGACCAGCGCTTCCAGCGAGCGCATGCGCAGGTCCTGGTACATGCCGCCCTGAACGATGCCGAACAGCGCTGCGGTGTTGTCACCGTGGGCATTCTTCGAACGCTGGGCCCAGCGCAGCGACAGTTCCATGGAGGTGCGCGCCACATCGTGCTCGGCCGGGTACGGCGTGCATTCGTCGAAGATCATGACGATGTCCGAGCCCAGGTCGCGCTGCACCTGCATGGACTCTTCCGGGCCCATGAACACCTTGGACCCGTCGACTGGCGAGGCGAAGGTCACCCCCTCCTCCTTGATCTTGCGCATGGCGCCCAGGCTGAACACCTGGAAACCACCGGAATCGGTGAGGATTGGGCCTTTCCACTGCATGAAGTCGTGCAGGCCGTTGTGCTTCTTGATGACCTCGGTACCCGGGCGCAGCCACAGGTGGAAGGTGTTGCCGAGGATGATCTCGGCGCCGATGGCCTCGATGTCACGCGGCAGCATGCCCTTGACCGTGCCATAGGTACCCACCGGCATGAACGCCGGGGTCTCGACCGTGCCACGGGGGAAGGTCAACCGGCCACGACGGGCCTTGCCGTCGGTGGCCAGCAGTTCGAACGACATTCGACAGGTGCGACTCATGCTTGATCCTCTGGGCCGCGTGGCGCCGGATTGCGGGTGATGAACATGGCATCACCGTAACTGAAGAAGCGGTAACCGTTGTCGACCGCCGCCGCGTAGGCAGCCATGGTCTCGGGGTAACCGGCGAAGGCCGAGACCAGCATCAGCAGCGTGGACTCCGGCAGGTGGAAGTTGGTGACCAGGCAATCGACCACATGGAAAGGCCGGCCCGGGAAGATGAAGATGTCGGTGTCACCGCTGAAAGCCTTGAGCACGCCATCGCGCGCCGCGCTCTCCAGCGAGCGCACGCTGGTGGTCCCGACCGCGATCACCCGGCCGCCACGTGCGCGGCAGGCCTCGATGGCGTCGACCACATCCTGGCTCACTTCGAGCCACTCTTTGTGCATGTGGTGGTCTTCGATCTTGTCGACCCGTACCGGCTGGAAGGTGCCAGCACCCACGTGCAGGGTGACGAAGGCGCGCTCGACGCCCTTGGCGGCGATCTTCTCCAGCAGCGCTTCGTCGAAGTGCAGGCCGGCAGTTGGCGCGGCCACGGCACCGGCACGCTCGGCGTACACGGTCTGGTAACGCTCACGGTCTGCGCCCTCGTCCGGGCGGTCGATGTAGGGCGGCAGCGGCATATGGCCGACGCGCTCGAGCAGCGGCAGCACCTCTTCGGTGAAGCGCAGCTCGAACAGCGTGTCGTGGCGGGCGACCATCTCGGCCTCGCCACCGCCATCGATGAGGATCACCGCGCCTTCTTTAGGCGCCTTGCTGGCACGTACATGGGCCAGCACGCGGTGGCTGTCGAGCACACGCTCGACCAGCACTTCCAGCTTGCCGCCGGAGGCTTTCTGGCCAAACAGCCGCGCCGGAATCACCCGGGTGTTGTTGAACACCATCAGGTCGCCCGGCTGCAGATAGTCGAGCAGATCCGGGAATTGCTTGTGCGCCAGCGCCCCGCTCGGCCCATCGAGGACCAGCAGACGGCTGCCATGGCGCTCGGCCAGAGGGTGGCGGGCGATCAGGGAATCGGGGAGTTCGAAGGAAAAATCGGCGACGCGCATGATGATGTTCGGGTTCGACAGGGCCGGGAAGTTTAGCCCAATGTGTGAAAATTGACCATGAAAGCCGATTGACCGACCACGGGCACCTCTCTATACTGCGCGCCACAGCCCTGATGGCGGAATTGGTAGACGCGGCGGATTCAAAATCCGTTTTCGAAAGGAGTGGGAGTTCGAGTCTCCCTCGGGGCACCAAAATCCAAAAAAAACCGACCACATGGTCGGTTTTTTTGTGCGCGCTATTCAGCGCTGAACAGGCCCCTGCCGAGTGGGTTTGCTGCGACCAGTTCCAGGGACTTCATCCACACCAGTCGTTCAGGCTGCGATTTTTGACGCCAACCCGATGGCCTGGAACGAGCCAGACATCCACGCATTCAATTGGCAACTGACCGGATAATGGCCATAAGCTGTCATTCGTCGGTTATAAGCCGAAAGTATTGATAGCGTAATATCAATTCGCCATATTTGCGCTCCCGTTATCAATGACCACTGCGTGACCCATGAACAAAACCGCGCCCTGTCTGGCAGCAATGATGCTGCTGAGTGGGTGCAATGGAATGCCAACCGCATACGTTTCAAACCCCGTCTACGACCAGGCTTTTGTCGTCACCTCCGGTGCCCCCCTGCCGATGCTGCTGATGGCCACCGCCATCCAGTGGAACGAAGACTACGCCGTCACCGCCAAGCACACGCCGTTCCTGCCCAATGTGGTGCATGAAGGGCTGGGTGACGTGGTGTTCTTCAAGCACAAGGCCAGCAAGGTGCCGCAGTGGCGTCAGTTCGTGCCGGGCGAGTCGGTGACGGCGGTCGGCTTCAACAGTTTCATGATGCCGGTGCAAGGCAAGGGCCGTACGCTCGACTCGCTGGTGCGCCTCGAAGGTACACCGGGCAGCGTCTTCTACTCGGTGCATGACGGCCCGATCACCAAAGGCATGTCCGGCGGCCCCGTGTTCGCCGACGACGGCAAGGTGGTCGGCATGAACGTCGCCTTCATTTCCAAGGACGGGATCAATGCCCGCAACCGCCCGGACCTGGCCGACAAGGCGCGGGTCAGCGTGTTCATGTCGTATAGCGAAATCGACAAGGAATGGCGCCGCTTCCAGTATCTGGCACACAAGGGCAAGCCGCACAGCGCGCCTGCTGCGATCAAGGGCTATGTGGCGGTAGCCAGCAAGCCTTGATCCAACGTGCGGGCGATCATGATACGGTGGGGGCCGGCACTGATGATCTGGCCAGCCCATTCACGCAAAGGACCTGCCATGCACCTTGGTCACCGCCCCGTCCAACCCAGCGACATCCCGGCCATCTGCAGCTTCGCGCAAAGCCCGGATGAGCTGTTCTATATGTTTCCCAAAGCCACCTACCCGCTCACCCCCGCGCAATTGAGCGACGCCATCGCCCAGCGCAGCGGTTCGACCGTGGTCGAGGGCGATGGCCTTGTGCTCGGTTTCGCCAACTTCTACAAGGCTGAGCACGGCGGTATCTGTGCCCTCGGCAACGTGGTGGTGGCACCCGTCGCTCGCGGCCAGGGCGTGGCGCGTTACCTGGTGCAATGCATGGTCGACCTCGCCCGTGAACAGTTCGCGGCGCGGGAAGTCTGGGTGTCTTGTTTCAACCACAACACCGCGGGCCTGCTGCTTTATCCACAGCTTGGCTTCATACCTTTCGGCATCGAGGAGCGACAGGCTCAGGATGGCAAGCGGGTGGCCTTGGTGCAGATGAAGCAACACGTTCAGTAACATCCCAGGACGAGCAGCGCCGAACCATCCACGCCCCTCGACGTCCCATCATGCATCCCCGGCTTTTCGAGGCAGCTCGCGTGAAAGACGTCATCGCCCGTAAATACCGCCTGATCGTCAAGACCTTCGGCTACATCGGCTGGTCGCTGTTCTGGCTGCTGTTGTGGGACGTACTGGTCACCATCGACTTCATGCTGTTCTTCAACAGCAAGTTCACCCTGCCGCTGATTCCGCTGACCTTGCTGGGTTCGGCGCTGGTGGTGCTGGTGAGCTTTCGCAACAGCAGCGCCTACAACCGCTGGTGGGAAGCGCGAACCTTGTGGGGAGCACTGGTGAACAGTTCGCGCAGCTTCGCCCGGCAGACGCTGACGCTGATCGATGACCCGCAGGACGAACTGAACCCGGTCAAGGCGACCTTGCTGCGCCGGCACATCGCCTATGTGAACTGCCTGGCAGCACACTTGAAGGGTGAGGCTTGCCCGGACGAACTGATGGCGTTCATCCCGCCGGGGGAGTTCGAGCGGCGTAACCGTTCGAACAACTTTGCCAATGACATACTCAGTGGCTCGGCGGCATTGCTGGCGCGGGAATACCAAGCCGGCCGGCTGGACAGCATTCGCCTGGCGCGGCTGGAGTCGACGCTGGTGGACCTTTCCAATGCCCAAGGCGGCATGGAGCGGATTGCCAATACGCCGCTGCCCTACCCTTACGTGTATTTCCCACGGCTGTTCATCACGCTGTTCTGCCTGATCGTGCCGGTGGGGCTGGTGGAGTCGCTGGGCTGGTTCACACCGCTGGCGTCGACGGTGGTGGGCTTCATGCTGCTGGCGATCGAGCGGATCGGGACTGATCTGCAAAGTCCGTTTCGCTTCAGTGAGCATCAGATTCAGATGGATACCATCTGCGAGACGATCGAACGGAATCTGGAATCGATGCAGCGGGAAGCGCAGTGTGGGGAGCTGGCTTCGTAAAGGGGGCTGCTTTGCAGCCCTTTCGCGACACAAGGCCGCTCCACAGGGGGACGCGATCTTCTGTAGGAGCGGCCTTGCGTCGCGAAAGGGCCGCAGAGCGGCCCCGGCTATCTGTCAGGCCCGCACAAACCGCTGGCGCAGCACATCACTGAAGGCATCCACCAGCAGCACCAATAACAACATCGCCATGATCACCGTGCTGGCCTGCGCCTCCTGGAACAGGCTCAAGGTGGTATAGAGCATCTGCCCCAGCCCCCCGGCTCCGACGAAGCCCAGCACACTGGCCATGCGAATGTTGTTCTCCCAGCGGTACAGGCTGTACGCCAGCAATTGCGGCCACAAATTCGGCAAGGTCCCGAAACAGAACGCCGCCACCTGCCCCCCGCCCTGCAGGCGAATCGCTGCGGCGGGTTCTGCCGGCGCATTCTCCAGCGCCTCGGCAAACAAACGCCCTAACACTCCAGACGTATGAAGCGCCAAGGCCAAAGTACCGGCATTGGGCCCCAGGCCCGCCGCCAGCACCGTCAATGCGGCCCATACCAACTCTGGAATGGCACGCAGGGCATTGAGCAGCAAGCGTGCCAGAGATTGCAGCGGCCAACCGAAGCGCCCCGCCGCCGGCAACGCCAACAGCATGCCGAGGGCCATGGCCAGCAGCGTGCCCAGGCCCGACATGGCCAGCGTTTCCAGTGCGCCGCGCCCCACCGCTTGCAGGTGTTCGCCGGACAGGTCCGGATGCAGGAAGCGCGCAGCATACTCACCCATCTGCCCCAGCCCGCCATCGCCCACCAAGGCGTGCAGGTCCAGCTGCAGATAACCGAACGACGCCACCACCGCCGCCATGATTGCTACGATCACCAGCAGATTGACCACCCGGTTCATGCCAGCCTCCCGCGCAGGAAGCGGCTAAGCAGGTCAGCCAGCAGCACCAGGCCGAGGAACGCCAGTAGCATGCTCGCCACTTCGCCCCCGGCAAACATACGCATCGACAGGTCGATCTGCTGCCCAAGCCCGCCGGCACCGACAAAGCCCATCACCACAGAAGCGCGCACGGCGCATTCCCAGCGGTAGACGGTATAGGACACCACCTCCGCCGACGCGCTGGGCAGGATACCGTAGAAGAATGCCGCCAACCGCCCGCTGCCGGCCTGTAGCAAGGCATGCGCCGGACGCTGGTCGACCGATTCGAAGATCTCCGCGTAGACCTTGCCGAGCATGCCGCTGTAGGTAATGGCGATGGCCAGTACCCCGGCCGTTGGCCCCAGGCCCACGGCCCGCACGAACAGCAGCGCCCAGACGATCTCCGGCACGCTGCGCAGAAAAATAAGCAAGCCGCGAACGGGCAGGCGCAACAAGCGCGACCACGGCCCTGCCCGGCCTCCACGGGAAGCGGCGCGCAGTGACAGCGCACGGCTCGCCAGCAGGCTGGTCGGGACCGCCAGCAACAGCGCCAAGGCCATGCCCGCTGTCGCCACGGCCAAGGTCTGCAAGGTGGACTCATACAACAACCGGAGGAATTCGGCACTGTGCGTTGGCGGCCAGAAGGCACTGGTAAAGCTGGCGATCTGCTGACGGTTTTCTGCCTGCAGCAAAACGCCAGGGTTCAGCTCGCTCAACTGCAGCCCCGGCCACAGCACGGCCAACGCCAGCACGGTCAACAGCAACCGCGGCAACGCGGCCGGGTCGCGGACGTCGGCCTTCAGCATCGCGGAATCTGCACAGTCAGGGTCGGCCCTTGGGCTTGCGCTGGCGAACCCAGTTGCTCGTTGGCGTACAGCGCATCCAGCATTGGCCCGGTCACCGCCTCTGCAGGGCAGTCGAACACCACCTGCCCCTCACGAATACCGATCACCCGCGGAAAGTGCGCCAGCGCCAGGTCCACCGCATGCAGGCTGGCCACCAGGGTCACGCCATTGGCCTGGGCATGGCGATTGAGCAGTGCCAGGCTGTGGTCGGCCAGCACCGGGTCCATGGCCGACACCGGTTCGTCGGTCAATAGCACTTCCGGGCGCTGGTACAACGCCCTGGCAATGCCCACCCGCTGCAACTGGCCACCGGACAACTGCCCGCACTGAACGAACAGCTTGTCGGCCAGGCCCAGCTCGGCCAAGGCCTGGCGCGCCCCCGGCACATCGGTCGGATACACCAGGTTGAGCAGGCCACGCAAGATGCCCCACTGCCCCAGGCGGCCCGCCAGGACTGCTGTTACCACACGCTGACGGGGAGGCAATGGCGGTGCCTGGTGCACCAGGCCGATGCGCGCGCGCAGGCGTTGGCGCGCCCCGGCAGACAGCGCCCAAGGTTGCTCACCGAACAGTTCCAGGTACCCGCTGCTGGGCTGCACGGCGGTGGCCATCAGGTGCAGCAAGCTGGACTTGCCGGCCCCCGAGGGGCCGATGATCGCTACCCGCTCACCCTTGGCGATGCTCAGGCTGATCGAATCGAGCGCGCGGACCTGGCCGTGGCGCAGGCCGGCGCCGTTTACATGGATCGTCACTTGAGCAGGCCGGCCTCACGTGCGGCTTGCTCGGTGCCCACATAGTTTTCGGGCTTGGTCTCGATGAAGCGGCTGGCCGCCTGCAGGTCGAGAATCGCCTTGTGCTCCGGGTTGGCCGGGTCGAGGTCAAGGAAGGCCTGCTTGATTTTCTCTTTCAGCGCCGGGTCCATGTTGCCGCGCACGGTCCAGTTGTAGTCGTAGTAGGTCGGTGTGGTGGCAAATACCTTCACCTTGCTGGTATCGACCTTGCCGGCATCGACCAGCTTCTGCCAGACACTGGCATTGAGCACGCCGCCATCGACCTTGCCGGCCTGCACCCAGGCGACGGTGGCGTCATGGGCACCGGAATAGGCCACACGGCTGAAGTAGCTTTCAGGCTTGATGTTGTCTTCCTTGAGCATGAAGTAACGGGGCATCAGGCTGCCCGAGGTGGACGAGATCGAACCGAAGGCGAACGACTTGCCCTTGAGGTCGGCCAGGCTCTTCACGGCCGGGTTGGCGGTGATGAACTTGGAGGTGAACTGGGCGTCCTGCTCACGCTGCACCAGCGGCGTGGCGGTCGGGTCTTTCAGGTGCACCTGGACGAAGGTGAAGCCACCCAACCAGGCCATGTCCAGGCGGTTGCTGGCCAGCGACTCGACCACCGCCGGGTAGTCGGCCACCGGCACGAACTTCACCTCCATGCCCAGTTGCTTGGACAGGTACTTGCCCAGCGGCTCGAACTTGCGCAGCAGTTCGGTCGGCGCTTCGTCGGGGATGGCACTGACCCGCAAGATGTCGGCAGCCTGGGCAACTACGGCACAGCAGGACAGCACGAGGCCGGCGGCGAGCGCCAGGGGGCGTTTGAGCATGGGAGTTCTCCGGTTCAATAGCGGGGAAAGTGCCGGCAACGCGCCGACGGTGGGAATTATAAGAGCCACAGGCGCAAAGGCCAGCTTTGCTACAATCGCGCAACAAATTGATCCCCTGAGGTACGTATGAGCGAGCCGATTCGCCTGACCCAGTACAGCCACGGTGCCGGCTGTGGCTGCAAGATCTCCCCCAAGGTGCTGGATGTGATCCTTGCCGAAAGCGGCGCCCAGGCCCTGGACCCGAAGTTGTGGGTCGGCAATGCCTCGCGTGACGATGCCGCCGTGTATGCCCTGGACGACGAGCGCGGGGTGGTTTCGACCACTGATTTCTTCATGCCGATCGTCGACGACCCTTACGATTTCGGTCGCATCGCCGCGACCAACGCCATCAGCGACATCTACGCCATGGGCGGTGACCCGCTGATGGCCATCGCCATCCTCGGCTGGCCGGTCAACGTGCTGCCGCCAGAAGTCGCCCGCGAAGTGATCCGCGGCGGCCGTGCCGTGTGTGCCGAGGCCGGTATCCCGCTGGCCGGCGGCCACTCCATCGACGCCCCCGAGCCGATCTTCGGCCTGGCCGTCACCGGTGTGGTGAACAAACGCCACCTCAAGCGCAACGACACCGCCACCGCCGGTTGCCGCCTGTACCTGACCAAGCCACTGGGCATCGGCATCCTCACCACCGCCGAGAAGAAAGCCAAGCTGCGCGAGCAGGACCAGGGCCTGGCACGCGACTGGATGTGCACGCTGAACACCCCGGGCAGCCGCTTTGGCAAGCTCGATGGGGTCAAGGCGATGACCGACGTGACCGGTTTTGGCCTGCTCGGCCACCTGGTCGAGCTGGCCGAAGGCAGTGGCCTGACAGCACAGCTGGACTACGCCGCCGTGCCGCGCCTGCCAAGTGTCGACCATTACCTGGCCGAGGGCTGCATCCCTGGCGGTACCCTGCGCAACTTCGACAGCTACGGGCACAAGCTCGGCACGCTGACCGACGAGCAGAAGCACCTGCTGTGCGACCCACAGACCAGCGGCGGCCTGCTGGTTGCCGTCACTGCCGAAGGTGAGGCCGAGTTCCTCGCGCTGGCCGCCGAACTGGGCCTTAACCTGGCGCCGATCGGCCAGTTGGTCGAGCGACAGAGCCACGCAGTTGAGGTGAACTGATGCGCCCCGACTGCACCGACTTCCGCCAGCTGTTCCTCGACGATGCGCCGATGATGGACATGCGCGCGCCGATCGAATTTGCCAAGGGTGCCTTCCCCGGTACCGTCAACCTGCCACTGATGACTGACCAGGAGCGGCAGAAGGTCGGCACCTGCTACAAACAGCAGGGCCAGGCCGCCGCCATCACCCTCGGCCACCAACTGGTCAGCGGCGCGACCAAGCGCGAACGCCTGCAGGCCTGGGCCAGCTTTGCCAAGGCCCACCCTGATGGTTACCTGTACTGTGCCCGTGGCGGCCTGCGCTCGCTGATCGTGCAGCAATGGCTGCGCGACGAGGCCGGCATCGCCTACCCGCGCATCAAGGGTGGCTACAAGGCCATGCGTACCTTCCTGCTGGAAACCACCCAGCAGGCGGTCGAGCAATGCGATTTCGTCCTGGTCGGCGGCCTCACCGGCACCGGCAAGACCGATGTGCTGCACCAGTTGAACAACGTGCTCGACCTCGAAGGCCACGCCAATCATCGCGGCTCCAGCTTCGGCAAGCGCGCCACCGGCCAACCGGCGCAGATCGACTTCGAGAACAAGCTGGCCATCGATGTGCTGAAGAAGCGCGCCCGAGGCATCGAACAGTTCGTGCTGGAAGATGAAGGCCGCATCGTCGGCAGTTGCTCGGTGCCGCTGGAGCTGTATCAGGGCATGCAGCAGTACCCGATGGTGTGGCTGGAGGACAGTTTCGAGAACCGCGTGGAGCGCATCCTGCGCGATTACGTGATCAACCTGTGCGCCGAGTTCGTCGATGTGCATGGCGAGGAAAATGGCCGCAGGCTGTTTGCCGAGCGCTTGCTGCAGAGCATGGCCAATATCCACAAGCGCCTGGGTGGCGAGCGCTTCCATCGCTTGTCCACAATCCTGGGCGAAGCGCTGGACGAGCAGTTGCGCAGCGGTGCGGTGGACCTGCACCGGGGCTGGATCGAAGGGCTGCTCAAGGAATATTACGACCCGATGTATGCCTACCAGCGTGAAGCCAAGGCCGAGCGGATCGAGTTTGCCGGAGATGGCGTGGAAGTGCGCGAGTACCTCAAGGCCCGCGCTCTGTAGGAGCGTCAACCCCATCACTGCCCGGGGCTGAGTATCCGCTCCAGCTCCGCCGCCCGTTCGCGGGTCATGTCCAGCACGCACATGCCGCCTTCCAGCTGCGCCAGGGTGCCGCCACTGGCCTGTACATGGAACTTGCAGTTGGCGTCGCGGTAGGTGATCCACTTGCGCTGCACGTCGCGCAGGCTCTTCTGCGGCCCGGGCGCAAGCTTGGTCGTCAGCTGCTGGTAGACCCGGTTCAGGCGCTGGTCCTGAAGTTGGGTCTCAGTCTGGATGCAACTGCTCATGGCCACCGTGCTGGAGGCGCTGTCCATACATTGGTTATAGGCCTGAGAGGCTCCTTCCGCTTGCGCTTGGCCAATTACTAAAAAGGCGGTCGCCAGACCGGCGATTAATTTCAAGTTGTACATCATGGGTCCTTTCGGGTGATGAAATGTCATGCCTGACAGTATCGGGCAACTGGTATTTCTGACAGTTGTAGCGGTAGTCAAAGGCGACGACAGTAGCGAAAGACCTCAAGAGGTGAGGGAACATGAGCATTAGCGTGACACCCGCTTGGCAAGGCTCGCCGCGGATACAAGCAACGACGAAGGCCTATTGTGTATACGGCCACGCCTCTGCCGCACCGGTGCACCTGCTCGCCTTCAAAGCAGAGTATTTCGATACAGCCATCGACAGCTACATGCTCGGGCAAGGTTACAGAAGCTACAGCCCTACGTTGATGAGGTTCAGGTCAGTGGACGGCTGTAGCCCGTTTGGACGAGGTGGGATCCATGCTTACGCCTATTGCACTGGCGACCCAGTAAACCGAACAGACCCCGATGGACACGCCGACATGACAGGTATGTCTGTCAAAAAAGTCAAGTTTCAGCCAGTCCCATCACGCGGCGGCCGAGGTGGCCAGATGATCCGGGCACTTGCCAACCAAGTGCTGCGAACAGCACATGCCGTGCCGCGTGCTGCGGATGCAACGAACATGACACCTCATGAACAAGTGCGAAGCTTCAACCAAAGGGCTACCGAAATACTGCAACAGGCTCGGCCTGTCGTAACGCAACAGCAGCAAGCCACTCACCAGGTGAATCTGACAATACAAGCGAGGACAGGACCAATTGCGCGATTACGCGCCGAACTCGACAGACTAACAATACAAGAGCAGCCACGTACACAAATCGAAAGCTCTACCCCACGTGTTAGTCGCATACGTCAGGCTCAGGATCACCGTAGTGACAACCCGAGGCAGCCATGAAACAAGAGCAATCACGTTTGGCAAACTCGCAAATCTATACGCCGTATGGTTTGCTTCACCCAAAGACGGCAGCATCGAGTTTAGGTTTTAACGGGCAAAGAAAGGACCCTGTGACGGATGGCTATCCACTAGGTAACGGTTATCGAATTTACAGCCCTTCTCTGATGCGGTTCCACTCGCCTGACTGGCTCAGTCCCTTCGGAGCAGGCGGCAATAATAGCTATGCCTATTGCGAGAATGATCCACTTAACCATGTGGATCCGTCGGGGCAGGCGAAATTCGTCGTTAGAAGTGGATCAAGGTATCAGACTAAGTTCAGCCTCCCTGTGCGGAATCCAAACTCGATATTTGACCTACCCAGTAAGTTGCATTCCACAAAAAAGGCGTATCAGAAGCAAAGTAACAACCCGTTTCTCGTTGAACTGCTCGCTACCGACCAGCGGCGTGCAAAACACGCTCTGAAACACATGAGGCAACGCATAGAGCGAATGCATCTGGAACTTGACGAGATGGATGCCCGAATCAATTCCGCATTCAAGATCGTGGAGGCACCTGCGGATGCGCCATCGTCTCCTCAAGTGCCCCCCTCGCACCAATCTCCCACAATCATTAGCTCTCAAACTTCCCAAGACGTAAACATACGACCCAATCAGGGCATTTGGCTGGATAATTTCCGAACGGCTGTACGCAACGGAGACGCATACAAAATCTTTCTTCTCGCGCGCCAAAAGTTACAGATGTGAGTGCTATAGCACCTGACCATGCTCCGGCGGCATCAGCACCTTGCCCGGTTCGAATTGCAGCGCTGGCATCTGGGTCGCCGCATAAGCGGTCACGGCCAATGCCGCGATCAGGGCGACATCCAGCCAGTTCCAGGACGGCACATCGTCACGGCTGCGTGCGACCCAGCACTGCCAGGCCTGACCAGCACAGAACACCGCGATCGCCGCCAGCCACAGGTAGAAGCCCACGCCGAAGCCGGTGCGGTGGGAGAATTCATAGCTGATGTTGTCCGGCAGGCGTTCGATACCAAAGCTGCTGGCAGCCAGGTACAACGCTCCCAGCGCAAGCAGCAGCGCCAGCCGGCGAAAGCGCCGATGGCAAAGGATGGCTACCGCCAGCAGCGGGTTGGCGAACCACTGGAACATGCCGAAGGGGATGCCCCAGGGACCGTACAGGAACATCTGCAGCGCCGGCATGTGCCGGCCGGCGCTCATCAGGGCGCCGTCGAAGGCCAGGCTGAGCAGATACAGGGCAAGGCTCAGGGTCAGGTAGAAGGCCGGTAAACGGGCGCCCAGGGTCATGCGACTGGCGGTTCCAGCAGCAGGCCGTATATGCCTGAGTCGGTCAGCTCGCCCGCCACGCACCAGCGCGCCCGCAACGTGCCTTCGAGGACGAAGCCCTGGCGTTCGAGGGTTCGGGCCGAGCCCTGGTTGCGCGGGTCGATCTCGCCTTCCAGGCGGCGCATATGCAGGGTGTGGGCAATGTAGTCGATGAAGCAGGTCAGCGCTTCGTCCATGTAGCCCCTGCCCTGCACCGCGCTGGCCAGGCAATAGCCAATTTCGCCACGGCGTGAGACATCGTCGATGTTGAACAGCTGGACCATGCCGATCAATTCGCCGTTGTCTCGGCGGTACATGCCGAGCTTGAGCTGGTCGCCATTGGCATAGGCTTCGCGGTCGGCGGCCAGGGCGCTTTCCGCTTCGGCCAGGTCTTGCCAGGGGGCATGGTGCCAGTAACGCATGACCTCGGGGTCGGCCATGATCTTCAGCCACTGCGCAGCGTCGGCGTGGCGCATCGGGCGCAACTGCAGGCGCGGGCTGTCGAGGCAGAGGTCAGTCGGGAAACTGCGGGGTGGGGTCACGCCGGATCTCCTGTCCATTGCTGGGGAGATGACAGTTTAACGTTATGTGACCGGTTCGAGCATCCCGGGGCTGCTTTGCAGCCCATCGCGGGCAAGCGCGGCTCCCACAGGGTGGATTGCCCCCTGGTAAAAATGACAGTTGCACCCTGTCAGTAGTCAAGCAATCTTTGACTTCACTACCACGTCAAAGCGGCCTGCCTATCATGAAAGCTAGACTTTTCTACCAAATGAACCATCTGCAGCAGGTACTGCGTGACGGCCAGAGTTGCTGCATCTTGCGGGTTAAAAATTCCGCCATCGCAGAATTACACGAAACTACGGTTCCAATCAGACGATTGCTCCTCGCAATCGACTCAATGAGATCGATTGTACGAACACAAGATGCAAGCATCAGACAAGTATTGAGTTACAGCCCCTACGGCCATCTTCCTCGTTCCGGGCAAGATATACCCATCCTTGCTTTTAACGGGGAAAAACTGGACAAATCGACCGAGCGATACTTCCTTGGCATCGGACACCGCACCTATAGCCCTGGAGTCATGAGATTTTGCTCTCCCGATGCAGCGAGCCCCTTTTTGCAAGGTGGGCTGAACAGTTACAGTTATTGTTCGGGAGATCCCATCAATTATCAGGATCCTTCCGCTCAATACCGAATCCCGTTGCAACGCATCGCCTCGCATCAACCACCTCGCTACTCAGGCAATCCGACGCTGAACCAGTCTCGCAGGCTTCTTCACCGTGCCAAAGTGCGCCAGCTGAGAGCAGAACAAGCGAGAGCGCTTGCTACAGATGCGTATGTGGCCTCGTTAAGACTCGAACAAAGTGCCGAACAGTACCAGCGTAGAGCCTCCGTATCGACAAACCCGCAACGTCAAATGAGGCACGTGGAGTCAGCTAGCCAAGACATGGCCCGCGCCGCGAGATTTCATCAAGTAGCGGAACAGCATTTAAGCAGAGAACAACACCACCTCGAACATGTAAACAGGTTAAATAACGAGAATTATCAGCTACTGACTAGCCAAGCAGAAAATGTTCCGCCAGCCCTTGCTCAGCCCCCACAACCGCAACCGTTTCAAACGAATAACACTCCGCCTCTGCAAGCTCAAAACATCCGAATTCGCAGGCCACACGTTACTTAGAGAAGAAATAATTGAACCTGTACCAAGGGATACGCGTTCTCACTGATTTCTCGTCGATTAAGCAGAGGGCCGAAAAGCGGCCCCCATCAGCTCAGACGTTGCGATTCAAGCCCATCTCCATGTCATTGATCAGCGCCTTGGCCATGGCACTGAGAATCCGCGTGGCGCTCCCCGCAATAAGGTTGCTCTCCATCTCGGCCTCTTCGCTCAGGTGGCGAATACACCCCAGCAACACCGACAACTCATCAAAGGCATGATCGAGCGGGATGCCGGGCTGGATGGTGTACAGGTCGAGAAAGGTCTCCTTGCCTGCCGTGGTTCGCGACTTCAGTTCGTCAGCCATGGGCCACCTCTAGACTCGCCATGTGGGTGGATAGCGCCCGGAGCAGTTCGGTGATGATGGCCATGTCTTCGAGCACGGTTTGGCGCTGTTCGGTGTCTTGTGTAGCCAGGCAAAGCTGAATGGAGTTGGAAAGGGCGTCCATGAGCGCGGCGGCGTGAGGCTTGGCGTCTTCAATGGACAGGCCGGCGATTATCGTGATGTAGGGAATGGGAAATGAAGGCGGTGGATCAGGTACCAACTTTTTCATGGTTGTCTCCAATGGCTTGAATGGAAGCAACCGCCTCAATCCTTCTCACAGATTAGGGTGGCAGTCGTGCGCGAGGTGAGAAGCCCGTGTTGGAGACATCACGGTCAGACCGAAGCCTGCACGCGCACAACTGCCATAAAATGGCCGTCTACCAACAACGAGTTCTCACACTCGCTCGCCAATGTGGGCGAGCCATGAAGGTATCGCTGAAGCAGTTCCCTGGCTATCAGACGGCATCCGACGGAGGTTGCAGGATAATTCACACCCCCTGCCCCGCTGAAGCATTTGGTTTCAGATTCAGAATTTTCTTACAGCTGATGGCCCTTTCGCGGGTGAACCCGCTCCCACAGGGACATCACCGCCAGCGAGACTTGTGCAGTACCTGTGGGAGCGGGTTTACCCGCGAAAGGGCCGGCACAGGCCGGCGAAAATGGCTCAGGCCACCTCGGCTCCATCATCCGGCCAATGCGGCTCGTTGGCCCCCGGCGGGGTCAGTGGCGGCAGCCCATACGCTGCCCGCGCATCGTCACAGCTCGGGTTATGCACCCCACCCTCCCAAGACGCCTCAAACTCGCGGCACGGGCTTGAACGGTTGGCGTAGATGGTACACGCCACCTCGGTACCGATCTCGCCCTGCAGGCTCACGCAGCGGCAAGGCTTGGCGTCGGTGCCGATCATGGCAACACGGCTGGGGTTGATCTGTACCACCAGGTCGTCCGGCACAAGGCCGCCGGCAGACTGGCATTCGCCCCAGAAGAAGGACACACGGAAATACCCGCAGCAGGCGCCGCAGTCAAGGCAAGGGTTGTTTTCGGACATGATGGCACGGAAGGAGGGTTGTTGTTATCGGGGCTGGGCCCGCGCGCCATTTGTAATCGAAGCCAGGTCGGCTGAGAAGAGGGGCAATGCAAAAATAGTTTGCCGTTGATCCGGCAGGCCCGAGCCCGCCGAAGCGGGCTCGGGTGACGCGTTACTTCTGGGTCAGGCCATCGGCGCGGAACATCTGGCGAATACCGCGAATCGCCTGACGAATCCGATCCTGGTTCTCGATCAGGGCGAAGCGCACATGGTCGTCGCCGTAGTCACCAAAACCGATGCCCGGCGACACGCACACCTTGGCCTCGGCCAGCAGTTTCTTGGCGAACTCCAGCGACCCCAGGTGCGCGTACTGTTCCGGGATTTTCGCCCACACGTACATCGACGCCTTGGGGTTCTCGACCATCCAGCCCAGCTCGTGCAGGCCCTTGACCAGCAGGTTGCGGCGCTGACGGTACTGCTCGGCAATATCGCGTACACATTGCTGGTCGCCTTCCAGCGCGGCGATGGCAGCCACCTGCAGCGGGGTGAAGGTGCCGTAGTCGTGGTAGCTCTTGATCCGCGCCAGGGCACTGACCAGCTCGGGATTGCCGACCATGAAGCCGATCCGCCAACCGGCCATGTTGTAGCTCTTGGACAGGGTGAAGAACTCCACCGCGATGTCCTTGGCGCCCGGTACCTGCATGATCGACGGGGCCTTCCAGCCGTCGTAGACGATGTCGGCGTAGGCCAGGTCGTGCACCACCAGTACGTCGTACTGCTTGGCCAGGGCCACCACGCGCTCGAAGAAGTCCAGCTCCACGCATTGGGCTGTGGGGTTGGACGGGAAACCGAGGATCATCATCTTCGGCTTGGGGATCGATTCGCGGATCGCCCGTTCCAGCTCGTTGAAGAAGTCCACGCCCGGTACCAGCGGTACGGAACGCACCTGGGCGCCGGCAATCACTGCGCCGTAGATGTGGATCGGGTAGCTGGGGTTGGGCACCAGCACCGTGTCGCCCTGGTCGAGGGTGGCGAGCATCAGGTGCGCCAGGCCCTCTTTCGAGCCGATGGTAACGATGGCTTCGCTTTCCGGGTCGATGTCGACCTCGTAGCGCTCCTTGTACCAGTTGGAGATGGCCCGGCGCAGGCGCGGGATGCCGCGTGAGGTGGAGTAGCCATGGGTGTCTTCGCGCTGGGCAACCTGCACCAGCTTCTCGACGATGTGCGGCGGCGTCGCGCCATCGGGGTTGCCCATGCTCAGGTCGATGATGTCCTCGCCACGGCGGCGGGCAGCCATCTTGAGTTCGGCGGTGATGTTGAAGACGTAAGGGGGGAGACGATCGATGCGCGCGAAGCGGCGCGGCGAACCTGGATTGGCCATGGTTTCCTCTGCAGACGTAAGCGCCCGGAACCGTCCGAGCGACGCTGGCCGCTGCGGCGGCCTGGATCAGAAGATAGTGCCGAAAGAGGATGCTTGTAAAGGATAATTTCCTGTTTAGTTAAACATTTTCAGATTTATTTATTGAAAATCAAGGATCTATGTTTTCAGGCCTGGCCTCTTCGCGGGCAAGCCCGCTCCCACAGGGACCACGCCACATTCAATGCTTGCACTTCACCTGTAGCAGCGGGCTTGCCCGCGAAGAAGCCATCCCAGAAATCACAGGCATAAAAAAACCCGGCGCAATGGCCGGGTTTTTTAGTGAAGCACTCGCCTCGATCAGCGCGCGTAGGTCATCAGCACGTCTGCAGCGGTCTGGCTGTCCACCGACATCATCACGCTCAGGGCAGTGACGGTCAGGATGGAGAAGCCAAACACCTTGCGGGCCCACTTGCTGTCGTCCTCAGCCTTGTAGCCACCCCAGGCCATGTACAGCCAGTACAGGCCCATGGCTGCTGCCACGGCCAGGTAGCCGAGGCCGGCGTAACCGCCGAGGGTGAGCATCAAGGTAGCCAGCAGGAAGGCCAGCACGTACAGCACGATCTGCTTCTTCGCCGCCAGGATGCCACGTGCCACCGGCAGGACCGGAATGTTGGCAGCGCTGTAATCCTTGAAGCGGAAGATGGCGATAGCAAAGCTGTGCGGCATCTGCCACAGGCTGAACATCACCAGCAGGGTCACTGCAGCCAGGTCGAAGCTGTTGCTCACGGCGCAGTAGCCGATCACCGGAGGCATGGCACCGGACAGGCTGCCAACCAAGGTGCCGTGCACCGATTTGCGCTTGAGCCAGAGGCTGTAGAAACCGACGTAGACCACGAAGCCTACAGCTGCGCAGAACGCCGACAGCGGGTTGGCCTGGACATACAGCAGGCTGAAGCCCGCCACCCCGAGCAGGGTGGCGTAGACCAGCGCGAGGGTCAGCGACATGCCGCCCTGCACCATGACGCGGTTCTTGGTGCGCTCCATCTTGTGGTCGATGTCACGGTCGATGCAGTTGTTGAACACGCATCCGGACGCCACCACCAGCGAAGTACCGATCACCACCGCCAGGAACAGGGCGAAATCCACATGGCCCTTCGAGGCAAGGAAGAAACCGCCTGCCACGGAAAGCACGTTACCGAAAATGATCCCCGGTTTGGTGATTTGGATAAAGTGCTTAACGGACATGCAGTCTTACCTCACTTGGCCATCATTTCGAAGTGGATGCTGAACATGATCCACAGCGACAGGCCGACCAGCAGAGCGATTACCAGCGCGGTGAACAGGAACGTCGACACATTGGAGCGCTGCTCTTTCGAGCGGTCCATGTGCAGGAAGTACACGAGGTGTACCACTACCTGAATCACAGCCATGGCCACGATGATCAGAACGGTCAGGTTCTTCGGCAGGCTTGGCGACATGGCCAGGCCGAACGGGATCGCGGTCAGGATGATCGACAGGATGAAGCCGATCATGTACGACTTGACGCTGCCGTGGTTACCTTCGTGATGAGTGTCGTGTGCGTTAGCCATTACAGAACTCCCAGCAGGTAGACGACGGTGAATACGCAGATCCAGACCACGTCCAGGAAGTGCCAGAACAGGCTCAGGCAGCTCATGCGGGTCTTGGCGGTCGGCGTGATGCCGTGCTTGTTGATCTGGTACATCATGATTGCCATCCAGATCAGGCCGGCGGTCACGTGCAGACCGTGGGTACCTACCAGGGCGAAGAAGCCCGACAGGAAACCACTGCGGGTCGGGCCGAAGCCCTCGCCGATCAGGTGATGGAATTCATAGATTTCCATCGCGATGAAGCCTGCACCGAACAGGAAGGTCACAGCCAACCAGCCCAGTACGCCAGCTTTCTTGCCGTCGAACATCTTCAGCATGGCGAAGCCGAAGGTGATCGAGGACAGCAGCAGGAACAGCGTTTCAACAGCTACGAAATCGAGCTGGAAGATGTCGTGACCCGACGGGCCGCCGGCAAAACTGCCGGACAGCACCGCGTAGGTGGCGAAGAGCGACGCAAACAGGATGCAGTCGGTCATCAGGTACAGCCAGAAACCGAGGACGGTCATCTGGCCCGAGTCGTGGTGGTGGTCATCGTGAGCATGGTCATGACCATGCGCGCCACCGTGGATTACTTGACTGGACATTGATTACACCCGTTCAAACGATTCGACACGTGCGCCGGCAGGCAGAGCACCTGCTTTGGCCAGCGCTTTGAGACGCTCGCCTTCGATGCGCGCCACTTCTTCGGCCGGAACCATGTAGCCCTGGTCGTCACGCGCAGCGTGGCGAACGAAGACCGCGATGGTTGCCAGCAGGCTCGCGCCAACCAGCCACCAGATGTGCCAGATGAAAGCGAAGCCGAAGACAGTCAGGAACATACCCATGAACAGACCGGTAGCGGTGTTGTTCGGCATGTGGATCGCTTCGTACTTGCCCGGCACCTTGTAGGCAACACCGGCTTCTTTGGCTTCGTTCCAGCAGTCCAGGCCAACTTTCTCAGGCATGTGGGCGAAGTTGTAGAACGGAGGTGGCGACGAAGTCGACCATTCCAGGGTACGGCCGCCCCACGGGTCGCCGGTCACGTCCAGGTTCTGCTCGCGATCGCGGATCGAAACGACGATCTGGATCAGCTGGCAGGCGATACCGAACAGGATCAGCACGGCGCCGACAACGGCGACATACAGGTAGGGTTCCCACAGTGGGTTGTCGGAGTGGTTCAGACGACGGGTCATGCCCATGAAGCCCAGGGCGTACAGCGGCATGAACGCTACGTAGAAGCCAGAGATCCAGAACCAGAATGCAGCTTTGCCCCACTTCTCGTTCAGCTTGAAGCCGAACGCTTTTGGCCACCAGTAGGCGAAGCCGGCGATGTAGCCGAATACCGCACCACCAATGATCACGTTGTGGAAGTGAGCAATTACGAACAGGCTGTTGTGCAGCACGAAGTCAGCACCTGGAACAGCCAGCAGAACGCCAGTCATGCCACCGATCGAGAAGGTGATCATGAAGCCCAGGGTCCACAGCATCGGTGCGGTGAAGCGCACACGGCCCTGGTACATGGTGAACAGCCAGTTGAACAGTTTCACACCGGTCGGAATGGAGATCAGCATCGTCGCCAGGCCGAAGAAGGTGTTGACGCTGGCGCCGGCACCCATGGTGAAGAAGTGGTGCAGCCATACAGCGAAGCCCAGAACGGCAATGGCGCCCGATGCGTAGATCATCGAGTGGTGGCCGAATAGACGCTTGCCGGAGAAGGTCGAAGTCACTTCCGAGAACACGCCGAATGCCGGCAGGATCAGGATGTAAACCTCAGGGTGACCCCACGCCCAGAACAGGTTGACGTACATCATCGGGTTCCCACCAAGCTCGTTGGTGAAAATGTGGAAGTCCAGATAACGGTCAACAGTCAGCAGAGCGAGTGCAGCGGTCAGGATCGGGAACGAAGCCACGATCAGCACGTTGGCCCAGGTGCAGGTCCAGGTGAAGATCGGCATGTCCATCAGCTTCATGCCAGGTGCGCGCATCTTCATCACGGTGACGAGGAAGTTCACGCCGGTCAGTGTCGTACCCAAGCCTGAGAGCTGTAGCGCCCAGATGTAGTAGTCGACACCCACCCCAGGACTGTACTGAATGCCCGCGAGCGGCGGATAGGCAACCCAGCCGGTCTTGGCGAATTCACCAACGCCCAGCGAGATGTTGACCAGCAGCACGCCTGCCAGCAGCAGGTAGAAGCTCAGGGAGTTCAGGAACGGGAAGGCAACGTCACGTGCACCGATCTGCAGAGGAACCGCGAGGTTCATCAGGCCGGTGAAGAACGGCATCGCCATGAAGATGATCATGATCACACCGTGAGCGGTGAAGATCTGGTCATAGTGTTCAGGCGGCAGGTAGCCTTCGGAGCCGCCGGTAGCGGCAGCCAGCTGGGTACGCATCATGATGGCGTCGGCAAAGCCGCGCAGCAGCATGACCATCGCGACGACGATGTACATCACCCCGATTTTCTTGTGGTCGACGGTGGTCAACCACTCGGTCCACAAGTAGGTCCACTTGCGGAAATAGGTGATAGCACCAACGACAGCGATACCCCCGAGCGCGATCATGGCAAGCGTCACCATGACTATCGGCTCGTGGAAGGGTATCGCCTCCAGGGTTAATTTACCGAACATCTCTTACTCCTCTGCACCGGCAGCTGGTTGCATACTCGATTCCACACCCTTGGTTGTGGCCAGATCTTTGCTGCCTGCTTCTTCGTGGACCGGCTTGCCGCGGTTCATGCCTTCGTACTTGTCGACGATGGTCTGGAACAGCTCTGCTGGTGCCTCGCTGTACAGCGCGACTGGGTTGTATTCGCTAGGCTTGGCCAGAGCTTCGTACTCGGCTTTGCCCAGTTTCAGTGGCGACTGCTTGACCTCGGCGACCCACTTGTCGAAGTCTTCCTGGGAGGTTGCAGTGGCCTTGAATTTCATGCCGGTAAAGCCAGCGCCGCTGTAGTTGGCACTGATACCGTCGAATTCGCCGTTTTCGTTGGCGATCAGGTGCAGCTTGGTGGTCATGCCGGCCATGGCGTAGATCTGGCCACCCAGGCCCGGGATGAAGAACGAGTTCATCACGGCGTCGGAGGTGACGCGGAAGTTGACCGGGGTGTTAGCCGGGAAGTTGATCTTGTTGACCGTGGCAATGCCCTGTTCCGGGTAGATGAACA
Organism: Pseudomonas sp. URMO17WK12:I7; assembly: GCF_003269045.1. Taxonomy (NCBI): domain Bacteria; kingdom Pseudomonadati; phylum Pseudomonadota; class Gammaproteobacteria; order Pseudomonadales; family Pseudomonadaceae; genus Pseudomonas; species Pseudomonas sp. URMO17WK12:I7. Next base: position 24,135 of record NZ_QLTL01000002.1, on the reverse strand, counting down.
GCCATTTCCAGTCCAGTGCGACCACGTCGATCTGAATCGGCTTCACGTCCGAATCAAGCGGACGGTACGGGTCCAGCTTGTGGGTCGACTTGTAGGTGACGTAACCCAGGGCGATGATGATGATGATCGGGATGATCCACACCGCGGCTTCGATCTTGGTCGAGTGCGACCAGTCTGGGGTGTAGGTGGCAGCCTTGTTGGAAGCACGGTACTTCCAGGCGAACGCCACGGTCATGATGATGACCGGAATGACCACCAGCAGCATCAGGCCGGTAGCGATCAGGATCAGGTTCTTTTGCTCAATGCCGACCTGACCTTTCGGGTCGAGCAGGGTCCAGTTGCACCCACTGAGTAAAAGCATGCCTAAAAAGGGCAATATGCCAAACAGTCTGGGGTAACGCTTTTTACTCATCTCACGACCTCTAGATCAGCTTGCTTCAATGCAATTTGTGTTTTGGTAGCCAACACTTCGTCCTGCCAAGTGCGGCATGTCGCGCCCGTACTCGCTCCTGCCCTGGTCTGACTGCAGGACCTTGGCGAAAAGCGGGTTAGCGGTGCTTATGGTTTCGTAGGCAACAGGCCTGTACTTCAGACCAAGTCCATTTGGTGCGGGAAAACGCGGAGGGGGGTCCGCCCGGTATCGCCGTTGGGCGAAACTTGACGAAGTCAGCAAAAAGGAGCGCTGGGGCTTCCTTCAATCCTGCGACTCGCAAGCAGTGCCGAACGGAAATTGGGGGCGATTGTAGATAGGTCGCAAACCCTTGACTATGACTTATTGAGCAACAGTCCTTTACAGAATCTGTAACAATAGCGCTCTACAAATCAACTTCGCGACAGTTTGTCGCACCCCGCTTGTTAGCCCTCAAACCCGCATTTCGCAAGGCTTTGAGGTTGATCTGGATCAAGCGGGAGAGGACTTTTCGCTCTTCTCATCCGGTGCAAAAGACCACACCGAAATCGGGACTTATGTCTAAGACTGGCGCCGGTTGCGGTAGATGCCGAACGGTACCAGGATGGCGGTCAGGACGAACGCCACCAGTGCCCACTGCGCCAGCGACAAACCGAGGATCGGCGGGTACGGCGTGCTGCAGAAGCCGTCGACCTGGAACGCAAGCGGCCAGAGCTTGGCCAGGGGCAGGTCGTCGACGATCGGCTGCAAGGTATCGATGCCGCAACTGACCATGGGGTTGGCGAGTATATACACATGGTTGCCAGCCGCAATGATTCCGCCAATTGCGCTGAGCACCACCAGGCCCTCGAACAGGGTCAGGGTGCGACGCCCGGGCATGGCGGCGGCAATGAACGCGAAGATGGCTATAAAGAGCAAGGCGTAGCGTTGCAGGATGCACAGCGGGCAAGGTGCCTCGCCCAGTACCACCTGCATGTACAGCGCACCGCCGATCAGGGCGAGGCAAATCACCCCCAGCAGCACCAGAAAGCGCCGTTCGCGGTTCAGGCGCAAGGATTGTTCGTTCATTGCCGATTCCTTCGATGGATAGATGGCAGCGTGGTCCGCCCGCCTGCGTGCAATTCTACACGCAGGCATGGCCCATTAGCGTGTCGAGGTGGCGGCGAGACAGCTCTGCGCAGGGCTATCCGGAGATGCTGAGACCGGCTGCTGTAACGTCGGTTCAACGTCGGCCGGTAAAAAAGCGGCTGCCCGGGCGCCGCGCAGGGGCAAGCCCCTCGACACCCGGGAGTGAAGGATACAGTGATTAAAGGAGGATTAAAGATGAAAGGTGCCGTGGCACCCTTCATCTTTCCTTATATATACGCCGCGCCGACAACAGTCATTCCAGGGCAGCCGCCGGCCCGAAGAACTCGTAACGGCTCTGCTGCTCTGGTACACCCAGGCCCTTCAGCTGGCGCTTGACCGTTGCCATGAAGCCTTTTGGCCCGAGGAAGTAGGCGTCCAGATCACGCTCGCGCGGCAGCCACTCACCCAGTAAGTCCTGGCTCAGCAGGCCAACCGCATCGGCCTTCTGCGCCCCCTCCTGCTCGGCATAGCAGTAGAAGCGCGTGAGCTGCGGGTGGCGCTCGGCCAGGCCATCGACCCAGTCGCGGAACGCGTGCACCGCACCGTTACGTGCGCAGTGGATGAAATGCACCGGGCGCTGGGTCTGCAGGGCCGCTTCGAGCATCGCCAGGGTCGGGGTGATACCAACACCACCGCTGATCAGCACCAACGGCTTGTCGCTGGCCGCCAGGGTGAAGTCACCCGCTGGCGGGAACAGCTGCAGGGAGTCGCCAACCACAAGCTCATCATGCAGGTAGTTGGAGACCTTGCCGCCCTCCTCGCGCTTGACGCTGATGCGGTACCCCTGGCCGTTGCACAGGGCCGACAGCGAGTAGTTGCGGCGCTGCTCGGCACCGTCGATGAACAGCTTCAGGCCGATGTACTGGCCAGGTTCGGCCTTGAGTACTGGCTGGCCATCCACCGGGGCAAAGTAGAACGAGGTGATCTCGCTGCTTTCCTGCTCACGACGGACCAAGCGGAACTCGCGGGTTCCGCGCCAGCCGCCGGCGGCCTCTTCCTTCTGTTTATAGAGGTTTTCTTCGGCACCGATGAGGATGTCGGCCAACTGGCCATAGGCAGCGGCCCAGGCGGCGATGACCTCAGGCGTGGCGATTTCCTTGCCCAGCACTTCTTCGATGGCTCGCAGCAGGCAGCTGCCGACGATCGGGTAGTGTTCCGGCAGGATCTGCAGGGCAACGTGTTTGTTGATGATCTGGCCGACCAGGCCACCGAGCTGTTCAAGCTGGTCGATGTGCCGGGCATACATCAGTACGCCATTGGCCAGCGCCCGCGGCTGGTCGCCACTGGCCTGGTGGGCCTGGTTGAACAGCGGGCGTACCTCTGGGTACTCGCTGAGCATCATCTTGTAGAAATGGGTGGTCAGGGTTTCACCACCGGTTTCCAGCAGGGGGACAGTGGCTTTGATGATTGCACGTTGTTCGGCATTAAGCATTTGCGACAACTCCTGAGCCTGAGGCTTGAAAAGGTTGCCCTTGTAATTACAGCAATCGTGCCAACTATTTCGCCAATGAAATCAGGGTGTTGGCGAATACCATGTCAAATTGACCTGACCAAGCGTATAGTCAAATTGACCTACAGGAGTCCATATGACTACAAAGCCATTGCTCACTACCTTGCTGCCGCTGGTCAGTGACCTGTCCCGCGATCTGCCCGACCAGGAGCGCTACCGCCGCTTGCTGCAGGCCATGCGCGGGCTGCTGCCCTGCGATGCCGCCGCGCTGCTGCGCCTGGATGGCGAATGGCTGGTGCCGTTGGCCGTCGATGGGCTGTCGCCCGACACCTTGGGCCGTCGCTTCAAGGTCAGTGAGCACCCGCGTTTCCAGATCCTGCTCAGCCGCCGGGAACCGACACGCTTTGCCAGCGACTCCGAGTTGCCCGACCCTTACGATGGCCTGGTCAACGCCCCTGACGCCGACCTTGAAGTGCACGACTGCATGGGCTGCCCACTGATGGTTGATGAGCGCCCGTGGGGCCTGGTAACCCTCGACGCCCTCACCCCCGGCCAGTTCCAGACCCTGGAGCTGGACGCCTTGCAGGCCTTCGCCAGCCTGGCCGCCGCCACCGTGACCGTGGCCGAGCGCATCGAGCACCTGGCCCTGCGCGCAGAGGACGAGCATCAGCGCGCCGAGGTGTACCGCCAGGCCAGCGGCCAGGACAAGGAACTGATCGGCCAGAGCCCGGCGCACAAACGGCTGCTGGAGGAAATCCGCCTGGTTGGCGGTAGCGACCTGACGGTATTGATCACCGGCGAGACCGGCGTCGGCAAGGAGCTGGTGGCCATGGCCCTGCACCAGGCCAGCAACCGCGCAAACAAGCCATTGGTCAGCCTCAACTGCGCCGCCCTCCCCGAAACCCTGGTGGAAAGCGAACTGTTCGGCCATGTGCGTGGTGCATTCACTGGCGCTCACGGCGAACGCCGCGGCAAGTTCGAGCTGGCCAATGGCGGCACGCTGTTCCTCGATGAAGTGGGCGAATTGCCGTTGACCGTTCAAGCCAAGCTGCTACGTGTACTGCAGAGCGGCCAGCTGCAACGCCTGGGCTCTGACCGCGAACACCGTGTCGATGTACGCCTGATCGCTGCCACCAACCGCGACCTGGCCGCCGAGGTACGCGAAGGCAACTACCGCGCCGACTTTTACCATCGCCTGAGCGTATACCCGCTACAGGTACCGCCATTACGCGAGCGTGGGCGTGATGTGGTGCTTCTTGCCGGTTACTTCCTCGAACAGAACCGATCACGCCTTGGCTTGAACAGCCTTAGGCTGAGCAGCGACGCGCAGGCAGCACTGCTGGCATATGACTGGCCGGGTAACGTGCGCGAGCTCGAACACTTGATCGGTCGCTCGGCCCTCAAGGCCATGGGCCAGCACCCGGAGCGCCCACGGATCCTGACCCTGGAAGCCAGCGACCTCGACCTGCGCGCCGCCCAGCCTGCAACAGTTGCCACCCAGGCTGATGCCACACTGGCCACAGCGCCCATGCCCGCGGGCGGCCTGCGCGAAGCCGTGGACGATTACCAGCGCCAGGTAATCGATGCCTGCCTGCATCGCCATCAGGAAAACTGGGCCGCAGCGGCCCGCGAGCTGGGCCTGGACCGTGCCAACCTGAGCCGCCTGGCTCGTCGCCTGGGGCTTCGCTGAGCCACATTTACTAAAGGACTATCCGTAAAGCCATCTGGTGGCAATCTGCTGGGCTGCTATATCTCCCTAATCTCCAGTTACGCGGCTGTTTCACGGCCACGCTGCGCGCGACACGTTCCGTCAGACGGCCGAGTTGCGCCAGCCAAAGATCACGAAAGTCGATCCCGCGTAGCGAAAACCAGCAGGGAGCACACATGGACAACATCGTCGTCGCCGACAAGCAATCCGCCGTAGCCACCCAGAATGCCTGGGGCAACATCACCCTCAACAGCCCAGGCGTCGTGCAGATGCCCGTCGCCCCCGACCAGGTGGCGACCGTCACCCGGCGTGGCCAGGACCTGATCGTCACGCTCAAATCCGGAGAAAAGGTCACCGTCGGCAACTTCTTTGCCGTGGACCAGGCAGGTGTTGGCAGCGACATGGTTTTCGTCGGCGAAGACGGCACCCTGTGGCACGCCAACTATGACACGGCGGCGTTCACCGGCTTCACCTTCGACGAAGTGGCCTCGCTTGACGAGCTGGTGGCCGGAATCGGTGTCGCCGGCGCCGAGACCTCGACCTTTGCAATCGCCGGCCTCAGCCTGTTGGGCGTCGGCGGCGTGGCAGCAGCGGCAAACAGCAGTGGCGGCGGCGGCGGTGGTGGTGGTGGCAGCGAACCTGGCGACACCACAGCGCCAGCCACGCCCATCGACCTGCTGGTCTCGCCTGACGGCTTGCGCCTGAGTGGGCGCGGTGAAGCGGGCGCCAGGGTGAATGTGTTCGATTCCGCAGGCAACCTGATCGGCACCGGCACGGTGAATGCCGACGGCAGCTTCGATGTCGCCCTCAACACCCCACAGGCCAATGGCGAAAACCTCGGCGTCTCGCTGACCGATGCGGCAGGCAACACCTCGCAACCTGGTGCAGTCACCGCACCGGACATCACTGCGCCGACAGCACCGACGGATCTGGCGATCAACGAGCAAGGCAACACCCTCACCGGCCGCGCCGAGCCGGGCTCGACCGTGCAGGTGCGCGGTGCCGGAGGCGCCGTTGTGGGCAGTGCCGTGGTCGGTGCCGACGGCCAGTTCAGCGTCACCTTGCAGCCGCCGCAGACCGACGGCCAGGCCTTGCAAGTAACAGCCACCGACGCGGCCGGCAACGCCTCCGGTGCCACTGCCATCACCGCTCCGGATGACGGTGTCGGCAACCCGCCCGATACCACGCCACCGGATGCCCCGACCGACCTGGCGATCGGCCAGGCTGGCCAGCAACTCACAGGCCGCGGCGAACCCGGCACCACCGTGCAAGTGCGCGATGCAGCCGGCAACCTGATCGGTAGCGGCGTAGTCGGTGCCGATGGTAACTTCGACGTCACCCTGACCCCGCCCCAGGCCAACGGTGAAGTACTGGATGTTCGCCTGGTCGACGCCGCTGGCAACATCTCCCCGCCCCTGCAGTTCGACGCCCCGGACATCACCCCACCGGCCGCACCGTCCAACCTTGCCGTCAGCTCCGACGGTAGCGTGGTCACAGGCCGTGCCGAGCCTGGCAGTACCGTGCGCGTGCTGGCGGCCGATGGCACCACGGTGCTCGGCAGCGTCGTGGTCGGCACGTCGGGTGAGTTCAGCATCAACCTCGCTCCACCTCAAGTTGACGGGGAGCAGCTGCAGGTCACAGCTACCGATGCTGCCGGAAACACCTCCAGCGTGGGCAGCGTCACCGCCCCGGATGTCGACACCGGCGGCGGTGACACAACCCCACCGCTGCCCGCCAGCGGCCTGGTCATCAGTGGCGATGGCCGTACCGTTTCGGGCCGTGGCGAGGTTGGCGCCACGGTCACTGTGCTCAACGATCAAGGCCAGGTGGTAGGCACCGGCACCGTCCAGCCGGACGGCAGTTTCACCCTGCAACTGACCTCGCCAGTGACCGATGGCTCGGCGCTGCAGGTCACCCTGACCGATGCAGCTGGCAACGTCTCGACGTCAAGCCCGCTGACAGCCCCTGACCTGCAGGCCCCGGGGCAACCCACCGAGCTCTCCCTGAGCAATGGCGTAACGCTCACCGGCAGGGGCGAGCCCGGCGCCCGGGTCGAAGTGCGCGACACCGACGGCAACCTGATCGGCAGGGGCATCGTCGGCCCGGATGGCAGCTTCAGCCTCACCCTCAACCCGGCGCAGGCCGATGGCGAACACCTGGCCATCAGCGTCACCGATGCCGCCGGCAATACCTCTGCGCCGCTTGAGTTCACCGTACCGGACACCACTGCGCCGGCGCTCATCAGCAACGTGATAGTGGGCGATGGCAGCCTGGTCATCAGTGGCCGCGGCGAACCGGGCGCCACGGTGGAAGTACAGGGTGCGAACGGTGCCGTCATCGGCACTGGCGTGGTATCAGCCAACGGCACCTTCCTGATCAACCTCGACGGCCCGGTCAGCGCCGGTGAGTCCATCGTACTGGTGCAAACCGACCCCGCCGGCAACCCTTCGCTACCACTCACCGTCATCATCCCCAACGCTGCCGTACCGGAAGGCCCTGCCGGGCTGGTGCTGGCCGTCGACGGCGCGTCCATCAGCGGCACCGCCCCGGTGGGCAGCCGGGTGGAAGTGCACGATGCCAACGGCACGGTGATCGGCAGCGTGCAGGTGGGCAACGATGGCACCTTCACCATCCCCCTCAACCCGGCCCAGGCCAATGGCGAACTGCTCGACGTGGTGGCCATCGACGCCAATGGCAACAGTTCATTGCCAGCTCAGATCCTTGCCCCGGACATCACCCCGCCGAACCAAGCCAGCGACCTGCAACTGGGTGCCGACGGCCTGACCTTGACCGGTCGTGGCGAGGCCGGTGCCACGGTGCAGGTCACCAACGCGCAGGGTGACGTACTGGGCACTGGCGTGGTCGGTGCCAATGGCACCTTCACCGTTACCCTCAATTCGCCACAAACCGATGGCCAGCAACTTGACGTGGTACTGCGTGACGCTGCCGGCAATAGTTCTACCGCCACCCTCACTGCGCCCGACCTGGACGGCCCGCTGCAACCTGCCGGGCTGGCCGTCGACAGCACGGGCCTGCACCTGACCGGCCAGGGCCAGGCCGGGTCGATCATCACCGTGCGCGCGGCGGACGGCACCGTGCTGGGCACCACCACCGTCAGCGCCGACGGGCGTTTCGACGTCACCCTCAACCAGCCGCAGCGCAATGGTGAAAGCCTGTCGGTCGAGGCCGCCGACAGCCAAGGCAACAGCGCCGGGCCGGTCACGTTCACCGCACCAGACACCACCCCACCGCAAACCGTCGGCACACCGATCATCGACGGCACTGGCACCACGGTCAGCGGCACCGGCGAACCTGGCGCCACCGTGACCGTACGCGCCCCCGATGGCAGCGTCCTCGGCACTGCCGTTGTGGGCGGCAATGGCAACTTCGAAGTTACCCTCGCCACACCGCAGAACAACGGCCAGGCGCTTACCGTCGAGCAACGCGACCCAACCGGCAACGTGTCGGCTGCCGTCGATCTGCCAGCGCCCGACAGCACACCGCCGGCCATCACCAGCGGCCTGGCGCTGTCCAGCAACGGTACGCAACTCACCGGTAATGGCGAGCCCGGCGCGCAGGTGCAAGTCACCGGCGCCGGCGGTGTCGTCCTCGGCACCGCCACGGTGGAAGCCGATGGCAGCTTCCGCGTGACCATCGACCCACCGCAACTCAACGGCCAGACCCTGACCGTGATCCAGACCGACGGTGGTGGCAACCCTTCCCCGGCCAACACCGTGACCGCCAGCGACTTCGAAGCCCCCGCGCCAGCCCAAAACCTGGGCTTGAGCGCCAATGGCATCACACTCACGGGCGAGGGTGAGCCTGGCGCTACCGTGCAAGTGCTTGATACGGCCGGGCAACTGCTCGGCAGCGGCGTCGTTGATCAGGACGGCACGTTCAGCATCACCCTGACGCCCGCGCAGACCAGCGGCGAAACCGTGTCGGTCCTGCTTATCGACGCCGCCGGCAACATCTCGCCTTCGGCGCCCTTCACCGCTGACGATACCAGCGGCCCGGCCGCCCCGGGCAACGTGCAGGTGAGCGCCAACGGCACGCTTGTGCAAGGTACCGGCGAAGCCGGCGCGACCGTGGAGGTGCGCAACGCTGCAGGCGATCTGCTGGGCAGCGTGGTGGTGCCGGCCAGCGGCAACTTCAGTGTGGCGTTGAACCCACCGCAACTGGACGGCCAGACCCTCGACATCACCCAGACCGACACGCACGGGGTCGCTTCCGGCGCCGCCCAGGCTACCGCACCGGACCTGACTGCGCCCGCGCAGCCTACGGACCTGGCAATCACCCCCGATGGCCTCGCGCTCACAGGCAACGCACCCGGCGCAGCTTCGGTCACCGTGATCAGCGCGACTGGCGTCGAAACCACTGTGGCGGTCAACCCCGACGGCAGTTTCAGCGTGCCACTGGCGCCCGCCCTGCTCAACGGCGAGACGGTGACCGTGGTGGTTACCGATGCTGCGGGCAACGGCACCGAGCCCACCAGCGTCAGCGCAATAGACAGCACTCCGCCCGCACCGGCCACGGGCATCGCCGTCAGCCCCGATGGCGGCACCATCAGCGGCACCGCCGAACCTGGCACCACGGTCATCGTGCGCGATGGCAGTAACGAGCTGGGTACTGCCACGGTCGGCCCGGACGGGACCTTCGTGGTCCAGGTCACCCCGCCGCTGGCTTCTGGCGACAGCGTGCAGCTGGTGGTCCATGACAGCGGCAACAACGAAACCGCCATCACCGTGAACGGGCCCAGTGGCAGCGAGCTCGCTGCTCCGAGCAACCTTGCCATCAGTGCCGACGGTTTCCTGCTGACAGGTCAAGGCACCGTTGGCTCACTGATCACTGTCACTTCCGGCGGCACCACGCTGGGCACTGGCACGGTCGGCAGCGACGGCTTCTTCCGCATCTTCTTCGCCAATGCCCAGCTCAACGCACAGACCCTGAGCGTCAGTGCCCGCGCTTCGGCCGGCGGCAACCCGTCGGTGCCTGCCACCATCGTGGCGCCGGACACCACCCCACCCGACGCGCCAACCCAGCCTGTCATCAACCGCAGCGGCAGCACGGTCTCCGGCCATGGCGAAGTGGGCGCGACCGTGACCGTGACCGATGCCAGTGGCACCGTGGTGGGCACAGGCATCGTGGGCAGCAATGGCCTGTTCAACGTTACCCTGGTACCCGCGCAGACCAACGCACAGAACCTCACCATCACCCAGGCCGACGCTGCCGGTAACGTCTCGCTGGCCGCCACGGTGCAGGCCCCCGACCTGCAAGCCCCGGATGCCGCCACCGGCCTGAGCCTGAACAGCGCCGCCACCGTGGTCAGCGGCCAAGGCGAAGTAGGCGCGCTGGTGACCGTACGTGATGCCAGTGGCGCAATCCTGGCCACCGGCACGGTCAACCAGAGCGGCCAGTTCCAGATCACTCTGCCCAGCGCGCAAACCACCGGCAGTGCGCTGCAGGTCACCCTCAGCGACGCTGCCGGCAACGTGTCCGGCCCGGCCAGCCTGGCAACCCCGGACCGCACACCACCAGCAGCAGTGAGCAACCTGCTGCTCAGTTCTGACGGCCGGCAACTGTCTGGCAGCGGTGAAGTCGGCGCCACGGTGCAGGTACGCAACGCCGCCGGCACGGTGCTAGGCACCGCCGTCGTAGGCGCCGATGGCCGCTTCACCGTCACCTTCGACACCCCGCAAACCACTGGCCAAGCCATTGGCGTCAGCCAGCTGGATGCCGCTGGCAATGTTTCGCCGGCCGTGGACGTCGCCACACCAGACCTCACCCCGCCTGACGCATTGACCAATGTCGTGCTCAACAACAATGGCGTGACCTTGACCGGCCTTGGCGAAGCCGGCGCCACCGTCACCGTGCGCGGCCCGGACGGCACCATCATCGGCACCGGCCTGGTGGCTGCCAATGGCAGCTTTACCCTCTCGCTCACCAGCGCGCAGATCAATGCACAGCACCTGAGCGTGACCCAGACAGACGCCAGCAACAACACGTCGACCGCCGTCGCTGTCATCGCACCGGATCACACCCCACCGGCAGCGCCCACCACGCTGGCGTTGGCGGCTACTGGCCTGCAACTGAACGGCAGTGCCGAGGCCGGTAGTACAGTCACCGTGCGCGACGCAGCAGGCACTGTACTCGGCACCGCCGTGGCCAACGCCAATGGCACCTTCCAGGTCACCCTGAGCAGTGCCCAGACCAACGGCCAGACCTTGCAGGTGACGGCCACCGATGCGGCAGGCAACGTATCGCCAGCCGCGCCCTATACCGCTGCCGATACCACACCACCAGCGGCCGTCGCCAACCTGGCGGTGTCGCCCGATGGCACCACCCTGACGGGCACTGGCGAAGCGGGTGCCACCGTCACCGTACGCGCACCAGGCGGCTCTTCGCTGGGCACCGCCACGGTGGGCAGCGACGGGCGTTTCACCGTGACGCTTGCACCGGCTGCCACCACCGGCGAAAACCTCAGCGTGGTGCAGACCGACGCGGCACAAAATGCCTCGCCGGCCCAAACCGTCACCGCGCCGGGTGAGTTGGCGCCTGATGCACCCGATAATCTGGTGCTTTCCGCCAATGGCCTGGTCGTCACCGGTAGCGCCGCGCCGGGCAACACAGTCAACGTCTACGGCCCGGGTGGCGTGTTACTGGGCTCCGCGCCGGTCGGCAACGACGGCAACTTCACCGTCAACCTGGGCAGCGCCCAGGCCAACGGTGAGCTGCTGCAAGTCACTGCGGTAGGGACCGATGGCAGCGCTTCGCTGCCAGCCGACCTGCAGGCACCGGACACCACTGCGCCACAACCGCTGAGCAACCTGGCGTTGTCCAACGACGGCCTGGTGCTTACCGGCCGCGGCGAGCCAGGTGCCACCGTGACCGTGCTCGGCAGTGGTGGGGCCGAACTGGGCACCGCCGTGGTCGGCGCCGATGGCAACTTCAGCCTCAACCTCGCCGCCGCGCAGGTCAACGGTGAACGACTCAGCGCCGCGCAAACTGACGCTGCCGGCAACGAATCCAACAGCGTCACCCTCACCGCGCCAGACATCACTGCACCGGATGCGCCGGGCAACCTGGCGTTTGCCGCTGGCGGCAGCCTGCTCAACGGGACCGGCGAAGCCAATGCCACCGTAAAAGTCGTCGCTGCCGACGGCACCGTGCTAGGCACCGCCACGGTGATGAGCAACGGCAGTTTCCAGGTCACCCTCAACCCACCACAGGCCAACGGCCAGGCCTTGCAAGTGGTGCTGACCGATGCCGCCGGCAACCAGTCCAATGCCACCAGCATCGCCGCGCCTGACACCACGCCACCGGCTGCGCCCACCGAACTGGCCATTGCCAGCGACGGTGCGACCATTACCGGGCGTGGCGAGGCCGGTGCCACGGTGACCGTGACCAACCCGGCCGGCCAGCAGATCGGCACGGCCCTCGTCGACGCCAGCGGCCACTTCACCCTGACCCTCAACCCAGCCCTGGGTAACGCCGAGCAGCTCAGCCTCACCCAGACCGACGTTGCCGGCAACGTGTCGGCAACAGCCACGCTGCAAACCCCGGACTTCACACCGCCAGACATCCTCACCAATGTGGTCATCAACGCCGACGGCAGTGTGGTCAGTGGCCGCGGTGAGCCCGGTGCGACAGTCACCGTGAACAACGCTGCCGGTGTGCAGCTGGGCACCACCACGGTGCTCGCCGACGGCAGCTTCCGCGTCGAGCTCACCCCTGCGCAGATCAACCAGCAGGTGCTGTCGGTTCAACAGGCCGACCCACCCGGCAACATCAGCCAACCCGTCACGGTCAATGCTCCAGACCTGACGCCGCCCGATGCGGCACTCGGCCTGCGGCTCAACGCCGCCGGCGACCAGCTCGGCGGTACCGGTGAAGCCGGCAGCACCGTGCGCGTGTTCGCCGGCACTACCGAAATCGGCACGGCCACGGTGGGAGCGAACGGTACCTTCGTGGTCAACCTGAGCCCGGCACAGCTCAACGGTCAGCTCCTGCACGTGACCCTGACCGATGCCAGTGGCAACGTCTCGCCGATCAGCTCGGTGACCGCCATCGACATCACACCGCCGGCCACCGTGGTCGCCAGCCTCAACGGCAGCGGTACGCAACTGATCGGTACCGGTGAGGCTGGCGCGCAGGTCACCGTGATGGACAGCCAGGGCAACCTGGTCGGCCAAGGCACCATCGACCCCGACGGTGCCTTCGTGCTCAACCTGAACGCCGCGCAGATCAACGGCCAGGTGCTGACCGTGATCGCCCAGGACGCCACCGGCAACCCGTCCGCGCCTCTGCAACTGACCGCGCCCGACCTGACCCCGCCGGTGCAGCCCGGCAACCTTACCCTGACCGGGAACGGCACGCTGCTCACCGGCAGTGGTGAAGTGGGCTCCACCATCACCGTACGCAACCCTGCCGGCACCGTGGTCGGCACCGTCACGGTACCGGCAGGCGGCGAGTTCACCGTCACCCTGAGCCCGGCGCAGAACAATGGCCAGCTGCTGACCGTGACGTCCACAGACAGCGCCGGAAACATCTCACTGCCGGCCGAGTACCAGACCGCCGACACCTCACCGCCCGCTGCTGTCACCAACCTCGCCATCAGCAACACCTACGACATCCTTACCGGGCGTGGTGAAGCTGGCGCGACCGTAACGGTCAGCTTCGGCGGCCAGGTCATCGGCACCGGCCAGGTCGACAGTGGCGGCAACTTCTCGATCAGCCTCTTACCTGCACCCGGTTCGGCGGCCACCCTGGCGGTGACCCAGACCGATGCCGCCAACAACACCTCGGCAGTGGCCAGCTATGTCACGCCGCTGGTGCCACCGCCAGAGCCACCGGTCAACGTTACGCTGGCCGCCAATGGCCTGACCCTCACAGGCACCGCCGCCGCCGGCACCTCGATCCGCGTCTACGATGCCGCCGGCAACCTGATCGGCAGCGGCTCGGCCAACATCGGCAATGGTGGTTTCAGCATTACCCTGAGCGCCGCCCAGCTCAATGGGCAACACCTCTCGGTGACATCGGTGTCGCTGCTCGGGGGTGAATCGCAACCGGTGTTCGTCACCGCTGCCGATATCACTCCACCGGCAAACCCGGTGGTCACCGGGCTGTCGGCCAACGGCCTGGTGCTGACCGGTACCGGTGAAGCCGGGGCCACGGTGACCGTGCGCGATGCGGGCGGCAATGTGCTCGGCAGCGGCTTGGTCAACGGCGCTGGCGCATTCAGCATCAACCTCAACGGTGCCCAGCTCAACGGCCAGGTGCTGAGCCTGAGCCAGGCCGATGCCGCACTGAATGTGTCTGGAACCACCAACTACACGGCGCCGGACACCCAGGCCCCGCTGGCGCCGACCAACCTGGTCATCAACGGCGCTGGCACCGTGCTCACCGGTAGCGGCGAGCCGGGGGCGACCGTAACCGTGCAAGGCCCCGGCGGCGCCCTCGGCAGCGCCATCGTCCAGCCCAACGGCACCTTCAGTATCACCCTGACCAGCGCACAGAACGATGGCCAGGCACTGGTGGTGCGCCAGTCCGACGCGGCTGGCAACCAGTCTGGCAGCACCGGCATCACCGCACCGGACACCACCCCGCCGACCGCGCCAGTGGCCGCCATCAACGCCAACGGCACTTCGGTCAGCGGCTCGGGCCAGATCGGCAGCACGGTGACCGTACGCAACAGTGCCGGCACCGTCCTTGGCACTGCCACGGTAGGCAGCAACGGCCAGTACGTGGTCAGCCTGAGCACAGCGCAAATCAACTTCCAGGCGCTGACCGTCACCCTCACCGATGCCGCCGGCAACACCTCCACCGCCACGGCGCTGACCGCCCCAGACCTGACCCCGCCGGCCAACGCCAGCAACCTGGTGATCAGCAGCGACGGCACCACCCTCACCGGCACCGGCGAGGTCGGCGCCACGGTGACCGTGCGCAGTGCCGCCGGCACTGTGCTGCAAACCGCCGTGGTGCAGCCGAACGGCACCTTTACCGTCACCCTGAGCCCGGCCCAGGACAACGGCCAGGTGCTGTCGGTGACCCTGACCGACCCACGCAACAATGTCTCCGGCAACGTCAACATCACTGCGCCGGACATCGACGCCAATGCTCCGGTCATCGCCAGCAACAACCTGGCTACCGCCACCGTCAACCTGGCACCGGTCACCGCCACCACCACCTACACCGACAGCTTTACCACCCTGTTGTCGGGCTTCAGCAAGACCTACACCTGGACGGTGGCGGCCGGCACCACGGTCGACCCGACCCTGACACTGACCACCAACAGCGTGCTGGCGCTGCTCAACAACTCCACATTCACCCTGCAGGTGAAGAACGCTGCCGGCGCCTGGGTGACGATCGCCACCGGCAACACCCAAGGGCTGCTCGACCTGATCGTGTTGCCGCTGGGCCTGCAGGTGGACATCGGCAAGCTGCAGGCCGGCGACTACCGACTGACCGTAGCCAGCGGCGGCATCGGCCTGGTGACCCAGGTCACCACCAGCCTGGACATCGAGGCCAGCAGCCTTACCCAGTTCACCGGCAGCGGCACCGCCACCTCGGGTAACGTCATCACCGACCCCGGCACCAATGGCGTGGTCGACGCCCTTGGCCCGGACAGCGGCGCCGTGTTGAAGGTGCTGATCAACGGTACCTACGTGACGGCGGCCAGCGGTGCAGGGACCACGGTGCAGGGCCAGTACGGCACTTTGGTTATCCATGCCGACGGCAGTTACACGTACACGCCAAGCGGCAGCCCGTCGAGCGTCGGCAAGGTCGATGTGTTCAGTTATGAGCTGGTGCACCCGAACGGGCTGACTGCCACCGCCAATCTCTACGTGCGCATCGACAGCCCGCAGGCCACGGAGATCTGGAACGACAGCAACCTGGGCGCACCGGCCACCGTGGTGGATGCGGTCAATGACATCGACAGCAGCCACATCACCCTGGCCAACCGGGTCGATAGCAGCAGCGCCACCCTTGGCTCGCTGAGTTTGCCGCTGATCGGCTCGCGCTCGGCCACCTACACCACCACGGTGGCCGCCGACACCACGGCCAACCTGCAAGTGGTGCTCAACTCCACCAACCTGCTGGGCCTGCTCAACGGCACCACCATCCAGCTGCTCAAGCTCAACCCGGCCACCGGCCAATACGTGCTGGTGGAGACGGTCAACGGCGGCTCGCTGATCAGCCTGCTTGGAGGCGGTGCGGGTTATACCTTCCAGAATCAGGGCGCCGGCACTTACCACATCGTGGTCAGCGCCGGCGGCATCGGCCTGGCCAGCTCGATCACCACCAGCCTCAACACCACCACCACGCACCTCACCGAGTTCGTGGTCAGCAGTGCCACGGTGGCCAGCGGCAACCTGATCACCGACCCTGCCGGTACCGACAACCTGGGCTCGGCACTGACCGTACTGAGTGTGCTGACGGCCGCCAACACCTTCACCATCCCTGGCTACAACGGGGTCAGCGTGGCCGGTACCTATGGCACGCTGCTGGTGCACGCGGACGGCAGCTATACCTACACCCTCAACAGCGGGCTGACCTCCGCGGTGATCGGCCAGCACGATACCTTCACCTACGAACTGACCCACCCCAACGGCACCACCGACACCGCCACGCTCACCGTCAACCTGGACAACGCCGCCAGCATCACCAGCTTCTCCGCGCTGGTGGCCGACACCGCTGACGACAGCGTGGCGCTGGCCAGTGTCGCCGCTACCGCGTCCAGCGAAGTGCTCGCCGGCACCGATGGCAACGACCACCTGGTCGGCAGCCACGGTGGGCACATCACCCTGGAGGGCGGCGCTGGCAACGACATCCTCGAAGTGGTCGACCAGAACTTCGCCAGCGTCGATGGCGGCACCGGTACCGACACCCTGCTGTGGGGCGGCGGCGATGCCAGCATCGACCTGGGCACCCTGGCCGAACGTATCCACAACATCGAAGTGATCGACCTCAACCACACCAGTGCGGTGGCGCTGACCCTCAACCTGGCGGACGTGGTGGCAATCACCGAAACCGGCAACGACACGCTGATCATCAAGGGGGATGACAAAGACTCAGTGCACATGACAGACAACTGGACCCTGGTCGGAAACCAAACTGTCGAAGGTATCGACTATAACCAATACACGGCCCAGGAAGATCCAAGTCACCACCTCTGGGTGCAGAACAGCATCCATGTCGTCTGAGGCCGCTGCACTCCGCCGGGCACTCCGCCCGGCGGCAAGGGAGAACAGCAGTAAGGGAATTACGTGAAGCGAAGCAGTCCGCTGTCACCGCTGTGGCTGGGAGCCTTCGGGCTCCTGGTGTTGAACCTCACCCCGGTTGCCCAGGCAGCCGATGACATAGATCCCAGGCTGCGTACCATCGGGCCGTCTTTGATGCGCGACGCGCCCGAAGCCATTCCCGCCCGCCCACCTTCCGGCCAGGCCGCCAGCAATAGCGACCGGCTGGGGCTGGCCGAGGCGGTGCTCACCGCCGCGCAGTGGCATCCAAGCATCGCAGAAGCAGTCGGCAACCTGTACAAACAGGGCGAAGGCATCAACGTCGCCCGTGCCGGCTACTACCCACAGATTTCCGGCGGTATCCGCACCGGCTATGACACCGGCTACGGCGGCGACCGCAGCAGCCAGGCGCTGAACCTGTCGCTGAAGCAGATGCTCTACGACTTCGGCAAGGTCGACAATGCCGTCAGTGCCGCCCAGGCCGCCGCTACCCGAGCCCAGGCCAATATCCTGCTGGTGGTCGACGACCTCGCCCGTGACACCGCCTACGCCTGGATCGAAACCCGCCGCTATGAACAGCTGATGGTGATTGCCCGCGACCAGATCCGTGGCGTCGGTGACATTGCCAGCATGGCTCGCCAGCGCAGCGACATGGGCGCCAGCACCCGCTCCGATGTGGTCCAGGCCGAGTCACGGGTGGAGGGCGCCCGCGCCACCCTCGAGGAATACCAGTCGCAGTACGAACGCTGGCGTTCGACCCTGGCCGAATTGCTTGGCCGGGTGGCACCGCCGGCCCTGGCCGAAGAGTCGCCACCGGAGTTGAACCAGGCCTGCAAACGCTCCACAGGCGGTAGCGACCGGTTGCCGGCCGTGCTGATGGCCCTGGCCTTGCGCGCCCAGTCCCAGGCTGAACTGGCCCAGGCCAAGGCCGAAGCCTACCCCACGCTGTCGCTGCAACCGCAGGTCAATCACTACCTGGACAACGACTACAACCGCGACAACCGAAGCCTGGACCGCACCCAGGCCGGCATCTACCTGAACGTCGAAGTGCCCATCTACCAAGGCGGTGCCATCAGCGCCCGCAGCCGCGCCGCTGGCCATGCCCTGAGCGCCGCGGACTCCGCCGAAGACGCCGCACGCCTGCAGGCCCGCCGCGGCCTGGCCGAAGCCATGGCGCAAACATCCGGGCTAGGTCGGCGCCTGAACGCGCTGGAAGCGCGCCAGACCAGCATCCAGGAAGCACGTGAACTGTACGGCCGGCAGTACCTGGACCTGGGCACCCGCCCCTTGCTCGACCTGCTCAACGCCGAGCAGGAGATCTACCAGTCACGCTTCGAACTCGCCGGCACCCGTTCTGACCTGCTGCGCCTGGATGTCGACTGCCTGTACAACTCCGGCGCCCTGCGTACCGCCTTCGGGCTGGAAGGGCGCAACCTGCAAGGGGTGGAAATCGAGCCATGAACGATACCGTCAAGCTGACCCAGGCCGGTCAGGAGCAGAACCCGGAGCAGGCGGTGGTGCACCGGCCCGACCTGGGGCCCTGGCTGGAAGTGATGTTGCAGGTCGCCCATCACTATCGCCTTGATGTCTCGCCCCAGCGCATTCGCCTGGCAGCGGTCGAGGATGCACGCCCGCTGGATGAAATCCTCCGGCACATGGCGCGCCAGGCCGGCCTGACCTTGCGCTTCGTGCGCTATGACGCCAAGGCCCTGCGCCAGTGGCGCACGCCACTGGTGCTGGAACTGGACGACGGCCAACTGGCCACGGTCGAAGCGGTGACCGAGGAGAACGA
The DNA here is from genome assembly GCF_003269045.1 of Pseudomonas sp. URMO17WK12:I7. NCBI lineage: Bacteria > Pseudomonadati > Pseudomonadota > Gammaproteobacteria > Pseudomonadales > Pseudomonadaceae > Pseudomonas > Pseudomonas sp. URMO17WK12:I7. The sequence continues at coordinate 5,409 of NZ_QLTL01000002.1, read as the reverse complement.
ACTGGCCGTGGTCTTCGCCGGCGACCAGCGCCTGACCTCGCGCCTGCCCCGCGATGCGCTCGAAGGGCGCATCAACCGCGTCGCACTGATGCGCCCGGCACGGCCGCTGCGCGATGTGCGCACCGACGACTACACCGCGCCCTACGATCGCCACTGGTTCACCCGCATCGTGCTGCGCGACCTGCGCCCGTACGGTCAAGTGATGGTCGCCTCGCTGGTGGCCAACGTGCTGGCCCTGGCCGGGGTGCTGTTTTCGATGCAGGTATATGACCGGGTGATCCCCGCCGAGTCATTGCCAACCCTGTACGTGCTGTTCGGTGGCGTGGTGCTGGCGCTGGTTTTCGACTTCAGCATGCGCCTGCTGAGGTTGAAGGTCACCGACCTGCTGGGCAAGCGTGCAGACCTGCGGGTGTCTGACCTGGTCTACGGCCATGCGCTGCGCCTGCGCAACTCGGCACGGCCGAAATCCACCGGCTCGTTCATCTCCCAGTTGCGCGAGCTTGAATCGATCCGCGACCTGATCACTTCGAGCACCGCAACGGCATTGGCCGACTTGCCGTTCTTCCTGTTGTTCCTGCTGGTGTTCTGGCTGATCGGTGGGGTACTGGTGTTCATTCCGCTGGTGGCGCTGCTGGCCATGGTCATCCCGGGGCTGCTCGCGCAACGGCGCCTGGCGGTGCTGGCCAATGCCTCGATGCGCGAGTCATCGCTGCGCAACGCCATGCTGGTGGAAAGCATCCAGGGCCTGGACGAGATCAAGGCGCTGCAGGCCGAGGCGCGCTTCGAGCGCCAGTGGAACCAGTACAACGCCGCCTGCGCGCACACCAACCTGCGCTTGCGTACCCTGACCAACGGCCTGGTAACCTGGACCCAGAACGTACAGGGCGCGGTATTTGCCGTGGTCATCGTGATCGGTGCGCCGATGGTGATTGCCGGTGACCTCACCACCGGTAGCCTGGTGGCGGCCTCGATGCTGTCGTCGCGGATGATGGCGCCGCTGGCGCAGCTGACCCATGTGCTGACCCGCTGGCAGCAAGCCAAGGTGGCCCTGCAGGGGCTGGACAAGCTGATGCAGTCACCGGTCGATCACCCTGAAGGCGAAGCCCGCGTGCATTTGCCGGCGATCCGTGGCGAATATGCGCTGCGCCAGGCCAACTTCCGCTACAGCCCCGAAGCCCCACCGGTGCTGAATATCGGTCAGCTCGACATCCAGCCCGGCGAACGCATCGCCGTGCTCGGGCGCAACGGCGCCGGCAAATCGACACTGCTGCAGGCGTTGGGCGGTGCCATGGACCTGAGCCAGGGCGAAGTCAGCCTCGATGGCATCGCCATGAACCACCTCGACCCGGCCGACCTGCGCCGTGACGTCGGCCTGCTGGCCCAGTATGCCCGGCTGTTCCACGGCACCCTGCGGGAAAACCTCACCCTCGGTGCCGGCCAGGCCAGCGACCAGGAACTGGTGGCTGCACTGGCCGCCACCGGTGCGCTGGACTTCGTCCGCCACTTGCCCAAGGGCCTCGACCACCTGATCCTCGAAGGCGGCCAGGGCCTGTCCGGCGGGCAACGCCAGGCCCTGGTGCTCTCGCGCCTGCTGGTGCGCCAACCGCAGGTGCTGCTGCTCGACGAACCCACCGCCTCGCTCGACGACGTCACCGAGCGCAAGCTGCTGGATAACCTCGAACGCTTCTGCCAGGGCCGCACCCTGGTGATCGCCACCCATCGCCTCAGCGTGCTGCAGCGCGTGGACCGCATCATCGTGCTGGACGGCGGGCGCATCGTCATCGACGACAAACGCGACGCCGCCCTGGCCAAGCTGCAAGGAGCGCATGCATGAGCAACCACGAACTCCCCGCGTCCTACCTGGATGGCCAGGACGACCAGGCTGTGCTGCGCGCCGGCCGCGTCATCATGACTTGCGCAATCATGCTTGCTGCGTTTCTGGCCTGGGCAGCCTGGTTCGAGGTGACTGAGGTGTCCACCGGCACCGGCAAGGTGATCCCCAGTTCACGCGAGCAGGTGATCCAGTCGTTCGAAGGCGGCATCGTCGCCGAGATGAACGTGGCCGAAGGCGACCTGGTCGAACGCGGCCAGGTCCTTGCCCAGCTCGACCCGACCAAGACCGCCTCCAGCGTTGGCGAAAGCGAAGCCAAGTACCGTGCGGCCAAGGCCAGCGTGGCGCGCCTGCGTGCCGAGGTCACTGGCAAGCCGCTGAGCTTCCCGGAGAGCCTGCGTGACTCGCCCGAGCTGATCGATGCCGAGACAGCGCTGTACGAAACCCGCCGCCGCGGCCTGGAGCAGACCTTGGCCGGTATCGAGGACTCGCTGCGGCTGGTGCGCGCAGAGCTGAAGATCACCGAGAACCTGGCCAAGATGGGTGCCTCCAGCCGGGTCGAAGTGATCCGCCTGAACCGCCAGCGCTCGGAGCTGGAACTCAAAGCCAACGAGGCACGCTCCGAGTACCTGGTGCGGGCGCGCGAAGAGCTGGCCAAGGCCAGTGCCGAAGCCGACAGCCTGTCGGAGGTGATCCGCGGGCGCAGTGACTCGCTGACACGCCTGACCTTGCGCTCGCCGGTGCGCGGCATCGTCAAGGACATCGAGGTCAACACCCTGGGCGGCGTGGTGCAACCCGGCGGGCAAGTGATGAAGATCGTGCCGATGGACGAGCGCCTGCTGATCGAGACACGCATCGCCCCGCGGGACATCGCCTTCATCCACCCCGACCAGGCAGCCAAGGTCAAGATCAGTGCCTATGACTACTCGGTGTATGGCGGGCTGGACGGCAAGGTGGTCGGGATATCGCCAGATACCCTGCAGGATGAGGTGAAACCGGAGATCTACTACTACCGGGTGTTCATCCGCACCGAGCAGGACAGCCTGACCAACAAGGCTGGCAAGCACTTCGCGATCGTGCCCGGGATGATTGCCACCGTGGACATCCGCACCGGTGAGAAGACCATCCTCGATTACCTGATCAAGCCCCTGAACCGGGCCCGGGAAGCCCTGCGCGAACGGTAATACAGGCCTGTAGGAGCGGCCTTGTGTCGCGAAAGGGCTGCGTAGCAGCCCCCGGATTTCAGCAATCACGCTTCGATTGCTGGGGCTGCTACGCAGCCCTTTCGCGACACAAGGCCGCTCCTACAAGGCCTTGCGTCGCATGCATGATCAATACGTTGATGCGGGCACTAAAGCGCAGCCAGATCAAGCCGATAACCCGGCATCCCCTGTTTCCCCACGAAGGTCACCATGGCCACGCAAAATGCCCGCGCGGACTCGCTGTCGCTGCTGCTGTTCACCCTGCGCAGCGGCAAGCTGATGGCAATCAACCTGCTCAAGGTCAGCGAGATCATCCCCTGTCCGCCGCTGACCAAGCTGCCCGAATCGCACCCGCACGTGAAAGGCGTGGCGACCTTGCGCGGCAACTCGCTGTCGGTGATCGACCTGTCCCGTGCCATCGGCGAACGCCCGCTGGCGGACCCGGACGGCGGCTGCCTGATCGTCACCGAGATCAGCCGCTCGCGCCAGGGCCTGCACGTGCAGGCGGTGAGCCGCATCGTCCACTGCCTGAGCACCGACATCAAGCCGCCGCCGTTCGGCTCGGGCAACCGTTCGTTCATCACCGGCGTGACCCGGGTCGACAACACCCTGGTGCAGGTGCTGGACATCGAAAAGGTCATCCACGGCATCGCCCCGCCTGAGCCGGAGCCACAACCAGGCGAGCTGAGCGAGGAAGACGCCAGCCTGCTGGCCGCCGCCAACATCCTGGTGGTCGACGACAGCCAGGTTGCGCTGCAGCAATCGGTGCACACCCTGCGCAACCTCGGCATCGACTGCCACACCGCACGCAGCGCCAAGGATGCGATCAACGTGCTGCTGGAACTGCAGGGCACCGCGCAGGAGATCAACATCATCGTATCGGACATCGAAATGTCCGAGATGGACGGCTATGCCTTCACCCGCACCCTGCGTGAGACACCGGACTTCCAGCACCTCTACGTCCTGCTGCACACCTCGCTGGACAGCGCCATGAGCAGCGAGAAGGCAAAGCTTGCCGGGGCCAATGCGATCCTCACCAAATTCTCCTCGCCCGACCTGACCGACTGCCTGGTGACGGCGGCGCGTACCGTGGTGTTTGCCGAACGCTGAAGCACATGTTGTTATATTCAGCGACAAACTCCCTGGCGTGCTGCCAGGGATGACTCGGGCATAATTCGCGCCCCTCGGATGATTTGCCGGAACCGCGTATGAAGTATTTCAGCTCTCTCCTGATCGCCTGCGCCCTGTTCAGCGGTGTCGCCCAGGCCTCCAGCAACCAGGCCTGGAACGAGCAGCGCCAGCAGATGCTCAAGGCCTGCCTGAAGGCCAGCCAGTTCAAAGATGCCCACGCCCGTGGCAAACCAGCGGAATTCGATGACCAGGTCGGTATCAGTGCGTTGCTGATCGAAGGGGTTTATCCGCAGAAGCACATGCAGCAACGCAGCGGCACCGAGCTCTGCCTGTACGACCGCAAGCAGCAGCAGGCCTACATCAGCGAATGGAACCCTGACGCGAAGTGAACGACAGCCTGCGTTTTGCCTGTACCGGTTGTGGCAAGTGCTGCACCGGCCACCACGTGCCGCTGACCTTGAACGAGGCACGGCAGTGGGCGACGGCCGGTGGCCAGGTGATCGTGCTGATCGAAGCCTTCGTGACCGATGGGCCAGGCATGGCTGTGGAGCAGCGCGAACATGTGTTACGCCGCTCTTTTCCGGTGCCTTGTGGCAGCAGCGAAGCACGCGTTTCGGTGACCTTTGCCGCGTTCAACCCGGGGCGCTGTCGCAACCTCGACGACAACGACCTGTGCACCATCTATGAAAGCCGACCGCTGGTCTGCCGCATCTATCCGGTAGAGATCAACCCGCATATTCCGCTGCGCCCGGAGAACAAGGACTGCCCGCCCGAAGCCTGGGAGCAAGGGCCCGAGCTGATCCATGGCGCACTGCCGGTGGACCCGGCGTTACTGGCGCTGGTGCAGGCTTCACGGCAGGCGGATCGCGATGATATCTCGGCCAAGGTGGCCATCTGCGAGGCGTTGGGGATGACCACCAGCGCGCTCAAGGGCAATGGGTTTACCGCTTATCTGCCTGAGATGGCGGCCTTTGTCGGGGCGCTGACGCAGCAGCCAGCTGAGACCGGGACCCGGTGGACGTTGCACGTGGAGCAGCCTGAGCTGGTGGATGACTTGCAGGCGCTGGGATTGCAAACCACTGCCGAGGCGCCGGTCTACTACGCATTTATCGGGTTTTAGGTAAGCAGGCTTGGCCATTGGGTTGGATGGCATCAGGGCTACCAGATGCCTGCCACAACATCTTCAGCGCCTGTGAGATCGAGCGCCGCCCGCGCGGCGCATCGCGGATAAATCCGCTCCTACAT